>DASXZC010000001.1:0-18661 GCA_036502165.1 Bryobacteraceae bacterium
GACGGGCGTGACGGGCGAACAGCAATCGATTTCGGCATCAGTGGCTCCGCTGATCGCGGCGGTGCGGAGGCACACGAGCCTGCCCCTAGCGGTCGGATTCGGCATCTCGACGCATGAGCAATTCGCGTCGATCGCCTCACAGTGCGGCGCGGCTGTCGTTGGCAGCGCGATCGTGCGGTACATCGGGGAACACGCGGCCGATCCGCAATTGGAAGCGGGACTCGAGACGTTCACGCGGAGATTGAAGTATGGAAAGTGATTGGGGACTCAAGCAGCTCGCCGAGTGCCGTACGCGCATCGATGCGGTCGACTTGAAACTGCTCGAATTGTTGAATGAGCGGACGCGGATCGTCGAGCAAATCGGGCGCGTGAAGCAGACTCTGACGTTGCCGATTTATGAGCCGCGCCGGGAAGAGCAGGTCTTTCACAACATCACTTCGAACAACGCGGGGCCTCTAACGAACGAAGCTGTGAAGCGCGTATTTGAGCGGATCATCGACGAGATGCGATCGATTCAGCAGCAGCGTATGCAAGCGGGGCACGAGGAATCGACCTGACCGAGGTCGAAGGAAAAAGGAAATCATGCTAGTTGTCATGCAAGAAGGGGCCAGCGACCAACAGGTACAGAACGTCATCGACCGGCTCGTGAACATGGGGTTCACGGTGCATCGTTCGACCGGCGTGATGCATACCGTGCTCGGCGGCGTGGGACCGGTCGAGGATTTTGATCCCGCCAGTTTCGAAGTGCTCGATGGAGTGAAGGAATGCCATCGGATCGTTTCCGCGTACAAGCTGGCGAGCCGTCATTTCAAGCCGGGCGGGACGATCGTCAAAATCAAGGACGTCGAGATCGGCGGCAATCGCGTCGTGGCGATGGCGGGTCCGTGCAGCATTGAGAATGAGCAGCAGATCGAGATGGCGGCGGAGATCGCGGCCAAGAACGGTGCGCGCGTGATTCGCGGCGGGGCATTCAAGCCGCGCTCGTCGCCGTACAGTTTTCAAGGCATGGGCGAAGAAGGTTTGAAGCTGATCCGCAAGGCGGCGGACAGGCACGATCTGCTCGTGGTGAGTGAAGTGATGGATCAGTCGCAACTGCCGCTGATGCTCGATTATGTGGACATTTTGCAGGTCGGCGCACGCAATATGCAGAACTTCAACCTGCTGCGGGCGGTCGGAAATACGCGCAAGCCGACCGTGCTGAAGCGTGGACTCTCGGCCTCGATCGAAGAACTGCTGCTGTCGGCCGAGTATATTTTGGCGGGCGGGAATTACGACGTGATCCTGTGCGAGCGCGGCATACGGACGTTCGAAACGGCCACGCGCAACACGATGGATATTTCCGCGATCCCGGTTGTGAAGCGGCTGTCGCACTTGCCCATCCTGGGCGATCCTTCGCATGGTACTGGACGACGTGAGTATGTTGCTCCGCTGGCCCGTGCGGCGGTGGCGGCGGGGGCCGACGGATTGCTGGTCGAGGTCCACCACGATCCGGACCGCGCCGTCAGCGATGGCGCGCAAACGCTGAAGCCGGAGCAATTCGAAGAAATGATGCGTCAGTGCAAACTGATCGCCGCGGTCGTCGGCCGGACGATGTAAAAATGCAAGTCGTCGCGATTGCCGGCGTTGGTTTGATCGGCGGATCCTTCGCGCTCGCGCTGCGCAAGGCTGGATTTTCTGGGCGCATTCTGGGCGTGAGTTCCGAGCGCACAATCGCCGAAGCGGTGCGGCTCGGAGTGATTGATGAAGGCGTCACGCTCGAGCGAGCCCAAGCCGAGGCGGACGTCATTTATCTCGCGCAGCCGATCCTGCAAATCATCGAAGTTGTCGGACGCTTGCGGCCGAAACCGGGAGCGCTCGTGACGGACGCGGGAAGTACGAAGGCGCGAATTTGCGAGGCAGCGGGCGCGCTGAAGGATTGCCAGTTCATCGGAGGACATCCGATGGCAGGCAAGGAGACGCGCGGCGTAGCCGCTGCGGATGCCGATCTGTTCCGCGGACGCAATTATATTCTGACGCCCACAACGGCCTCTGACGCGAAGCAGGACTGGCTGCGCGCGCAGATCGAAAGCTTCGGCGCGATCGTGACGATCCTCGAGCCTGAGGAGCATGACAGGTTGGTCGCTCATACCTCGCACCTTCCGCAGATTCTGTCGACAATCCTCGCGAATACGCTCGCGCCGGTTGCGAGCGCCTCGCGAGTGGCGGGGCCTGCGCTGCTCGACATGACGCGGATCGCGCAGAGTCCATTCGATATGTGGCACGACATCTTTGTGACGAATCGCGAGCCGATCGAGCAGGCGCTCGCGGCATTCCTGAGCCGCTTCACCGAAACGCAGTCGGCCTTCTATCGGGATGAGTTCGCGCGCGCGTTCGAGGAAGCGGCGCGAGTAGCGAACGGGTTGCGCCGCGTCAAGGATCTATAGTTACTTGATGCCGCGCGCGACGTAGAGCTCGGCGAGATCCTTCTGATACGAGAACGCGTACCATTTCGCATCGGGAGAAATCGCGAGCGAATAGAACTCCGCGCCTTCTTCCGGATAAGGAATCTCGCGTATGAGCCGGTCTCCTCCGCTGGTCGCGTCGCGCAACGAAATCTCGACTGAATTCGCATGCGGATGGGCGATGTAAAATCCCTTGCCATCGGCAGTCCAGCGGAGCGGAATCTCGCCGCGGTGCGCAGGTCCGAGATCGCGCGGAGTGCCCGATTCTATGGGAAAAAGGCGGAATTTTCCTTCGGTCACTCCGACTGCCCAACGGCCATCAGGAGAGATCCTCGAGGCTCTCACACCCTCTGGAGTCACTGGATGCAGATCGTTGCCGGCGATCGGCCGCCAATAAGTTCGAGGAGGTTTGCCAGGGCCGCTGGCGGTGACCAGCAGACGCTGTTGATCAGGGAACCATTCCGCGTAGTCATACTTCATTCCGCCTGTCGACAACGTCTTCTCTTCGCCTGCACCCGCGGGCAAAATTTTGAGAACAGAATTGTTGTTCTGGCGGAAGATGCAGACGATCGACTTGCCATCCGGCGACAACGCGGGGCGGTTGCCGTAGCCAATTCTCACCGACGCTGAGCCGTCAGTCTTCTTCAAATAGATTGCCGAATTCCGCCCTTCGCCGTAAGCCAGTTCGACAGACAAAACTTCCGTTCCATCGGGCGTGATGTCGTACACCATCGAGGCGTCGAACCACGAGAGGTCGAGATCATTCTTCGACAAAGAGCCGTGGCCATGGATGGCAATTTTCGATCGCACGGCAGCAACGAGCAAGGATCCGTCAGGCGCGACGTCATGCAGCAGCATGAAGCCGGGAAGCTGCGCCATCGTGCGTTCGACCCCTTCGCGAGTGACTGCAGTGAGCCACGGATTTTCGCCGGGCCGTCCCGCGGACATCCAAACCTCCTTGCCATCAGGACTCCAAGCGAGGCGGCCCACAGTACGCCATCCGCGTGAGAGCGTCTTGACCTGGCGCGAGGAGTCGACGGTCTTCAAATCATAGTCGCCGACTTCGGTGTCGTAATCGAAGAACGCGACCATTCCGCTCGACGGATGCACGCGCACCCAGCACGGCGGGCGCATCTCGGTTTGATAGAGCAGCGTGCCGATTGGATACTCGAGCCTCGGCTTCCCATCGACGGCTCGCACAACAGCAATCGAATCTCCGTCAGGACCCCATTTCGCTTCGAACACATCGTTGAGGACTGATCGCGCGGCGCCGCCGCCGAGTCCGATGCGGATCAGCGTGCCGGTCTCGCCATCGCCCGTGCGGATCAGCGCCTCGCCACTCGAGTTGATGCCCATGATCGTGCCGGAGGGCAAGCCCAAGTCGCGAGCTTCGCGTGATCCGGGCAGAGATGAGTAGGTGGCTTGCGGCGATCCATCCCAGTGGGCGGTATAAACGATTTCGCCACGCGGCGCGAACAGCGCGGAAAGAATGTCGCCGCGGCGGAAGGTGAGGCGTTGGAACGTAGCCGGTTGTTTACGGCGAGTCGCGAGATAGGCGGCGGGAGTGAGTCCTACGAGCAAGCCAGCACCTGCCATGAGCCACTGGCGGCGCGTATTCGCGGGCGCCGGTGGCACAACCACTAGTGAGGGCGGATCGCGCGGGCGAATCAGTTCCTCGCGCAATTCCTCAAGAGACAAACCAAGATCGGCCATCGACTGCCAGCGCTTCGAAGGTTCCTTCCGAAGGCATTTGCGAATGATGGTTTCGAGTCCGGGGCTCACACCAGGAACCATGTCGGAGATTGGATCGGGATCCTTCAACAGCACCGCGGAGAGGGTCGCGACCGGCGACGCGCCTTTGAAAGGATCCTGGCCCGAGGCCATCCGATACAGAACGGATCCGAAGGAAAAGATATCAGTTCGCGTGTCGAGTGGCTTGCTTTCGGCTTGCTCCGGCGACATGTACGCGACAGAGCCAATGATGCTGCCGGCCATGGTGAGGCCGAGTTGCACACTGCGCGTTTCACTATACGCATCGGGCTCGATCGGATCGGCCCACTTCGCCAATCCGAAGTCGAGGATCTTCACCACGCCATCGCGCGACACCATGACGTTCGATGGCTTCAAATCACGATGGATGATGTTGGCCGCATGAGCGGCGGCGAGGCCATGTGCGATCTGAATGCCGTAGGAAATCGCATCGAGCTCCGGCAGCGGCTGGCCAGTGGGAGAGAGTTTGTCGAGCGTCTCTCCATCGATCAATTCCATCGCGATGTAGTCGACGGACTCGCCCGCCAACTGCGCGGTTCCTACCTCAAAAATCGTGACGATATTCGGATGGGTAAGAGAGGACGCAAGCCGGGCTTCCTGCTGAAAGCGCTGCCGCTGTTCAACGTCTTTGAGCGTCGAGGCAAGCAGGGTCTTCAGCGCGACCACGCGATTGTCGCGAAGGTCGATCGCGCGGAACACCGCTCCCATACCACCGGAGCCCAACTGTACTTCGATGCGGTAATGCCCGAGTTCACCGGTCATCGGAGGCGACTATCGTAACAGAAAAGGGGCGTTCGAAAACGCCCCGTCTAACAGGCGCGGAAATACCGCGCTGGCTCAGTAAGAATTATTGTTTGCCCTGACGGCTTACGCGAGAGAAGACTCCGGCGGCGATCAATCCGGCGCCGATCAACAGGTCCGCGCCCGGCTCGGGAGCGTCACTGGTTGGACCCTGCCCCATAAACGACGGCCCGGCTGCAAAGCTTGCCGCGCTCGAAGGTGAGGACGAACTGCTGCTGAAATTCACGTGAACGCCGCCAGTGTTCGAGCCCGTGGGCGTGTCGTTCGTGACATCCGCGAGAGCGTTGGGCAGCAGGGCGCCTACGGGCGAAGTGCTGCTGTTGTTATTCGAATTGGAAGTAGAAGATTGATTGTTCGTTGATGACGAAGAGGATGACGACGGCGCGACGACCTGTGTGTTCAGGACGATTCCAGCCACCATCGAATTGAAAGAGGCCGACACGATGGGGTCGGAATATTTCGCTTGCGACATTGACGATTCCGACATCATCGAGGACGCGCCAGGCACGCCCATGATCTGGTTGCCGTTGAGCGCGAAGCTCCCGATGTCCGAACCACCGCCCGATGAGATCATGCGAACGTCGGACGATGCTTCGTTGGTTGCTCCCGCGGCCGTATCAAGGCTGAGCAAAGAGCTCAGGTGTGTCATATCCGATCCGGAATTCAGGATCGCCGCGAAGTCGGACGTCAGCACGACCGCGCCGCCGGGGGCGTCACTCACGGGCGTCTGCAGATTGGTGAGATTGAACGGGCGTTGATTCGCTCCGTCACATGCGACATTGGCGCAGGTCAACACTTCCTTTGATGTGATGGCCACTCCCGAGGTCATGTCGTGACGCAACGTGACGTTTCCAGCTTCAGCGAGGCCGCTTCCTGCGAGCGCGGCAATGGATAGAATTCCTAGCAGTTTCTCGTTCAAGTTGATGTGCCCTCCAATTCGGGTACATCCTTTTTTACCGGGAATCCGTGCCTACCGGAACCTGACAGGAGTACTGAAACGCTGTTAGTTTGGCCTAGTGCCCGAAGAAGCTTCGTACTGGTACCGGGGGCTCCGATCGTTTAATTGCGCGCCAGAGGATGTCGTTCAGTTCGTCATCATCGTTGAGATCGGCTTCGGAGAAATCCATCTTCGCGCTGCGTTCGGAAGTGCCGCTTTGTTGGGGATTTCTTTCATCGAGCGAACGGCGCGGCTTTTCAGCGGTGTAGGGACGCGTGTCGGGAACGGGCTGAAAGGCCGTCCACATCGGGCGCGAGGCGGCATCGAACTGCGTCATCGGACGAAGGCCGAGAATCAGTTCCATGGTCCGCAACACCGACGTCTGATTGTAGAAAGTGGAATCGATAGCTCCGCGGCGAACGTAAGGCGATATGACGAAGGCAGGCGAACGGTGGGAGTCGACATGATCGGCGCCGTTCTGTGCGTCGTCTTCCATAACGAAGATTGCAGTTTTCGGCCAGAATTTCGATTTGGAAACAGCCTCGACGATCATCCCCAGCGCGGCGTCGTTATCGGCGAACGACGACAGCGGCGCAATCTTTCCGGGCGCCGTGCCTGAGGTGTGATCGTTGCCGATGCGCATGAAGATGAGCTTGGGCATCTCGCCCTTCTGCTCAAATTCGTGCAGTTCCGAGATGAAGATCTGGGCGCGGTCAACGTCTTTGAAGTCGAGATCGAACCCACGGTATTTCATGTTCGTATACGGCGCAAGCGCGGGATCCTTGACCAGCGCCACCTGATCGCCATCGGGGTCAGCCTTAGGTTTCGCAGCAGTCCAAAATCCATAGTTGCGGATCGTCACGCCGCCTTGTAGGGCGTTGTTCCACAGATAGCCGGCAGGCGGCAGCGCGGCGGGCTCTCCGCCTTCATAGTCGTAATGCTTGCGGCGCCCGGCATAGCTGTTGGGCCACATCTTTTGCACGTAGTCAGGGGCGATCGCGGCTGTCGACCAGTTGTGCCCGTCGGCACTGACATCGGCGTTGACGTAGAAGTTGTCGAACAGTACGAATTCACGAGCGAGCTTGTAATGGTTGGGCGCGGCCTTCTCGTCGAACAGCACCAGCGATGCATCCGAGTTGCCCTTGCCAATTCCGCCGAGGACCTGATCGTAGGTGCGGTTCTCCTTGAGGATGAAGATCACATTCTCAATGGGCGTCTTATCTGCCGGACGCGTGGGAATTGGATTGCCAGCGGGGACGCGCGCATCGTCCAGAAGATCGTCGCGGTAAGGAGAATTTGCGTAGACCTCCTTCGAATACTTGTCGAGTTGATCGTCGTCGAAAGGTGGAATGACGGATGCGGAGCCGACCTGTATGGCGGCTACATATTGAATGGAATCGATTCCGGAATGCACAGGCGAGTTCTTGCGAAATGGGTTCGGACCCTTGGGATTCGGGTAGCTGCGCGAGCCGCGTCCGTTAAGAACGATGAGGCGTCCATCGGCCATTACGCGCGCGGCAGTCGGATACCATCCCGTCGGAACGAAGCCGGCGACGCGGCTCTTCGAATCATTCAAGTCGACGACTGCGGCGGCGTTCGCATCCGAGCAGACGACGTAGAGCTTCTTCTGATCGGGCGAGAGAGCGAGCGCCGTCGGAGTCATTCCCGCAGGCTGGCGAGGCGACATTGCCACATTGATTGACTCGAGCAGATGCAGTTCCTTCGATTCCGACACACCGATCGAAAAAATCTGATTCGTATTGGCCGCGGTGACGAACAAGCGAAACTTCCATTTGGCGTCGTCATCCGCATCGCCGGTGTTTTCAGGCTTGCGATTGCTGAGCAGTATGTCGGTCGGATGCGGAGCGACTCCGATCCTGTTGACTAACTCGCCGTTCGATGCGCGGTGCTGATAGATCGTGCCATCCGCCCAACTGGAAACGAAGTACGTCTCGCCATCGGGATGAAAAAGGATGCGATAGGGACGGCGGCCTGTTTTGAATTTCTCGATCACGCGGCCTGATTGAGGATTGATGACGACGATCTGGTTGTGGAACACGTCGGCGGCGTAAATGAGATGTCCATCGGGCGAAGTCGTGACATCGCCGATGAAGTCGGTATACTTGCGATCCGCTTCGGGGACAATCGTGAACGTGCGGCTCGGCGTGAGCTTGCCATTATCAAATGCGAATTCCTGAACGTTCGCGCGCGAGGCTCCGCCTGCATAGAGGAATTTGCCATCGGGTGAAAACTGCAAGCCGAGCCATCCGTCCTCGAGCGGGACTTTGGCGACTTGAGTAAGCGTGTCGGCCGTGAGAATCTCGATGCTCGGCGGTTTGTAGCCTCCGTTCAAGACTGCGAGGAAACGCCCGTTTTTCGATAGTGCACTCGCCATCGGAAAGGTGTCGAGCGCAATTTGGGATCCGGCGGCCTTCACGCGCCAGCCATTGGGAAGGATCGCGCTGCCGTCCTCCTGCACGCCTGCGACGAGTTGCTTGACGGGCTGGGAAGTGACGATCAGGGCCAGACCGAGAGTCGCCGGAATCACGAACAACCATTTCTTGAGCATCTTGTTTTAATCCCTATTCTGAAAACCGTTGGGCGATGGGGACGCGCCGGCCGATGCCGAAGGCCTTCGATGTGACCTTCAGACCGGGAGCCGCTTGCTGGCGCTTGTATTCGTTGCGGTCGACTTTGTTGACGATATCGCGCACCAGAGCGAGCGGCAGTTTCAATTCGGAAGCGATTTGACGTGGACCCTTGAGATCCTCGATGTACGCTTTGAGGATCGCATCGAGCACGTCGTATTCGGGAAGTGAGTCGGTATCCTTCTGATCGGGGCGCAGCTCAGCGGACGGCGGCTTCGTGAAAACGGACTCGGGGATGGCTCCGGGATGGCGCCTGTTGGCGATGCGTGAGAGCTTGTAGACGAGTGTTTTCGGGACGTCCGAGATGACCGCGAGTCCACCGCACATATCGCCGTAGAGGGTGCAATATCCGACCGCGAGTTCGCTCTTGTTGCCGGTCGTGAGGACCAGCGCGCCCCATTTATTCGAGAGCGCCATGAGGGTGACGCCGCGCAGGCGCGACTGCAGATTTTCTTCCGTGACGTCCTCTTTGGCGTCTGCAAAGACGGGCCCGAGCGTCGTCAGAAATTGCTCGTACGCGCCGTTGATCGAGATGGTTTCGAAGCGTATGCCCAGCTTTTCGGCCATTTCTTTGGCATCGCGGATGCTGTGGGCGGATGAGTAGGGGCCGGGCATTGCGACACCGGTGACGTTCTCGCGTCCGATCGCGTCGACTGCGACAAGCGCTGTGATCGAGGAATCAATGCCACCGCTGAGGCCGATCAGGGCGCGTGAAAATCCGCACTTGCGAATATAGTCGCCGGTGCCAAGGACGAGCGCGTCGTAGACAGCTTCGACTTCGGCATCCGGATCGTTCGTTCCTGGCCGATGAAGTTCTCCCGCGCCGCTCTCTGCGTCGCAGAAGACGAGATCCTCTTCGAAAGATTTAGCGGACGCTATGATGTCGCCGCTCGCGTTCAGAGCGAAGCTCGAGCCGTCGAAGACCAGTTGATCGTTGCCTCCGACTTGGTTGACGTAAACGACCGGGATCTCGAACCGGCGCGCAGTAGCGCGATACATACGGCGGCGCAGTTCGCGCTTGTCCATTGTGTAAGGCGAGGCGTTGATGCAGATGTGGATGCCGGCGCCTTGCTCGTAGAGTTCCTCGACCGGGTCGCGTTTATAAAGGCGGCGATGCTTCCAAAACGTGCGGTCGTTCCAGGCGTCCTCACAGATGGTGAGCGCGATGCGTTGGCCGTTCAAAGTGAGAAGCTGCTCCTGCTCCGCCGGCACGAAATAGCGAGCTTCATCGAACACGTCATACGTGGGCAGCAGCATCTTGCTTTGCCGGAAAACGATCTGGCCCCGGTCGATGACGGCGGCGCTGTTGAGAGCCCGCTTGCCGGTAGGCGATACAACCTTGCCGGCGTAGCCAACGACGAGAGATGTCTTGAGGCCGGCAGTCCGCGTGGCGAGTTCTTGCAACTGGTCTTCGACGCGTTCGAGGAAGGAGGGTTTTTCGACCAGATCGCGAGGCGGATAGCCAGTGAGAGAAAGCTCAGGGAAGGCAATGATATCGGCCTTCGCAGCCGCTGCGCGCTCGGCGAATTCGAGCATGAGGCGCGCATTGCCGGGCAGGTCGCCAACGGTGGGATTGATTTGTCCCAAAGCGATTTTCATGATGAAGTCTCATTTTAGCGGGTGGACTCCGGGTCCGGTGCAGTAAAATTTTGAAGTACACATGCCATCGTCTCCGAATCTGGTGAACGGCGCGGTCATCGCGTCCGCCGCGCTCGCGGTTCTGGGTGCCATCCAGTATTGGGGCGCCGAGACGGCGTATCAACGCGATTCACCCGATGTCTACAAAGTTGCCGAGCAGTCGGCTAGGCTCGCGGACTTCCGGGCTGCTGTGCCAGCCGATGCGATTCTCGGTTACCTGACCGATGTTCCGACGGAAAGCACGGTCGGATCCACGATGTTCTTCGCCGCGCAATATGCGCTTGCGCCGCGATTGCTGCAGAAGACCGACGCGCTCGACCTCGTGCTGGGAAACTTCACAAAGCCTGGTGACTACACCGCGATCGGAAAGCAGCACGCGCTGCGTGTCGTGCGAGATTTCGGCAACGGCATCGTGCTGTTTCGAAAAGAGGCGAGACAGTAGATGGGTGCGATCGCCTCGATCCTGTTGAGCATCGCGCTGGGTTGCGTGCTGATGATCCGGTTCGCACGGCTCGGCGAGTTGCGGCAGGCGCCGCGTTGGTCCGTGTGGTTCCTGGTGCTCGGGGCGGGCGCAGCGTGCGGCATGGGGCTGACCTCGTGCTTGTTCTTCCTGCTTCATTCCGTGCCGGCGCCAGTAGGATTGATTCTCCGGCTGATGCTGCTGGCGGCGTTTTCGTACGATTGTTGGCGGCGACGCGGTAATCAACCCGTCTATCAACCGTTGCCTCGGCCACCGTATCTGCCGTTCCTGTGGATCGCTTTTGCATTGTCGCTGCTCATCGTCACCAACGCCATGAGCAAGGCGTGGGACGCGAATCCGCAAGGTAATTGGGACGCGTGGAGCATCTGGAATCTTCGCGCGAAGTTCCTTGCTGCGGGCGGGGGATTGGCGTCGAGAGCCTGGTCGCCGATGCTGAACTTCACGCATCCCGAGTATCCCTTGCTGTTGTCGGGCCTCATCGCGAGTTGGTGGACGGATTCAGGAGTCATATCTGACGTTGCGCCAATCGCTGCCGCATTCGTGTTTTTTCTCGCGCTGGTTCTTCTCGTGACTGGCGGGATCGCAGCACTACGAGGACCGACTCTGGGACTGCTAGCGGGATTGTGCCTGATGGGCATCCCGGCTCTTTTGACCGAGGCGTCGAGTCAATACGCCGACGTTCCGCTCGCGTGTTTTATGGCGGGCGCGGTGCTATTCGCACTGCTGGAGCGTCCGATCCTCGCTGGAGTATTCGCAGGCTTCGCGGCGTGGACGAAGGACGAAGGACTGCTGTTTCTTGCAGTGATGCTGGTGGCCGTCGCAGTGTGGAAGCGAAGCGCATTGGCACGCTTTTGCTGTGGTGCAGCGCCGTGCGCGATTCTCGCATTGACGTTCAAGCTCGTCATCGCACGAGGCACGCACTCGATCGTGAGCGGAGCGTCACCGCTCGCCGCGCTATTCGATTTCGGCCGCTGGGAAGTCGTGGCGTTCACGATGGTGAAGGAAGCCATCGGATGGAACATCGGTTGGTATCATGCGTTGCTGCCACTGATGGTCCTCGCGTTGATGTTGCGATTCGACGCGCGCCAAATGCGAGACGGGTTGTTCTGCGCGGGGATCGCCTGCGCCCTCCTGCTTGGATATTTTGCCGTCTACGTGATCACGCCAAACGACTTGAGCTGGCAACTGCAAACGTCTCTCACACGGCTGTTCGTACAGGTGTGCCCAGTCGTCTTGATCGCGGCTTTCATTGGGATGAACGCACCGCCGCAACCTCTGGCCCCCGTCGAACCACCGGCCAAGAAACGAAAAACGAAACGTTAGGCGGCCTTCGCTTCCGTCCACAAACGATCGCGTAGCCGGACAATCGCCGGTGGCAACGTGAGCGGCCACTCTGCGCGGGCGAGCGTTGCAGCGTCGGGATAGAGCGTCTGTGATTCCTGCGTCGACTTCGGCAAGAGCACGAACGCCTTTTCATTCGGCGTCGCCGTGCGGATCGTCTGCGCGATTTCAGCGCTGACGTCGGGGCGCAAAATGAAATTCAGAAATTCGTGCGCGAGTTCGCGGCGCTTCGATTCGTTCAGAATCACCGCGCAGTCGCAATAAGCGGCGTACGGTTCCTTCGGCAGCACATACGCGAGATCCGGGTTCCCGTCGATGGCGAGCTGCGCGGTCGTCGCGAAGGTCTCGCAGATGAGGACATCGCCGGCCACCATCTGATCGCGCGCCTCGGTGCTGATGTACGCGCGGACGAGCGGCTTCTGCGCGATCAGTTCGCGTTGCGCCTTCCTCAGATCATCAGCGTTCGCTGAGTTGTAGTCGAGCCCGAGCTTCGCAAGCGCAGCTCCGAAGACGTCGTCGATGTCGTCGAGCATCGTCATCTTTCCCTTGGTTTCAGGGCGCCACAGATCCCTCCATGACGTCGGCGCGGGCGAGTATTTCACGCGGTTGTAGCCGATGCCGCTGGTCGTCCACATGTACGGGATGCTCCAGTCGAGGTTGCGATCCCACACGGGATTCTTGAAGCGGGCGAAGAGATTTTGAACGTTCGTGAGACGCGCGTGGTCGAGCGGCGCGATGAGGTTCATGTCGCGCAGAGGATCGATCCGGTTGTGCGTCGGGAAGACCACATCCCAGCCGGAGTTGCCGGACATGATCTTGCCGAAGAGCTCCTCGTTGTTCTCATAGGTCGCGTAGCGGACGCGCACTTGGAACTCGCGCTCGAAATTCGAGATCGTGTTGGGCGAGATGTAGTCGCCCCAATTCATGACGTTGAGGCGTCTTGCATTGCGGCTGCTGCAAGCCGTGAGAGTACCGGCCGCCGCACTCATCAGAAAAGTTCGGCGGTTCATCGTTGGATACGCTCCGAAAGGAGGATGAGTCCGCCGAGGGCGATCACGATCAACGTCGAGATCGCGTTGACGACTGGACTGACGCCGCGTCGGGCCATTTGGAAAATCACCATCGGCAGAGTTTCCGAATCGACTCCGGCCACGAGGCTCGTGATGACGTAGTCGTCGATCGACACCGTGAACGCAAGCAGGCCGGCGGCGAGCACTCCAGGCAGAATCGAAGGAAGCGTCACCTGGCGAAAGGCTTGCCATTCGGTTGCACCGAGATCCATGGCGGCTTCCTCGAGCGCGGGATCGAACGTGCGCAGACGAGCCATCACTACAATGACAACATACGCGAGCGTGAAGGCGATATGCGCGAGGATGACCGTGTGCATTCCGAGTTGAATCTTCAGGAATCGGAACATCCACTGAAACAGCGCGAGCAGCGAGATGCCGGTGACGATCTCGGGAGTGACGAGCGAAAGATAGAGCGAATTCGAAAGGATCGGCGCCGAGCGTTTCCACAGTCCGTAGGCGCAGAGCGTGCCCGCGATGGTCGCTAGCAGCGATGCGACGGTCGCGATAATCAGGCTGTTGACAGCGGCCTCGACAAGTCCTGCATCGTGGAAGGCGGCCTTGTACCAGTCGAGCGAGAAGCCCTTCCACACAGTGAATTTTGACGAGTTGAAGCTGAACACTGCCAGCACCAGCAACGGCACGTGGAGGAACGCGTAGACGAGGACCGCATAAAAGCCAAGCGCGCGTTGCTTCATAACATCTGCTCCTTGTCGCGGCGCAGAACGACGAGCAGCATCACCATCACGAGCGCCATCAAAGCGAGCGAGGCCGCGGCGCCGAAGGGCCAATCACGCGCCGAGGTGAACTGATTCTGGATGACGTTCCCGATCATGACCGTCTTGCTCCCTCCTAACAGATCGGGCGTCAGATACGCGCCGAGGCAGGTGATGAAGACGAGGATCGATCCGGCGCGGATGCCGGGTGCGGAGAGCGGAATGATGATGCGCGTCAGTGTCACGAACGGTGTCGCACCGAGATCCGCCGACGCTTCGAGCAGACTCTTGTCGAGCCTCTCGAGCGTTGTGTATAACGGCAGGATCATGAACGGCAGATAGCCGTACACGAGCCCGAGAATGACCGCGCCGTCGTTGTAGAGCAGCGGCAGAGGTTCGTGAATGATGCCGAGCGATTGGAGCACCGTGTTGATGAGGCCCGTGTCGCGCAGCAGGAACATCCAGGCATAGGTGCGCACGAGGAAGCTCGTCCAGAATGGCAGCATCACGAGGTTCAGATAGAGGTTCCGGCGCGCTCCCGATCGGGCGATGAACAGCGCCATCGGGAAGCCGAGGACGAGGCACACACCTGTCGAGAGGACAGAAATCCAGAACGATCGTAGCAGAATGCCGCCGTATAGCGGATCGATGAGACGCGTGTAACTTTCGAATGTCCATGGGCGTTCGACGCCGCCGTAGACTCCGCGCGACAGGAGGCTGTAGGCGAGCACGATCGCCATCGGCGCAAGGAAGAGAACGAAATTAATGGTGCGGGCAGGCGCGAGGAAGATCGCGCGTAGGCGTTTCATTTCTAGTTACACGACCTCGATCTGGTCGTTGTGATCCCACGAAACGTCCACAGAATCGCCAGGTACGAAGTGATTCCCTGTCCGTGGGATTTCCGCAATCGCCACTGCGCCTTCCTTCGTACGCGCGCGGACTTGCACGCAATGCCCGAGGAACATACTCGACTCGACGATCGCCTGCACGGAACTCGCCGCCGCCGCCGATCTCGTCATTCTCGTGGACTCCGGCCGCACACCGATGCCGTTGAACCAATTCATTGCGCCAAGGAACTCCGCGACGAATCGGGTGCGAGGCCGCAGGTAAATATCCTCGGGAGTGCCGATTTGTTCGACCTTGCCTTGGTGCATGACAGCGATGCGATCGCAGAGCGAGAGTGCTTCCTCCTGGTCGTGCGTGACGATGACGAAGGTGATGCCGGTGCGGCGCTGGACATCCTTCAACTCCGTGCGGACTTGCTTGCGCAGATTGGGATCGAGCGCCGACAGCGGCTCGTCGAGCAGCAGGACTTCCGGCTCCAGCACGAGCGAACGCGCCAGTGCAACGCGCTGCTTCTCCCCACCGGAGAGCTCGGCGGGAAGGCGCGATTCCTTGCCGTTGAGCTGCACGAGATCCACGACGCGGCGGACTCGCGCGTCGAGATCGGTGATGCCCTTGCGTTTGAGTCCGAACTCGATGTTCGCGCGGACGCTCATGTGTGGGAACAGCGCGTAGCTTTGAAAAACGGTGTTGACGTTGCGCTGATATGGCTTCAACGGCACGAGGCTCGAGCCGTTTAGAAGAATGTCGCCGCTGGTCGGATCATCGAATCCGGCGATGAGCCGGAGTGTAGTAGTCTTGCCGCATCCGGAAGGTCCGAGCAGGCCGTAAAGGGATCCGCGTTCGATCGAGAGCGATACGCCGTCAACGGCGCGGTGGGTTGGGTAGTGCTTCGAAACCTCGCGAAGCTCGAGGACAGATTCCATCGTTTTGCAAATTCAATGTAACGCAAAACGGCGGGTACGCAAAGAATTTTTTTACGCGAATCGGCGAACTACGTCGTGACACCGGCGGCGAGGAATCCTCCGTCGACCGCGATCGATTGGCCGGTGAGAAAACTCGCACTGTCCGACGCCAGCAGGACTGCCGCGCCGATCAATTCTTCCGTTCGTCCAAAACGGCGCATCGGAGTGCGAGAGATGAATTCGCGTCCACGCTCGGTGCCGTTCAACAGCGAGGCGTTCAACTCTGTCGGAAAGACGCCGGGTGAAATCGCGTTGACACACACGCCATCCTTCGCCCATTCGATGGCGAGATTCTTCGTCAACGTGAGGACGGCGGCTTTTGACGCACAATACGCCGCCACTTGATAGAGGGCGACGAACGAGCTCAGCGACGCGATGTTGATGACGCGTCCATGGCCGCTCTTGACCAGAGCCTGGTAGAACGACTGGCAAGTCCGCAACGTGCCGGTGAGGTTGACGTCCAGAACCTGGGCCCACGACGCCTCATCCACCTCCGCAGTGGGCTTCTTGTGCGTCTGGCCCGCGGCGTTCAAGAGGATGTCCACGTGGCCGAACTTGGCCAGCACGGCATCGCGCAAAGCGTCGACAGACGCACGATCCTGAATGTTGACTGTTTGAGCGAGCGTCTGGCGTCCAAGGCCTTCGATCTGCGCGGCGACCTCATCGGCGAGATTCTGGCGGCGGCCGGATGCGACGACGTCCGCACCTGCCTCGGCGAGTCCGACGGCGAGTGTGCGACCAATACCCGAAGTACCGCCGACGACGACCGCAACGCGGCCGGTCAAATCCATGAAATTTTTAACCATGTGAGTGTTGGAAGAAGAAGTTACGTGAGCTGGCCGAAGATCACTTTTCGGCGAAACTTGTGGCCGCAGCGACGGCAGCGCAAGGGTGACCGTCCAAAGAAGCTCTGCGAGAGCCGGTCGATCAAAGTAGGCCTTCCCCACTTCCAAACATCCCGCGACCGGCAGACCGGGCAGACACACCGGCGCGCCTCTACAGAGCTCGGCTGTTCAACTTGGACTGCTGCGGGCTGCGTCTCCAGTTTCTCCACTGTAACCCTTAGTATCTTTTATAGCACTCAAAGCACCAATCGGCGGAATCCTTATTTTTCAGTACGACTCAGTACTCACGGTTAGAAACCAGAACGGGGCCGGTATCCAGGACGGCATTGAATGCGATATTTCCTGCCAATATCGGTCGTAACCTCGACGCTCAGTTTGCGAAATCCTTCGTTTGGATTCGGTTGCGGATAGTAAGTGATCGTATAAGAATTCCCCAGATCCTCGCGTATCGATTCAAACGCTTCAACCTGCTTCTGCCAAGTCTTCGCGAAGTACGAACGGCCGCCGGTTTGGGAAGTCATCCGCTTGAAGACTCCGCTCGAAATGGGATCCTTGTTCACTTCGTTAGTCGAAATTACATAGATCGGGATGCCTTCGTCCTCGGCCACGGCGCGGACGTCGTCGGGGGCGACCATGCTCGCATTGTCGGGTCCATTCGAGAACACGATCACGACCTTTCGCCCTGGGACTTTCGCGGCATCGCGCAGCGTCAGCAGCAGGGCATTATAGAGAGCTGAGTCGTCGCCCGCCACCGCGCGCTTCAGCCCGGTAATAGCGTCTGAGCGTTCCTTGGTCAGATTCGCCGCGCGGGAAAGATTGCGCGAGTAGGTATAAACGGCCACCGAATCCGCACGGTCGAGGCCGCGTATGAAGTCGGCGATCGCGTCGGATGCATACACGAAACCGCGATACATGTAGTTGCTCGTATCGAACAGCACGAAGACGTTGGTGCCGGTGAACGTTTCGGAACGTATGCCACCCGACCCTTCGAGCGAAGCAGGATTCAGCGGCTGAGTCGTGCCATCGGTCTTCACCAGCAGCGGAGCCTTATTGCCCTCCGCGAAGGTGTTGACCTTCTGCATAATGCCGTCCTCGAGGATTTTGAAATCCTTGTGCTTCAGGTTATTCACATAGCGGCCCTTATTGTCGGTCACTGTGAAGCTGAGGACGACCATGTCGACCTTGACGCGAAAGTTCGGGCGTTCCTGCGCGTACATCCACAGCATGGAACCAGACACGAGCGCCGCGGTTGCTATCAGGCCGAATCTGCGCCATAAACGGCGCACCACAATTGCAGCAGTTCTCACCTCAAAAGCCTCCAAAGCAAAGTTCTTCATCGATCTTACCTGTACTCGTGGACGCTGACTTAATTGATTTCAGTGCGCTGCAGCAAAGGCAACTGCTTGCGGGCGCGCTCCCGCACGTCATCGCCGACGGAACGAAGACTGCGCAGCAATGCGGGCCAGTCTTCGAGATGAGTGGCGAAGATACGTTCGACTGTAAGCTTCGTCCACTCCTTGGCGGCGATGTTCATTTCCGCCGGCGGCAGATTGACCTCATCAGCCAGCGCGGCGTAATACAGAAGGTTCGATTCCCACGTCTCGGCCATGATACGGCTCGAATAACCCATGAGAGTCGGGAACGATCTCAGTTGCAGGAGATTGGGGACATACGACGTGCAGAGTGTCGGTTTAGGCGTACCGAATGAGGACGCGAGTCCGCTGAGGGTCAGCCTCGGATCGCTTGCCGCCGCGTGCCGGATGGTGGCCGCGAGAGGATCTGTCGTGTCGTTCGCGGCGGCGGTATCCGCAATCGCGAACATCTCAGCAGGGACGATCTGATCGAGTGCGGCCCGCAGATTGCCTGCGGCAAGTGCCTTGTCGACTTTCTCGACGCGAGCCGGCGGAGCTTGGCGGTCCAGCAATTTGAGGAAAGCTTCGCGATGATGAACGTCGAACGCCGCTTCAGCTACCAGCGACTCCGCGTACGCCATGTGTACACCGACCAGATGGATCTGGGCCGGCGTCACATTCCACCAACGCGGAACCGTCGCATCGAGGATCATCTGCGGCACGAGGTCGCCCCAGATGAGAGCTTGCTCCTTAGTAGGAATGAGGAAATTCTGCTCGGCTTCGGCGAGCGCATAAGGCAATCCGGCGAGGCTGCCG
>DASXZC010000002.1:0-5850 GCA_036502165.1 Bryobacteraceae bacterium
ACTCCTCCCTTTCGTCGTCGGTCTGCAGCCGCCCGAAGGCGTCGCGCTCCGCATCGGTGATGATGTAGGTCACATCCTCATTGAGCCATTTTCTCCAGGGCGTTTCGAGCTCCGGAACGGCGGGGGCAGCAGCCGGAGGAAGCGCGGGCCGCGTGCTTTGCGCCTGCGCGATCTGCCGGGCCGCGGGCGGAGCGGATTGCCAGGCCGTCGCGGCCACAGCGGTAACCAGCACGACCAATCCGGCGGAGAACAGCGGCATCAGAAAAGATGGCGACGCCGTTTCCGGATAAAGCAAGCGGCGAATTCGGTTCACAAGAGCTCCTCCATTTGCCGGCAGCGCTGCCGTTGTCAGGCGATTCTCCGCGAGCGCACTCAACGCGGTCGCATAGTCGTGTGCGTCGCCATCCGCACTCACCACGAGGTCGTCGCAGCAGTTCTCCCGTTCGACTCGGATGACGTGCGAGATCCACCAAATGGCGGGGTTGTAGAACAAAAGGCTCTCCGCCGCCGTCTGCAACAGGTTCGCGAGATAGTCCGCGCGCCGGATGTGCGCGAGCTCGTGTAACAGGATGCACTCGATCTGGCTGGCCGGCATGCCGGCGAGCATTCCGACCGGTGTCAGGATCACCGGGCGCAGGAAGCCGATCACCACGGGCGCAGCGGCAATCGACGATTCGAGCAGTGAGACGCTCGCTGTTACTCCTAGAAGACGATCGGCCAGTGCGCTCAGGCGGCACTGCCACGCCTCGGGCGCCAGACAAACACCCGTCCTTCGCAGACGGCGGGCGCTCGCCCAGCTCGCGACGGCACGCAGGTAGAAGACAATGACGCCGGCGATCCACAGGGGCGTCAGCCACGGGACGATTTCCGACATCTTCAATCGACCCGATGCTGCCGTGGATATCCCACCTGCCAACGGCGCCGCTGCCGGCAAGACTATGGGAGTCGCGAACGGGCGAGAGGGCTCGGGGATCATCCATATCAACGTGACGACGACCCCGGCAAGGATTGCGATCATTGCCAACGCGGCGCACGCGTAGCGTATACGCGGCGAGCGGGCGATCGACAGCACGAGTGCCAGAGCGGCGGCGGCGATGGCGCCTTGCCACAGCGAGTGGAACAAAGTCCAGCCGAGTGCGCCCGCGAACGATGTATGGACGAAACTTTCGAACGCCTTCATGGCTTCCCTTTTACTTCTTCCCTTTCTCGTATTCGTCGAGCAGTTTACGGATGTCCGCGATCTCCGACTGCGACGCTTTGCGCGACGCCAGCGCGCCCTGCACGAGCAGCGCGGCGGAGTCGTTGAAGGCCCGCCGCAGAAGATCGCCCGCCAGTTGCTTCTGCGTGGCCTCGCGGCTGCTCGCGGCCTCGTACACGTGCGCGCGCTGCTCTTCGTCGCGCCGGACGAGCCCCTTGCCGGCCATGATCTGCAGGATCTTCAGGACCGTCGTGTACTGCGTTGGCTTGCGTTTTGCGATGATCTCGTGGATCTCGCGGACAGTTGCCGGTCCGCGGCTCCAGAGGACGGTCAGGATTTCCAGTTCGGCGTCGGTCGGGCGTGGCGTTGCGGGCATGCCGGGGATATACGAAAACCTTACTACTATGATCTTCGTATGTCAACGGAATTAATTCGTCGGCGCGTAATATCCCGTCCGCCAGTGCGCAAACAGCTTCGGCAGTCCGCGGGGAGGCGCCAGCTTTAAATCGATCCGGTGATACCGTCCGTCGCGGACCACATCCTTCGGCGCGTATCCGATAACATAGCGATTTCGCAGTTCGATCGCGATCTTCTCCGCGATCTCCTGCAGCCCCCAGGCGCCCGCCGTGAACATGTGCGCCCCGCTCATCTCCGACACACTTCGCATCAGACCGGAACCGGCTTCGGAATCCGCATCGTGCCCGGTCCCGATCCCGACCGTGTAGATCAGGACGTCACTCTCCTTCACGACATTCTTGACCTCCGTCGACGTATAGCGGCTGTTGTTGTCCCCGCCGTCGGAAATCAGCACCAGCGCTTTCTTGCCCTTTTTGGACTTCCGCATTTCGTGAATTCCCATAAGCAGGGCGTCGAACAGCGCGGTCGATCCGTGCGAGTCGGTGTACATCACCTCAAGCCCGATCGGACTCGCGTTTGAAGTCAAGGGGATTACCATCCGGGGCCGGGTGTCGAACTCCACCAGAAAGAATTCGTCTTCCGGCGTGGCGAACTTCAGAAGCTCCGCCGCCGCGGCGCGCCCCTGCGGCAGGAGGCCCCTCATGCTGCCGCTGGTATCGAAAATGAAACCGAGCGCGATCGGCTCGTCCTCATTCAGAAAGGACGTGATGGTCTGCTCGACTTTGTCGTCGAAGATTTTGAAGTTCTCCTTCTCGAGTCCCGTGATTGGATGGTTGAATTGATCGGTGACAGTCGCCGGAACCAGCACCAGATTCGTGTCCACCCGCAGGTTCGCGCTGGGCACCGAAACTTGCGCCGAAGCCTTTCGGGCACGCGGGGTAATTTCGATCTGAGCTTTGGAATCAATTGATTGCAGGCAGATGCCTAACAACAGAGCGCCTGCCAGCAACCGGCCGTTGTAAGTCACGACTCGCAATCTCCAATGATATTAGCGCCATCCGAGGCCCGGAGGGATCGTGCCCTTCCTCACCCGATCGTCATCCAGAAATCTGGACAGCTCACCTCCGTTTGCTACAATTTTTCATATGCCCGCTCGTTAACGGAATTGCAATACCCCCTTCGGCCGCTCCAGAGAGGCCGTTCCACCTGAAAATCCAAGTCAAGGAGAACGACATTAGATGAAGCGCTTTTTGCCCTCCGGGTTGATGATTTTCGCGGGAGTCCTTGGAATCGCAACAGCTTCGGCCCACAGCGAACAGGACGTCACCAAAAATCGCAAAAAGTTCGATCTGCGCGAGGTTATCCTCCGCAAGTTTTTACGGGATAAACATTGTCCCGATCAGGAATTTTCGGCAGTTTTTATCGCTGAAGCCGACACCCACCACCTCGACTGGCGATTGCTGCCGAGTCTGGCGTTCGTGGAGTCGGGTGGCGGACGCACAGCCAGGGGCAACAACCTGTTCGGCTGGGCCAACGGCAAGACAGCCTTCAATTCGATTGGCGACGCGATCCACACCGTGGCGTCCAGCCTGGCGCACGGCAGGGCCTATCGCGGCAAGGACCTCGGCGGTAAACTCGCGGCCTATAACCAGGGAACCGATTACTCGGCCATGGTGCTGTCGATCATGCGCCAGATTTCGCCGCAGGCGCAGGTTTCGGCCGCCGACTAGTAATAGCCAAGGGCTCCGCCCTTGATATCCCGTTGGGATATGGAAGTCGCGAGTCAGAAGACGAGGAAGTCAGAATGGATATACGCGGGTTCAGCCGCGTTACGCAAAATTCTCGTTTGCACGGGCATAACGGTCTAACTTGCAGAAATTCGCGTATGGGCGGCGCAACGTTACCGCTTGCTGACGCGTGCGGTTCAGAATTGTTCTGAGCCTCCCCGATACGTTTGACAACCTCGCCGCGCCATCTCTATAGTTGATGAATCCTGAATTTTACGCGGGCTCCTGCTCGGTAGTTCAGTTTTTGACGATTCGGGGAGCGACGCGGTGTCAGACAACGAGACGGCCGGACCACTGGAACCGCCTGTCACGGCAGTGGATCCCGACGAGTACCAACACCTCCTCGAGGATTACAGCCATCTTGCGCCGCCTTCGCGCCACGAGGTGCTCGAAGGGCGCGTCCTCAAGGTTTCCTCCACCGGTGTTTTCATCGACGTCGGCTATAAATCCGACGGCTTCGCCCCGATCTCCGAGTTCGCCGACACCGCCGGCAATGTCAGCGTAAAAGCCGGCGACATCGTCGAGGTCATGATCGAGAGCGGCCAGACCTCGGAAGGTTATGTCCTGCTCTCGCACGAAAAGGCTTCCCGGCTCAAGGTCTGGGACAATCTCGAAGCCGCGCTCGAGCAGCAACTGACGATATCCGGCCATGTCCTCGGCCGCGTGAAAGGCGGTCTGTCGGTCGATGTGGGCGTGCGGGCATTCATGCCGGGATCGCAGATCGACGTGCGGCCCGTCAGGAATGTCGATCAGTTCACCGGCCAGAGTATTCCGGTCAAAGTCGTCAAACTCAATCGCAAGCGCGGCAACGTAGTGGTCTCGCGCAGACTGGCCGTGATCGAGGAAGTCGAGGCGCGCAAGAGCGTCACCCTCGAGTCGCTGCATGAAGGCGCTATCCTCACCGGCGTCGTCAAGAACCTGACTGAGTACGGCGCGTTCATCGATCTTGGCGGAATCGACGGGTTGCTGCACGTCACCGACATTTCATACGGACGCGTCGCGCACCCCGCGGAAGTGCTCCATCTCGGGGACGAAATCACCGTGCAGGTGCTGAAGTACGACCCCGCAAAGGAGCGTGTTTCTCTCGGAATGAAGCAGCTCATGCCCGATCCCTGGGAAGGGGTTACGGAGCGCTTCGCCGTTAACACCCGCGTCGTCGGCCGGGTCGTCAGCGTTACCGATTATGGCGCTTTCGTCGAAATCGACACCGGCGTCGAGGGCCTCATCCACATCAGTGAAATGACGTGGTCGCGCCGTATGAAGCATCCGTCCAAGGTGGTCCATCCGGGCGACCAGGTCGAAAGCGTGGTCCTCGAAGTCAACCTTGAGGAACGGCGTATCTCACTTGGACTCAAGCAACTGGAAGCAAACCCCTGGACAACGGTTGAACAAAGGTACAGCGTCGGCTCGGTCGTCGAAGGCCGCGTCCGCAATATGACCGAATTCGGAGCTTTTATCGAGATCGAGGAAGGGATCGACGGACTCGTTCACATCTCCGACCTTTCGTGGACCAAGCGGATCAAGCACCCGAGCGAAATTCTGCGCAAAGGTTCAATGGTGCAGGCTGTCATCCTCGCCATCGATGCGCAGCACAAAAGGCTGTCTTTGGGGATCAAGCAGTTGCAGCCGGATGCCTGGGAGACTTTCTTCCAGCGTCACCACGTAAACGATACCGTGCACGGCAAGGTCTTGCGGCTTGCGGGATTCGGGGCCTTCGTCGAGATCGCCGAGGGAGTCGAGGGTCTGTGCCATTTCTCGGAGGTGCCGGGCTGGTCCGGCCGAAAGTCGGAAGTGGCGCCCCTGACACCTGGACAGGAAATGGACTTTAAAATCATCAAGATGAATGAGGCGGAGCGAAAGACGGGTCTCAGCCTCAAAGCATTCGCCGAAGCCGAGGAACGAGGACGGCTCGACGAATACCAGAAACGCGCCGCGGCTGCCAGCACCAGCCTCGAACATCACCTGCAGCGCCGCGACCGGGATTGATCGTCCATCCCTGACTTGTGGGCTGTTTTAGCCACGGGCGCCACGCTCCCCACTTGCAATTCCATGCGATTCGGGAGATATTCATATTTCCCCTAATTGCTTCATCCTTATGCCATTTGTGGCAAAATTGAGAAAGGTGGAAGATGACCAAAGCCGATCTGATTGAAGAGGTCTCACGTGTTGTCGAAATGACGCGGAAGGAATCCGAAGTCATAGTGGAAGCGATCTTCGACAGTATCGTGCGCGCTCTTCGCGGAGACGACAAGATCGAGATTCGGGGCTTTGGCAGCTTCCGCACGCGCCAGCGGCAGTCCCGGGTTGGGCGGAATCCCAAAACGGGTACGCGGGTCGAAGTTCCCGCCAAGAAAATTCCCTATTTCAAGCCCAGCAAGGAACTGAAAGACGTTGTAAACGTTGGCGCCAAACCGGCCGCGCCCCCGGCAGCCACCCCGGAAACGCCTTCGGTTTAACGCGGCGTGGATTAATCTGGCGTGGACTATCTTTGGAGTCCGTGGCGCTACT
>DASXZC010000003.1:0-10208 GCA_036502165.1 Bryobacteraceae bacterium
GTCGAAGTCGTTCGTGATCGCTCCGGGGGCACCTTCAATCACGATTGGCGCGGTGAAGATTATCAACGGAACGTCGACTGGATTCACGGTCGAGCTGACGGGATTCTCAACTACTCGCGAGATCAAGTCGGCGACGCTCACGTTCACATCGAGCCAGACGATCACGGGCGGTTCCACGGTGACGGTCGATGTGAGTTCGATATTCAATACGTACTTTTCGTCGTCGTCGGGCAACGCGAACGGCGGCACATTCAAGCTGGACATTCCGTTTACGATCGCCGGCGGGGATGCCGGCATCGTTACGGCGGTGAGCGTTACGCTGACCAATTCGGTCGGCACATCCGCGCCGGTGAGCGGAACGCGCTAAAGGGAGGAGGGTCCGCGTTTGTCGCATACGCGTTTCGATGCTCTGTTGGTCGTTTCCTTCGGCGGACCCGAGCGGCGCGAGGACGTCATCCCGTTCCTCGAGAACGTTCTGCGGGGCAGGAACGTGCCGCGCGAGAGGATGCTCGCGGTGGCCGAGCATTATTATCACTTCGACGGCAAGAGTCCGATCAATGAGCAGAACAGGGAATTGATTCGCGAACTGACTGCGAACCTCACTGGCAACGGCATCGAGCTGCCGGTGTATTGGGGCAATCGCAATTGGCATCCGCTGATTGCTGAGACATTGCAAAAGATGCATGCGGATGGCGTGCGGCACGCGGCGGTGTTTGTGACGTCCGCGTATGGGTCATATTCGGGATGCCGTCAATATCGTGAGGATGTGGCGCGGGCTCTCGAGGCTTCCGGAATTACGGATATGGTCGTCGAGAAGCTGCCGCATTTCTGTCTGTCGGACGCTTACACGGTGGTCATGGCTGAGCGTGTGCGTTCGGGGTATGAGGAGGTCACGACGACCGCGCCGTTGGTGTTTACGGCGCACAGCATTCCGATCGCGATGGCGGAGTCGAGTCCGTATGTGCAGCACCTCGAGCAGTCCTGTAGGAACGTCGCCGAGGCGGTGGGATGTACGGATTGGTCGCTCGCGTATCAGAGCCGCAGTGGACCGCCAACGCAGCCGTGGCTCGAGCCGGATATCCTCGAGCGTTTGCGCGAACTGCATGAGGCGGGTGCGAAGGAAGTTGTCGTGTGTCCGATCGGATTCTGTTCCGATCACATGGAAGTGTTGTACGACCTCGACACCGAGGCCGCGGCGTTGTGCAAGGAACTGCAAATGAAAATGGTGCGAACCGGTACTGCCGGCTCGCACCCTGTGTTCATTGACATGATCCGTCGGCAGATCCTCGAAGGATCAACTACCCCGATCCTCGAGCATTGCTCGGCCGGTTGCTGTCCCGCGCCGCAGCGGACTTCGAGTGCTACAGCACCTTCTCGCCGATCGACTTAGCCTGCAGGAACTGCAGCAAGTAATCGGGTCCGCCGGCCTTTGAATCCGTACCGGACATGTTGAAGCCTCCGAAGGGATGTGCTCCGACCATCGCGCCCGTGCACTTGCGATTGATGTAGAGATTGCCGACGAAGAAGTGCTTCTTCGCCTTCTCGATCTTTTCGGGATTGGTCGTGTAAACCGCACCCGTCAAGCCGTACTCGGTTCCGTTCGCAAGGTCGATTGCGTGGTCGAAATTCTTCGCCTTCGTCACGGACAGCACCGGTCCGAAGACTTCTTCCTGGAACAGCCGGGCTTTGACGTCGATGTCGGCGATGACGGTCGGTTGTAGATAAAAGCCCGGGCCCGCAGCTTTGCCGCCACCGGCGACCAGACGGCCTTCCTTCTTGCCGACTTTGATGTAGCTGAGGATCGATTTCTCGGCGCTCTCGCTGACGACAGGTCCGAGGGCGTTGTCGAAACCGGCGGCGTCGCCGACCGATAGCGCCGCAGCCTTTGCCGCGAGCTTCTCAACGAATTCGTCATAGATTACTTTGTCGACGATGGCACGCGAACAGGCGGAACATTTCTGTCCCTGATATCCGAACGCGGACGCGACGACTCCGTCGACGGCTGTGTCGACATCGGTTTCGTGATCGACGACGATGGCGTCTTTGCCGCCCATTTCGGCGACGACGCGCTTGATCCAGATCTGTCCCTTGCGAGGCTTCGCGGCCAATTCATTGATGCGGAGTCCGACGGCGCGAGATCCGGTGAAGGAGACGAAGCGAGTCTTCGGATGTTCGACCAACAGATCGCCAATGACGGCTCCGCTGCCGACGCAGAGGCTGAAGGATTTCGCAGGGAATCCGGCGGCGCCTAAGACTTCCGCAAATTTCGCTGCGATCGTGGGAGTCTCGCTCGACGGCTTGATGATGATCGTGTTGCCGGCGACCAGCGCGGCGACGCTCATGCCTGCGAGAATCGCCAGGGGGAAATTCCAAGGCGGTATGATCACGCCCGCGCCGAGCGGGATGTAGACCATTTCGTCCTTCTCACCTGGAAGTTGAACGACGGGCTCCGGATTGGCCATCTTTTCCATCTGCCGCGCGTAGTAGTCGCAGAAGTCGATGGCTTCGGAAACTTCACCTTCCGCTTCCGGCCAAGTCTTGCCGGATTCGACGACGAGCCAGGCGTTGAATTCCATCTTGCGCTCGCGGATGATGGCGGCGGCTTTGTGCGCCATCGCGATGCGGTCGGCGGCGGGAGTTTGGCTCCACTGAGGGAAAAATTGAACGGCCGATTCGAGCGCCTTGGTCGCCAGTTCGGCATCGGCTTTCGAGTGCGTGCCGACAATTTCAGAACTGTTCGAAGGATTGACGGACGTCAGCTTTGAATCCGTCTTCACACGCTTGCCGGCGATCAACAGCGGGTAATCTTTGCCGAGTTGCTTGCGGACTTTCTTGAGCGCAGCTTCGGCCTCCGCGCGGACTTCCGGCTTCCGGTAGTCCGCGTAGGGTTCATTCACAAACGGAGTCATTCTAGCCTTCTCCCAACCCGCTTGCGATCTCCGACTCGTCGATCATCTTGCGCCCACGCTCGAACATCGAGTTGGCTTCGTCCACCATTTTGCGGCCCTTTTCATACAATTCTTTGCCGAGATCCGCCATTTGACGGCCGGATTCGGCGACCTTGTCGGCGCTGGTTCCGGCTACTTTGCGGATCCTCTTGCGTGTGTGATGGCCGGACTCAGGTGCATAGAGGAGCGCAATTGTCGCCCCCAGCGCCGCGCCGGCGAAGAACCACAATGCGCTATCAGTGTGTTGTTGTGCCATAGAAATTTCGGGATTGACCTCTTCCCATATTCTATCGCCCCTCGAGCCGTTACAATAGAAAGGTTCATGAGCAATCTCATCGTTTTGGGCGCGCAGTGGGGAGACGAAGGCAAGGGTAAGATCGTTGACCTGTTTTCCGATCGTTTCGATATCGTGGCCCGTTATCAGGGTGGACACAACGCTGGCCACACCGTTTATATAGGCGAAACGAAATACGTTTTGAAACTGATTCCGAGCGGTATTTTGCGCCCGGGCGTCAAAGCCGTGATCGGCAACGGAGTCGTCATCGATCCGATGGCGCTGCTCGAGGAGATGAAAGCTCTCGAGTCGGCGGGGGTCGATGTCCGCGGGCAGTTGGCGGTGTCGAATCGCGCGCACATCATCTTTCCGTTTCACCGCATGGTGGAACAGATGTCAGAAGGCCGCAGCGGGCGCATCGCGATCGGCACGACGTCGCGTGGCATCGGTCCGGCGTACGAAGACAAGATTGGCCGGCGCGGTTTGCGCATCGCCGATTTGTTTGAGCCGGATTGGTTTCGGCTCGGCTATGAGGCCCTGTGCGAAGACAAGCAGACGCTGGCGCGAGCGTTCAATATTCACGCGGAGATTGATTATAAGGCGATCCGCGAGCAGTATGAACAATTCGCTGAGAAGATCCGTCCGCTGGTGTGCGATACCGCGGCGTTGCTCAATAATGCGATCGCGGCGGGTAAGCGCGTGTTGTTCGAAGGCGCGCAGGGAACGATGCTCGACATCGACCACGGGACGTATCCATTCGTGACATCCTCGAGCGCGGCGGCCGGCGGAGCTTGCACCGGTACTGGTGTGCCTCCGACGAAAATTGACGGAATTGTTGGGGTTTCGAAGGCATATATCACGCGCGTTGGCGCGGGGCCGTTTCCGAGCGAGAGCCACGACGAGCGCGGCGAGAATATCCGCCAACGCGGCAAGGAATTCGGAGCCGTGACTGGACGTCCGCGGCGCTGCGGATGGTTCGATGTGCCCTTGCTGAAGTACACGGCGACGGTGAACGGCTTTGATTCACTGATCATCACGAAGCTCGATGTGCTTGATGATCTTGATGAGATCCCCGTGTGCGTCGCGTACAAATTGAATGGTGTCGAGACGCTCGAGATGCCGGCGACGAATCGCGGACTCGAGTCGCTCGAGCCGGTCTTCCAGAGCTTGCCCGGCTGGAAATCGGAGACCCGCGGGATATCGTGTCTCGACAAGCTGCCGAAGAATGCGCGCGCTTATCTGGACTTTCTCGCGTTGCAGACTGGCGTTGAAGTGGGCTGCGTTTCTACGGGACCTGAGCGCAATGAGACGATGATCGTCCCTGGGTCGAAGCTCGAACGGCTGTTGTCGAAGTGATCGGATGACCCCACTCAGTCCAGCGGTCGAGGAGCGGGTGGCGTTGGTGTTCGCACCGGACGAGCGCGAGAAGGTTCGTCAGATTCTCATTGAGCAGTGCGGCGAGAACGTTCCCCGTTGGCACATGGCGGGAATGGATCGCATGAGATTCGCAGTGCTCAAACTTTCCGAAGGCAAGGTCGAAAAGCTCGAGCGTGCGATCTCGTTGGCGAAAGCCGATGTTCGCAATGTGCTGGTGTGGTCAGGATTAGGATGACCGAACGTCTTACGTCCGATACTTCTTGCACAGAAATTCGGTGCCGATTCCGGAGATCAGAAGCCGTTCTTTGCGATTGCCGAGGAGCCGCGCGGTCCAGTCGGTGAATCCTCCGTCGCCTACGGGGTAACGCATGCCATCGGGAGCACGCGGGGAGATGCGCAGTGCGAATCCGCGATAGTATCCGAGGCCTTCGAGACGCGCGAGATTCACCCGGAATTCGACTTCGGGGAATTCTGTGCGAAGTGGCGTGATGACGCGCGTGTCGAGCAGGGAGTGTTGCGCGTCCTTCGCAAGCGTGATGCCCCGATCCGCGAGGAATCGCTCGGTGCCGCCGGGCTGATGTGCGCGGATTGACTCGCGAACGTCTGCGTGCGTGACGCCTGCCGCGGCGAGCGCTGATTCGACTTGATGCAGATCCGTGAACTCGACGAGCGGATCGGAGATTGAGAATCCTGCTTCGTTCAGCATCCGGAACAGGCGCAGATAGGCGGCGCAATGCTCAAGGAGCTCGCTGGCTTCGAAGCCATTGCTCGGGGCGACACGTCCGGCGCTGATCATGGCGAAGAGGCGGAAGTGCGGACTGAATCCTGGAACATCGAAGGGCTGCAAACGGATTACGCGATGGCTCGCGCAGAGACGGACTGTGTCGCTGCCAAGGCGTCTGCGATGGGCGGCCTCGAATGCCATGGCGATGGTCGGATCCCCGAGCGCTTCGACATTGCGGATCGCCGTCAATACGTTGTTCTGGCTGGTTCCGCCGAGAGCGTGGCTCGCGCCGAAGGCACAGGCGGGCGACAAATCGAGGGGAAGAAATCCGCTTGCGGCATCGAACGCGGCGCAATCGAACTCGGCGAATTGGCGCGCGTTGACAGTGCTCGGAGCGAGCAACGGATTCCGAAGCGATTGCTCGAGTAGAGCGGGTTCGCGCGTGACCTCGGAACGATCCCGATAGACCTCGAGCAAGAGCGATTGCAGATCGCTCGCGGGTAGCTTGTGCGCGAGAGCGTCGAAGAGGCCGGCGACTCCGGAGTCCTTCTCGATGCGGGTCGCGAGTTTCGAAGGCATCAATTGTCTTTCACACTACCAACTGAGCTTGACGAGGGAAACTGCTTGCCGGGGAAGCCGGAAGCGCAGGAGAATTCCGGTCTTCGGAACGTTCATCCACTGCGGTGATTCGAGGAGTTGCAATTGGCCGGCGGACTCGAGCGAGGCGTACTGTTCCTTCGTGGGACTTTGCGGCGAGCCGATTGATTTCCAGAATTGGAAGGCGTTGCTATGCTCGCTGTCGATGCGGAAATGTTCGACCAGGACGCGGTTCACGCCAAAGGGGAGGCCGGCGATTTTGAGTTCTATATCGGACGCGGGGGCATCGACGTCATCGTCGTGGTAGTTCCAAATGAGCGTCGAGAGATGAGTGCCGGAACGTGTGGCGGCGGCGTCGATCACGGCTTCGCGCGGTGTGCCGGATTTCAACAACGTGTCGAGATCGGAGTCGCGCGATGAAACGGCTTCCAGTCGTTCACCCGATAGCAATCCGGCCATGCGGAAATAATTCAAGACGGGTTTGTCGATGCCGTTGGTCGCGAGTGTTCGGAATCCTTCGAAATAGGGCTGATTTTCGAACTCGAATGCCCAGGTTAAGAGTCCATCGAGGTTCACGCCGCGGCGGGCGGCGAGCTTCATCATTGCGTCAAAGGAGGTCGCGGTGTAGGAGGCATAGAGCGGACCGTTGCGGTACAGGTTCTGCGGATACACGCGCGCTGAGCAAGCCGCGCAGCCTTCGGGATCCGACTCGCTGATGACGATAGGCAGGTTTCGAAAATGGGGGAACGACGCGACGATGGCGAAGCCGGCGTCGGCGTCCTGCAGGTTTTTGTTGAGTCCCATGCGGACGTGGCCGTCGACGACTGTGGGGCGTCCTTTCGCGTGGAACGTGATGAAGTCGAGCGGGATTCTCGCTGAATCGACATGCTCGAGGAACTGGCGGAGATACGCGGCGGCCTTGGCGTTCGCTGGTCCAGTCGTTGCGGGACCGCCGACGCGTGCCTGCGGCAGAGCGCGTTTGACTGCTGCGGCTGCGGTGTCGTAGAGGCGGTCGTATTCTTCACTTGTGCCATGCCAGTATGAAATATCGGGCTCGTTCCAAACCTCCCAATACCAAGTGGAGACGGGCGCTGAGCCATAACGTTCGACGGAATGGCGCACCCACTGATATATCAGTTCGCCCCATTTCGCAAAATCTTTTGGAGGGTAGGACCAGCCGCTCGAGTAGCCTTCGTTCTTCGCGCCTGGAATCCAGGTTAGCGGTTGATAGGGTTCGGGTTTGACGGAGAGCGACTGCGGCATGAATCCCATCTCGACGAAGGGCCGTACGCCGGATTCACGATAGGTGTCGAAGATTTTGTCGATGATGGTCCAGTCATACACGGGCTTTCCGTCGGGCGTTTCTGTGTACACATTTGTCGAGCCCCATTTCAAACTCGGTGTTCCGTCACCGGTCGCGAGGAGGAAGTGGGTGCGGACGTAGACGGGCTCCGGACTCAGGTGCGCTAATTCACCGAGCAGCTTTCGTCCATTCGACATGTATGTGAAATTCGGCTCGTCATTTCCAAAATACCGATAAACGGGACGGTATGCGCCCTGCGTCTTCGCGGCATTCACGTCGATCGTAATCACCTGGGCATGGGTGAACGTTTGTAAAAGGAGAAACGAAAACAAGAGCCGCATAGTCATTGTCAGGTAGACTTGTTCATATTATGCGATTTATCAAGATGGCTGCTATCGCCGTCATTGGATTGCTGGCGGCAAGCTGGATCGCTATAGCGGCTTCGAATAAAGTCCGCCTGCTCGTCGCGAAAAACTATTTCAAACATGAGCGGCCGGAATGGACGCCGCGGCTGGTGAAATTCGGCATTCTGCGGCCGGTGCGGATGCAGGTCGCGAATGGCGTGAACATGAAGCTCGACCCCGGCGATCTGGTGTCGCTCACGATCTTGCGCACACGCGCGTGGCAGCCGGAGATTTGGGATTCTCTCAATACGCGGCTGGGTCCGGGGGCGGTTCTGATCGACGTTGGGGCGCACATCGGCATCTTTACGCTGCAAGGCGCGGCAAGGGTCGGACCAACTGGGAAGGTCATCGCGTTCGAGCCGAATCCGGAGACGCTCGTACAATTGCGATCGAACATTGCAGCCAGTAACGAGGGATCGATCGTGACGGTCGAGCCGATTGCGTGTACGGACAAAGATCAACAGTTGACGCTTTACGCGGACCGCGGCTCTAACACCGGCGCTTCTTCGTTGTCGGAGAAGAATGCCGAGGCATTCGATGTGGCGCCGAAGCCGTACTCAGTGCGCGGACGTCCGATTGATGACGTGGTGAACGAGTTGGGGTTGACGCGGGTCGACGCGATCAAGATCGACGTCGAAGGCGCGGAGGTCGGCGTGCTTCGCGGGGCGGCGAAGACGCTCGAGAAGTTCCATCCGAAAGTCGTCATTGAAATCGACGAACGGCAACTGGCGGCGTTCGACACTAAGCCGTCGGATGTTACCGGATTGCTCACCGCGGCAGGCTATAAGAGCTCGCGGCGGCTTGATGACACCGATTGGGAATTCTACTGTCTTTGTCCGGAGAACACCATGCCATCGGTGCGGACGGCGAACGTCGCGACATCCGATCAATTGGTGAAGGGGTTCTATCCGATTGAGGAAGGCGCGTGGCGTTGGACGGGGAAGCAGTTTGCGATCGCGCTGGCGGTGCCGAAGACCCCGCATCCGTTGTTGAGCGTGGATGTCGCGGTGCCGCAGGTGTTGCTCGATCAGGTTGGGGGGAGCACGACGCTGCATGCGCGGATGGGTGCATCTGAACTGGCTCCGCAAACGTTCAATGCGGCGGGCAATTTTACGTATCAGAGGGAACTGCCGAAGATCGATGGCGCGCAGGTGGTCGAGGTCGATTTCTCGGTCGATAAGACGGTGCCTCCGAAGGGCGGGGATCCCAGGGAGCTGGGGTTGGTGGTGCTCGGGGCGTCGATCAAATAAGGGAATCGGAACATCCGCGCGGGCCGCTGCGTACCAGTGGATAGCGTGCTGATCAATTTCATTTTGTGTGTGGTCTCAGCCGGGTTGTGGTGGCTGGGGACGGGGTTGCATCCGATGTGGTGGGCGACGTGGATCGCCGCGCTGCCGCTGCTCGTGATCGCCAAGCGATCGAAGAACGGCTGGGGTGTGCTGGCGTGGGTCGTCGTCGCTTACGGACTCGGCGGCTTGAATCAGTGGCACTATCTGACGGCCCAGCTTCGCATACCGACGGTTCCTCTGTTGATAGCGCTGATCGCTCCGGGACTGGTGCTGGGGTTGGCGATTGTATTGTGGCGGGCGTTTGTTCTGCGGGACTCGCCGGCGCTCGCGGCGCTCGCTTACGCGTGCACTTGGGTCACGTTCGAATTCGCGTTGGCGCGGCTATCGCCGCATTCCACGTTTGGCAGCATCGCATATACGCAGGTCGACTACCTGCCGATCCTGCAGGTCGTCTCGCTGGCGGGGCTTGCGGGCATCACGTTCCTGCTGTTCTTTGTTCCTGGCGCGCTCGCGACGGGGAGTGTGCGAGTGATTGCGCCCGCGTTGCTGTTGCTCGGCGGAGCGTTCCTATGGGGCCGCGAGCGGCTCGCATACGATCCGCAGGATGCGCGGACGGTCAAAGTCGCGCTGATCTCCTCTGATGCCTTTGTCACCAGCGACGAGGCGGAGCGAAGCCTCATTCACGACTATGCCGAACGAGCGGCTCGCCTCGCGGACGCGGGTGCGAAGCTGATCCTGATCCCTGAGAAGATCGCGGTGATCAAGACGATTCCGATCGAGGAAATCGATGCGGCGTTCGGCGGCGCGGCGAAACACGGGGCGATGGTCGTCGTTGGCCTCGAGCGTTGGACGTCCGATGCGAAGTTGAACGAGGCGCGCGTTTATGATTCAAATGGCGGAGTCGAGGCCTCGTACGAGAAGCATCACATGCTGCCTCCGATCGAGAGTCATCTGCTGGTCGGGACTGCGCGCGTCGATTTGCCCGGCAACGAGGGCGTGGAAATTTGCAAAGACATGGACTTCCCTGGGTTGAGCCGCGAATACGCGCATGACGGAGCGGCTCTGATGATCGTGCCGGCGTGGGATTTTCATACGGACGGCTGGATGCACGATCGCATGGCTGTAGTGCGCGGCGTCGAGAGTGGCTTTTCGCTGGTTCGCAATGCGAAAGAAGGATTGTTGACCGTCAGCGATACACGAGGACGCGTCACCGCCGAGCAGCATTCCGATTCGGCGCAATATGCGGAGCTCGTCGCCGATGCTCACGCCGCGCACGTATCGACGTTCTATGC
>DASXZC010000004.1:0-31008 GCA_036502165.1 Bryobacteraceae bacterium
GGCGCAAGTCGTAACGGATCTTCCGCCCTTCGACCGTGACCTCGATGCCTTGTTGACGAAGGTGACTGACGTAACCCTCGACCTTCGCGGCGAACGCGCGTTCGCCGATCTGCCCGTGCATGAGGAACAACAAAGAGCCAATAAAAATGAACAATACGAAGCTGAAGGTCGAGAGAAAATCGACATAGCTGGGCCATCCCACGCTCTCGTCGCCGTAGGATTCCGCTTGTAGAAGGTCCATACTACTTACCTCCAAACAGGTTCTTGAAGACGCTGCGCGTTTGAATCTCCGTCAACTGTTGGCGGATGCCGCCGATCAATTGGCCGTAGTCGGTGCGGCTGACGTTGGCATCGACTGCATCGAGCCGATGTTTTATGTCTCCCAACTGCGCGGTGATCGGCGCGATTGCGGACTGCTTGAAATCCTCGTTCGATTTGCTGACTTCATTGATCCGCGTCATGAGCACGCCCAGCACCGCGTCGAGTCCGTCCTGCTTGAGTTGCGTGCGATCGCGGAATTGCAACAGGCTCGCCTGTATACTCTGCAGCGACGTCTCGACTTCCGCGAGCGTCGTCTCGGTCGGCTTGAAATCGAAGGCGGGAATCTGGTCGGTCTTCGTTTTTAAATCGGTGACTGCGTTCGAAAGAGCGTCGCTCGACGTGGCCAAGCGCTGCATGTGCGTGGGAAGTCCGGCAAGGCTGATCAAGGCTTGCGAGGCGTCGCCGTGCTGCTTGATCACTTCAGTCGTGAATTTTTCGACGGTCTTGACGTTCAATCCCAGGTCGCCGTAGGCCGCGAGCAGGCGGCTCAGGATCTCGTACTGACGCTTCAAATCCTCAGCAATTTCGCGGGTCACCTGGCTTGAGAGCGAACTGATGTTGGCTTGAATCGTGGCGGGCAATTTGTCGACAGCGCTGCTAATGGCTGCAACGGCGGTGGCGAGTTCGGTGCGGAACTCACCGAGCGTCGCGAGTTCGGTACTCAATGTTCCAAACGAGTCGACGAGGGTACTGAAGCTCTTGATCGCGTCGGCGAATTCGACGCGCTGTTCGGCGGGATTCTGCTTGGCGCGATCCGCGAGCCTCGCCGCATATGCGCTGTGGCCCCAGCCAATCAACCGGCGCAGTTCCTGAGCGGCTTGACGTTGCAGGCCGAGCGCGAAGACGAGCAGCACCAGCGCGGATCCGACAGTGATGCCGCTCAATAGGAATGCGCTGGATGCCGTGCCCGCCACGTCGCCCATTGCGTTCTGAACACTGCTGACAACATCACCTCCGCTTTGCGGTTGCGTCGCTTTGCTGCGCTCGGCGAGTTCGCGGAACGTATCGCCGAGAGTCGCGACCGCGCCTTGCAGATTGAGCAGCGTGATGACTAGGGCGACGAGAATCAGCAGTCCGGCAATGCTGCGCGTCGACTGGCCCATCGAGCGCAAGCGCAGGATCATGGGCGTCATCTGCTTCTCGACATCGAACTGGGCGAGCGCGTTGTTCGCTTCCGCGCCGCGGAACGCATTGATGAAGTGATTGCCGAGCCTCGGCAGTTCGCTTTTCCCCGAAAACGGTGCCGGCTCGGAGCCATAGCCCGTCGGCGGCAGCGCCTTCACATCGCGTCCGAACCGGAACAGTTCACGCGTCTGCAGCAGCAGGTAAAAGAGAACTGCGGCGACAACGACTCCGTCAAACGCGATCAGATAGGAAACGATCGCGGTCATTCCGAATGCAGCTCCATGGCATACAGGACGGTCGACAATCCGCGCAAGTTCAGGATTTCCTCACGCGTGTCATTGACGAGCTCTGAAGGAAAATGACGCGTTACCGTGAGGCGCGCAGCGGATCCGTTTGCCTTGGCAAGTTCCGAGGCGATCGCCAACCGCTGCACAGCGTTCAAGTCGTTGGGCAAGAGTTCATAGTGGCGCGATCGAGTTCCGCGCGCTTCGTGACCGCGAGTTGCGATCGCAATATCGCAGTCTGATTGCGAAATGAGAGCAGCGAACGATGGCTGGTCAGCCGCGGCTTCAGTTCGTGCAACAGTGGGAATCCATTCATCGCGAACAGTTGATGAGCGAGACGCGGATCTGCTTTCGAAAGGTCGATGACGGATACTTCGGCGACCCATTGCATGAGGCCCACTTGCAAGTCGCGTAAAAGGCCCGCAACGGATTCGCTCGCCCGCGCGGCCCAATCGCCCAGCATAGCGGCCGCTTGCTCGATCGACACGCATTGTGAGATCGCAGCGCAGAGCAGCGGTTCCGCAGTGGCCGGCTCGATCGCAAGACGCGAGCCGCTCGACCGCAACAAAGATTCAGGCTCAGCCGGAGCGGCGCGCATCGCAGCGTCTTTCGCCCGCGTGTCGATTTGCGGAAAGTACGAAGCCAGAGCAGACGCGCGCAACGATTGTTCGGCCTCGCGATCGAAATCCGGAAGTTCGGCAGGATCGATGGCGACCTTGTAAACCTTGCCCATCGAATGAAAACGCAGCCGCGCGAAGCAATCGAACTCCCCCGGCGCGACTCGGCTCGTTTCCGTCGCGAGCACCGACAGGATCAAGGATTGGTAAGCGCGATCGAGCGAGCCGCCCTGAATGACTCCTCCGCGCCACATTGTGGACAACAGAAACGCAACGCCCGGTCCCGCCATTCGCGTCCACGCTGTCAGATGTTGCGCGTCAAAGACGCCGATCCATTGCGGAACGAACGTCAGATTCGGTGGACACGCTTTGCGGATGAGCTCGATCACTTCGCCACCCGGCGCGGGATGAGCCGGATCGGTGATCAACACGATCGCGAGCGCGGGTGCTACCTCGGGACGCAAGCGCTGCGCCGCCTTCGCCATCGCCTGATTCAATTCCTCAATGAATGCGCTGCGGATCGTGCTCGCGGGATCGTAGCGGATCGACGTAACGCAAGCGGCGGCATCCGCTGGCAACCGGGGCATGACTCTGCGCCTGATCGTTTCACTGAAGAAAACCGCGATCGCGGGAGGCAGCCGGTCACTCATGAGACAACACTTCTATTGGCCTGCCGACAGCTCTTTGAACTTCGTCATCAGGTGCTTCAACGGTACCGCAACGACGTTCCCGCCGGTCTGCGCGGACACGGCGGCGAGCGTGTGATTCTGCTGCACAGGGAGCCCGGGGCCAAGCGGCAGCGAAGGATCGAAATCGAAATACGGCCCGGATGGGCGAGCCTTCAGGTTGCCATCCCAAACTCCCGAAGCGACCTGCACGTGAGCTTGCACGGCCGGATCGACGGTGCCAATCGGAAGAATATCTTTCGCGCCGATGGGACGATCCGTTCGCAAGAGAGTGAACGACACGTTCTCCTCAAATTTCTCAGAGCGGATTTTCGTAAGCGGATTCGCAGGCACGCCCGGACTCAACAGCTGCGCGGCTCCGGTGACATCCGCATCGGTGAGAACGAGGTTAGGCCCCACAATAATGGCGACACCGAGAATCGTGCCGTCCGGCGTGGCGACTTCGGAATCGCCCGTCGCGTTGTTCGGCCAGAGGAACGCGAGCGCCGTGAGTCCGCCCGCGGCGACCAGAAACAGCAGGAGCGTGGCGATGCCGAGCTTGCTCAAGTCGCGATTCAGCGCGGCATTCCTGTATTGTTGTTCGGCCGGAAGGCATTCGGTTTTCAGCATGGCGTTGATGATCCTCTAGCTCGCGGCATTGCTCGCTTTCGTTTCCGCCGGCTTCTTCATGTAACCCAGTGGATCGAGGTAATCCGGACGGGCCTTCATACGCTCTTCGTAGGTCTTCCTGTAGGCGTCCGCGCTGTCGAGATACGACGGCTCGAAATCGGCGCCCTCCTGATAAAAGATCGCCATGTGATCGAACATCGGCAGCGACTTCGTTTCCATATCCTGCAAGCCCGGAATGTGGACTTGCGTGATCGTATCCATCAGATTCTGACTTGTGAAGTCGTCCTTCGCGACCACATACGAAGGCACGGCCGTGTGCGATTTCTGCAGCGTCGGATGCGACGCCAGGCTCATATCGAGCGCGTGGCGCAAATAAATTGTCGCCTGCTCGATCTGATTCTGATCGCGCAACTGCTCGGCGATGTTGACGTAGCCCTTCTTCACTAACTGATCGAGCAGCCCAGGCTGCACTTCATTCTTAAGGCGCAGAAAGATCCGCCCGGCACGATTCGAATCATTCCCCGTGGCCTGCTTATAAATGTCGAGGAACGGAAGTTCCATCGCGGATTTCTGACCCTGTGCCAGCCGTTCGACTTCGACATCGAAGCTCTCGCTCCTCGATCTCGAAATCTTCAGAACGGGTCCGCTACGATCCTCGCGCAGGCGGCGCACGATCTGGCCGCAGCGTTCGGACGCGATGCTTTGCACTTCCTGCATCATGCGGCTCATCCGATGGACCCAGTCGAGGCGGTCGACCTTGATCCAGTCGGCCGCCTCCTCGAGCACGGACATCATCAGGTGCATGCTGAGGCGCGTGCGCAGTTCGGCGAGTCCATCGTGGATCACCGGCTCCTTCGCGCCGAGCAATATCACGAGCAATGATTTCTGATTCGTGAGCAGATGATCGACAGCGCTGTTGGCCAAGCCAGTCCACGCGGTCGCGTTGGTGCGCGCGGGAATTCCGATCGCTTCCCAATAGCGCTTGGTCAGTTCGAGTTCGCCCAGCACGCCTTCGAGATACAACTCCATGCAGCGGAAATTGAGCGTGTGATCCGCGCATTCCCGCAGTCCCGCCTCGACGAAGCTCTTGATCTCATCGAGCCGGCTCGGCATCGTCTGCGCGACCTTGCTGTAGATGGTGTTCTGCGCGTTGCTCGAGAACAGATGCTTCAAAACCTTGCCGGGATCGTCGTGGCTCTGTTCGCGAACCTGCTTGACAGTTTCTTCGAGATCGACGGAAGGCCCGGCTCCCGCCCACACGACGTTGAATTTTTCGTTCCAAACGTCGCGGCCTTTCGAACGTTCGTTGTCCTCGAGGATGTTCGAGCTCATGCCCGCTTTCGTCGTGTATTGAGTCTTGCTCAACCAGTTACCGCAAATCGTATCGGCGACCACCTTGCACGAAGATGCTTCGGAAATTTCGTATTTCGGATAACTAATGCCGCGCAGACTGAAGTTCAAAAACGTGCGATGTTTCTCGGGCCCGGTGACGTGCTGATTGAGGTTGACCAGCTTCCCCGCCCTGAGCGAATACAGTCCCAGTAGATCCGCGGCGATCATGTTCGCGACCATGACGATCAACGGCGACTGCATGCTCGACTGATACTGCAGCCGCGTCTGTGCGGATTGGTTGAGGCTTGAGATGAGATAGACGCGGTCGTACGGCTTCGCTGCTCCGCGCGAGTACGGCATCGGGGTCCGCTGCTCGCTCTTCCAGACTCCTCGATAGGCATCCTGGTGGTCGATGAAATACTCGAGATCGCTGAGCGCTGCCCACGCATTCTGACGGAACGTGTCGGGCGCATTCGGATCAGGAACGAAGAAAATACCAATGCGCTCGGCCTGCGGATCGATTTGGCGAATCGCGTAGCCCATGTCGATGCACATTCCCGAGCAGGTTCCACCGGCCAGCGTGCCGACAGTGTAAACGACGCTGCGGCTCGGGTCGAGCGTACCGACGGGCATTTCCAATCCGCGGCTCTTGAACAGCTTCTGAATCGAGTGCGTCGTCGTATTCTGCGTGACCTGTTCAGCCGACTCGTGCATCGACCGCTGCAAGGCTTTATAAATGTCGGGAAAACGGCTGTGGAACATCAGGCGGCCGCCGGCGCGTACATTGCCAGCACCACGGCCCGCGCCGAGAATCAGATCCTTCGGGCACCAATCAAAATCGGATTTCAGAAACGCGTTCAGATCCTGAATCGCCTTGCCGATATCGGGCTCGAACGCATCGACCATTTGGCTGATGCGACCGCCCGGTGCGACTTCCGTCTCGCGTGGCGTATTGTCGGTCTCGATGACAAGCAGCTTCAACAAGTCGAGCGGCGTATCACCGAGAACTTCATACAGAATTCGCTCAATATTCGACGTGACCAGAGCTCCGCTGGTGCCTACGCCGACGACGAGCGACGGATGAATCGTCATGCCCGGGCTCCCTGCTGCGCCTTGCGCAATGGAACTTGTGACGACCGCAATTCCTCGCGGAGGTTATACCAGAAGATGAACGACATGATGATCGCGATGAAGGCCATAGTAGTGTGCGGAATGATGGCGGTCCATCCGGCAAAGTGGTCGTTGAAGATCAGCATCACGATTACGTCGATCACTAGAATCGTTCCGGTCCAGAATGCCGCCCACGCATACGACAGCCGAACCGCGGCCTGCGCGCCGTAGTGGGCGCGATTGTTCGGAAACATGATGTGCAAGACCACGGCGAGGATCCACAAAAGCAAAACCCACGGCAGAATCAACCATGCCACGGCAATCAGAAAATCCTGGAACGTCACGATCGCATGTGGTTCGTACCATTGCTGCGCCATCGGAGTCAGGTGATTCATCGTCGCACCTCGCGTTTGTCGGTATTGGTCTTGCGCTGATTGGAGCGCCGTATGAAGAACCAGAGCGCGGCGACAATCGCGGCCAGCGCGAAAATCGCGAAAATTACGCCGCCATAATTGCCTTCGATCTTGACTGGATACGGCCGCGATGCGGCTTCCGATCCGTCTTCGAGATCGGCCGTGACTTGCGCAAAATAGTCCCCGGGCGCGGGCGTCAGGATCGAGACCGCCGGTGACGCCAGCCCCGGTTGCTCGAGGACGATCTTGCGAGTCTTGGCGTCGCGCAGCGTCAGACGGTAGCCTTTGACATTTCCGGCGGGCGTCAGCCGCCAGCGGAATTGATATCGCGAGGGCGAACCCTCGATGAGCCGGGCGTCGAGAATCTGGATCTGGTGATCGGAAGTCTTCGGTTTTTCGGCCTCCGTAGGCGGCGGATTTTCCGTAGTGGTAGGCGGCGGGGCGGCCTTTGAATTCGCGACCATCAATTTAACCAGGACGCGATTGTCGGTAAGCCACGTGTAAATCACGGGCGTGTCGAGCCGCGTCTGCGATTCGAATTGATTGATGTATTGCTGTTGCTGCTGGGTCAGATCCGCATCGGATAGAAAGTCCGAAATGACGATCATCCGCGCCGGGGAGTTGCCCGCCAGACGCGCCCCCACCGCGAGCGCGAGTTCCTTGTTCGTCATCTTCTCGCGGAACGCGGCGGCGGTATTCGGAAAGACCCCGCGCAATTCGGCGGCCGAAGCCACTCTCTGAGCCGATGAAAAGAATGGATAAGCATCGCTTTGCACCGATCCAAACTTGAGAAGGACCAGCCCTTCGCCCGGCGCGAGTTTGAATTGCGCAGTCGACTGCGGATCGCCCGTGGAACTGAATTTAAGCGCGGTTGCCGGCGTTCCGGAGGTAATCGCTTCAATCAGATCGAGAGCGTCCGGCTGCCACTTTCCATAGCGCCCCATGGTGCCTGATACATCGACGACAACAGCGACATCGGAGGCGTACGCCAGTGCGGCTCCGAAAGCGATCGGGAGCCATATGCGGGCTAAAGTGGGCATACCAAGTCTTTCTACTATATCCAAAAGACGAAAAGGCGTACGCCTTGGTTCCCCTTGGTACTGATCACCTTCAGCGCGATTGATACGGGCCGAACACCGCCTTAACGCGATACGTCTCCGCGGAGTCGTCGAGAATGATCACGTGGAACGTCGCTCCTCCCGGTGCAACCCGCACCACGACGTGGCCTTGCGAGCTCTTCAGCCGGTCGGTCAGACGTCCAATGACGATGCGGTTCGCCTCCACCATGTTCGTCGTGAAAACATCTCTAGGGCCCGGATACAGGCGCTCGGAATACATACGGTCGAGCACATCGTGCCCCGGATGATCGGGCGACCACACCGAGACGATAAACACTTGCGGACTCAGCGTCGAAACAAAGAACGCGTTCTGCGAATCGCGATTGCCATGATGATTGACGAGCGCCACTTCGACCGGTCCGACCGCCTGCGCCACCGGAGTTTCCATGTCGTTCCACACCGGAAATCCTTCGCGATGGACGCCGGGAATATCGCCGCCGCTATAATAATCGAATTTTCCATAACTCACGCGGATCACGTTCGAGCACATGTTTTCTGTCGGATAATCTTCAGGTTTCAAATCCGCAATGCGTGGATGATGCGCGCGTGTGTTGGTGCCGAAGCCAGTCCAGACTTCGCCATCGCCTGCAATGTTGCGGACCTCGAAATTGGGATACTTCGCACGATCATGACGCAGGACAATCTGATCATTACGGCCTGGCTGCAAACGCTCCACGGTCATGCCGTTGTGAGCGCGTTGCCACTCGAGAAACGCGCGATAGTTGGCGATCAAAGGTTCCTTAAGGGGCGCCGGATAGTTGTAGTCCGGCCACCCGCGGTCGAGCATCAGCTTGATCGGAATCGAATCGCCGACCTCGGTGATGCCGGTGAGTTTGTACGCGCCGTTGTGCACCGCCTTCGAGTCCGGCAGGAGGTGACCCATGTGATCGTCATGGAAATGCGTCAAATAGCCGTAATCCAAGATCGGATTTGGTTCGTACGCGAGCATGTGCCGGACGTAACGGGCGATCCACTCGCCGGGCCTTCGCGATGAATCCGGCCGTGCCGCCGGGCCGTGCGGAAGAGCGTTGCCGAGGTCGCCGGCGTCGAGCAGCATACTGGTGCCGTCGGGAAAGATGAGCAGCGCCGAGTTGCCGCGCCCCGTGTTGATCTGATGGATGTCGAGCGTTCCCGGAGTCCACGGGGGCAGAGGCTGACCCACCTCCTGCGCCCGCGCCAGGCTAACGATGGCGACAATCGAGAGAAGAATTCGCATGCGTCCTACGATTTCATCATGCTCTGCAAAGCATTGTTGCCGATTTGCGCGGCGCGCGCGGCGGCCACTCCGGTGCGGACCGGCGCGTTGGGTATCGCTCGCGAACGGATGCAGTCGAGCCAATTCTGCAGGTGCGTGCGCGTACCGTCGCCGGAACTGCGCCGTTGCTCCAAAGGCTCCGGATAGTGCGTGTTCTCGAACGGAACCGCGCCCTCCGGATAAAGCCCGTAGCCATCGCGATTCAGCCGCAGGATGGCCTTCGTCCCGCGGAAAACCAGTCCGCCGCCGTCGAGGCTGCCCGTCATCGCTCCGTCAAACGTGGTTTGAAATCCCTTCTTGTAGAGGTACACGGCACTGAGCGTATCGGGACATTCCCACTCAGTGTGGACTGATTTGTGCCCGATCACCTGCGCCGTCTGAATGTCGCTCGTATTCATGAACCAGTGGATGACGTCGACCCAATGACTGTACAGATCGCCGAGCGATCCGCCGCCGTAGTCCCAAAACCAGCGCCACCTCGCATAGCGGATCGGATCGAAATCGCGCATCGGCGCCGAGCCCAACCAAGCCTTCCAATCGAGCCGTTCTGTATCGAACTCCGGCAGCTTCCCGAAGGCCCCGTAGTTCTGATACCAATACGTCTGGATCAACCCGATCTCACCGAGCGCGCCGCCGGTGACCAGTTCGCCCGCGCGCTGAAAATGATCCCAACTGCGCTGCTGCATGCCGGATTGGTAGATCCTCGTCGAGTTCTCGACGGCGTGGATCAACGGCTCGGCTTCCTCGAAAGTATGGATCACCGGCTTCTCGCAATAGACATCCTTGCCCGCGGCGATGGCGGCGAGCGACATCGGAACGTGCCAATGATTCGGACTTCCAATCACCACCGCATCGATATCCTTGCGGTCGAGCACGCTGCGGAAATCGGTCTCGATATTGGCGGCCGGCGCGATCTTCGCCTGCACCTCTTCGCGCCGCGGAGCGTAGACATCGCACACGGCGGCCAATTCGTTCCCAGGCAAATCCTTCAGGAGAGTCAAAAGGTAGCGGCAGCGCCCGCCGGTTCCGATACCTCCGATGCGGATGCGATCGTTGGCTCCGAGGACGCGATTCCAGGAAAGAGCGGTCCAACCGGCGGCAGTAGTTTTGATTGCGGTGCGACGGGTCATGCGTTGGCTATTCTACTGCAATCCGTCGATCCGCCCAGAGACGCGTGGCTGTCTACGTGCAACACAAGGCACTACCGAAAATGGAATTTCACGAGCCCCCATCCGGATTAAGAATGCCTCAGGAATCGTTCCTTTTGGCGACCGGACTGCTCAAAACACACAAAAGTGCCTCCGGAACCCTAGGAATGGCGGAAAAATGTACCTGGGGGCTTGACAAGAGGCGTCGTATCAATAAAATAAGACCTATCTTCAGTATTTTATGAAGCCCTGCACGCACAACCGGACTGAGTTCCTCTGGCGCCGCGATGGCGTCGATTACATCCGCTGCCTGGACTGTGAACAGGTATTTGAGGCGGACGACCTCGAAGCCGCTCCTGTGAGCGACGAAGAGCAGGAGGAAGAGCCGCTACTGGCGACGGCCCGCCGGCGCAGATAACATCGGCCCATCCCTGAGCGTCCTGTGCGATGCTGTATGGAGGCGGGAAGGGACCGGATCATCCTCTGAATTTCGTTTCTTTTCAAGGACCCTTACGAATTGTGTCGATCGGTGGCGGCACGGGTCTGTCAACCCTCTTGCGGGGTCTCAAAAAATTCTCTCAAGCGCGCGAAGGCGGCCCGCTCGTCGAGATCACTGCCGTTGTCACCGTAACCGACGACGGCGGAAGTTCCGGACGCCTGCGCCGCGATTTCGACGTGCTGCCGCCCGGCGATATCCGCAATTGCATGGTCGCGTTGTCGGAAGACGAAGCGCTGCTCTCGAAGCTATTCCAGTATCGTTTTTCGCATGGCCGCGGACTCGAGGGGCACAGCTTTGGAAATCTGTTCCTCACTGCACTGACCGATCTCACCGGTGACTTCGCCCACGCGGTGCAACTCTCTGGGGACGTCCTGGCAATCGCGGGGAAGATCTATCCGATCACCGCGGCCAACGTCGTTTTGGAGGCAGTCCTCGAGAACGGCCGCACGGTCCGAGGCGAAACTAAGATCAGCCGTAGCCGCTCGCGCATTCACGAAGTGAAATTGATTCCGGCGAACTGCAAGCCGCTTCAAGAGGCACTCGACGCGATCAAGCAAGCGGATCTGATCACGCTGGGGCCCGGTTCCCTATTCACGAGCGTCGTTCCGAATTTGTTGGTGAAGGGCGTGGCCAAGGCGATCGCGAAGAGTCCGGCGGTCAAGGCGTACTTCGTCAACCTGATGGGCCAACCGGGGGAAACCACCGGATTCCGCGCATCCGATCATGTCGAAGCCATGTATCGGCATGCCGGGTCGAAATTTCTCGATCATGTGATCGTGAACACCGAGCCGATCCGGGCGAATGTGCTGAAGCGATACGCGGCCGGCGAGGCCACTCCGGTCGAAAATGACGTGGAGCGGCTGGAAGAATTGGGGATACAGGTAGTGGGCGCGCCCCTGGTTGCCGATAAAAAGCTGGTGCGACACGACCCGGACGCCGCGGCCTCGATCGCGGTCAAACTCGCCGAGCGAGGCCGGCGCGTGGCTGCTTGGGCCAAGGACGTGAAGCCGTCCGCCAAGACGCGCGGCGCCAGTTAGATTTTTTAGAAGAGAGCATCATGAAAACCAGCATTGCGATTCTGGCTGCCGGACTCGGCACCCGGATGAAGTCGAACCTCGCTAAAGTCCTGCATCGCGCAGGAGGATTCACGCTCGTCGAACATGCCGTACGCGCGGCGTTGTCAGTGGCCGAGCCGGCGAACATCGTGGCAGTCGTCGGACATCAAGCGGATGCGGTGAAAAAGGTTCTCGAGCCATATGGCGTCGGCTCCGCACTGCAGACTGAACAACGCGGAACGGGTCATGCGCTGGCGATGGCGGAGCCGCAACTCCGCGATGCTGGTGGACGGCTGATCGTCCTCTATGGGGACGTTCCACTGCTGTCGGGCGATACCATCCGCCGTCTGGTTAACGTCTACGATCAATCCCGCAAAGGGGGCGTGGTGATCACCTGCGAGCTGGATGACCCCACTGGATACGGGCGCATCGTGCGCGCCGCGGATGGCACGGTATCCGCGATTGTCGAGCATAAAGCCGCCACCGATGCTCAACGCGAAATCCGCGAGATCAATTCCGGGATCTATTGTTTCGACGCCGATCTGGTCTGGAAGCATCTGGCGGAAATTGGCACGGCGAATCCGGCAGGCGAGTACTATTTGACCGATATCGTCGAGATCCTGCGGACTCACGGCCACAGTGTAGTGCCGATGCTGATCAACGACTTCTCTGAGATCCTGGGCATCAACAACCGCGTCGAACTCGCGCAAGTCGACGAGATCCTGCGCAAGCGGAAGACCACGGAACTGATGCTCGGCGGCGTGACGATCGACCGTCCCGAAACCGTCACGATTGATCTCGACGTCCAGATCGCGCAGGACGTGATCGTCGAGTCAGGCGTCCGCATCCTGGGGAAATCGATCATCGGCGAAGGGTCGGTGATCGGCGCAGGTTCCGTACTGACCAACGCAGTCATCGGAGCGGGCGTCCTGATCGCCCCCTACACCGTCATCGCGGACTCTGAGGTCGGCGACGAGGCGCACGTCGGACCCTTCGCGCGTCTACGCAATCAGAATCAGGTCGGCGCGAATGTCCACATCGGGAACTTCGTGGAGCTCAAGAAGACCCGCATGGGTAAAGGCGCCAAAGCCAATCATCTGGCCTACTTGGGCGACTCCGTGATCGGATCGAAGACGAACATCGGCGCCGGCACGATTACTTGTAACTACGACGGCGTGAATAAACACCAGACGACAATAGGCGAGCACGCTTTCATTGGCAGCAATTCGACCTTGATCGCTCCGATCGAAATCGGGGATCGCGCATACGTCGCGGCTGGTTCGGTTCTGACGAAGCCCGTTCCGCCTGATAGTCTGGCTCTGGGCCGCGCGCATCAGGTCATCAAACACGACTGGAAACCGAAGACATCTCCGAAGAAGTGAATGGTTTTCCAGACCGTCCTTAAGTGAAACACCCTATCTCAAGTACTAGAACTTTCAGGGTAAAATCAAACCGATGCCGACTTTCATATGCCGCTTAGGGTTTGGACTGCTTCTCCTGCTCCCAGCCTCGACGCTGCTAGCGCAGACGACAACCACAGTCATCCCCAAGTGCCAGGACTGTACGACGAAGGCGTCGAAGTCCATGCAAAGCTGCATGGCCGCCCGCAAAGGCGCAAGCTGCCAGGCTGATTTCCAGAAGCACATGAAGCACTGCAATAAGAAGTGGTGCGTGGCGAAAACCAAGAAAGTCAAAGTCAAGACTTCGACTTAAGGCATCCTGGTAGGATGTCGTCAAAGCCGTTCGATTTCACCAGGCTCGTGAATCTCGCCTCGCGTAGGCTGGGCGCGTCCGTGATGTCGGCGAGCGATGAATTCTACACATCGAAGGACGTCGTCCTCGACCCCGCGGAACCGATTCGCGATGATACCCGCTTTACGGATCGCGGACCTTGGATCGACGGCTGGCTCACTCGCCGGCGCCGTGAACCGGGCATCGAATGGCTCACATTAACGCTCGCGCAGGCCGGTCTGATTGAAGGCTGCGAGATCGACTTCCGCCATTTCGAGGGAAATCATCCGGAGTTGATTTCGATCGACGCCTGCCTGCTGCCTCTGTTGACGCCGGTGAATCGTTTCACCGTTGACCGCTTTCTGTGGACGCAGATCGTTCCTCCCACGCGCGTTGAGCCCGGCACGATCAATCGCTTCGACATCCTGAGTTCGTATCGTTACACGCACCTTCGGTTCAACCTGCATCCGGATGGAGGTTTCGCGCGTCTACGGGTGTGGGGCGTCATTGTGCGCGAACGCCTCGAAGGTGAAATCGATCTGGCCGCGCTCGAGAACGGCGCCTATTGCGATGGCGTTAGCGACGAGACATTCGGCAGCGTGCACAACATGATGATGCCTGGACGTGGGGAAAATGCTGCCGATGGATGGAAGACGCGCCGCCTGCGAGGTGAGCCCGGATACGAGTGGGCGGACATCCAACTGCCCGCCGAAGGACTGATCCGGCGCATCGATGTCGACACTTCTTTTTATCGTGGTGACTTCCCGCCGTTCTGTTCGCTCGAGGATGGCATGACCGGCGCACCTCTACTCAAGCCGACTGAATTGCGCGGCGACTTTCCGCACCGGCTGCAGCCAACTGTGCTCAACGTTCCCACCAGAAGAGTCCGCTTGCGGATCTATCCCGATGGCGGCGTGGGACGTTTCCGGCTGCTCGGGCAGCTCACCAATCGCGGACGCGAAGCGCACCGGCTGTTGCTGCGCAACACATTACCCCCTCCCGATGCGGTAGCGTGGTTCGAGCAGTCGATCCGAAATGAGGAATGGGCGAGACAGATGACAAGCTCGCGCCCGTTCGCAAGCATGGATCAAATGAGGGAGATGGGGGAACGCATCGCGGGCTCGCTCGGTCTCGACTTCGACGCCGAAGCCTTGCGCGCCAAACTGCAACTATGAAGATGCCGCCGCTACGACTTGTGCTGTACACCGGTACTGACAGCCGCCACGACCTGGCCGATTTAGAAATTTCAGCCGTTTTCAACGATCACGCCAAGGTGGATGAGGAAGCCGTGGAACGCGCGATCCGGTCCGTCGCCGGAGAGCGTCATTATCATGACCTCGAAGGCTTGGCGCTCGCGCTGGTGCATCGTTTGCTCGATTCCGAAACGACTGCCTCGACGGTCGATGTCGAAGTCGCGGCCCAATCCTGGCGCCGCCTGGGAACGCACGCCTTTGAACGCGGATCGCAGGAAGTGCGTGTAGCACGTGCCCACGTGAATCGCGATGGCACCGCGGCAGTATCGGCCGCCATACGCGGACTGAAGCTCATGATGGGCGAACCGATGTTTCAATCAGCGGACCTCGAGTGGCGCTACAAAGCCGCGGGCGCTGCGGGAGTGTCCTACAATTCCGCCTGGTCGGCAGTGCGCAAAATGACTCTGCAAGCATTCGATGATCGCGAAGAACCGCAATCGATCGCGCAACTGCTCGTCGACCTGATCGAGGCGCTGGCGGAAGTCACGTTAACAATCGAAACCGAGGTGCTCGCGCGCACGGGATTCGCAGGATTGTTCAAATCGAGCGGCGAGGTGGAACGGGAGTCGGTGTCCGCCAAGGCACGATGACGATCCGCGTCAAAGTAGTTCCGAAGAGTTCGAAAGACGAAATCGCCGGCGAACTGGACGACGGCACCTGGAAGATCAAGGTGACCGCCGCGCCAGAGCGGGGCAAGGCCAACGCCGCTGTCTGCGAACTGATCGCCGCGCATTTCCGGATTCCGAAATCACGCGTTACGGTGGTCTCGGGCCAGACGTCTCACCTGAAGCAGGTCCGGGTAGACCTTTAGCATTCGCTGTGATGGAATGAAAGCAACCCGGGACCTCGCGGATGCGTCCACCCCCGAGAGAGGAATTTGACCGATGCCGATCCGACTGATTGCAAGGTTGCTTCCCGCGTTGATCGTGTTGTTAGCCGCCACGGCTGTCGCCGACGCGCAACTGCCCTTCCCGCATAAATCGAAGAATAAACCCGCTGCCGATCAGGATTTGACCACCGTCAAAGGCGTTCTGCTGTCGATGTCGGCCAAGGAGATGATGGTCCAAACGGACGACAAGCGGGTGTTCAAAATCCTTCGAGCGGACACGACCAAGTTCCTCGAGAAGGAAGAACCCATCAAGTCCGCGGAGATCCTGGTTGGAGACCGCGTGATGGTCGACGCATCAGAGGATAACGACGGAAAGTATACGGCTGTCGAAGTGCGCCGCACCAAGCACGGCACTGCCCAGGATCAGGCTCAGGCTCGAGCGGATGTGCCAATCGACCAGGACGCGCCTCCGCCGCAGAAGACGCCCGAGAAGTCCGCGAGTGGAAGCGCCGAACAACAACCGACTGAACGTCCCGCAACTGAACTTGCTCCGCCGACTCCTAAGACCGAAGTCTCAGAAGAGGATCGGCCGAAGCTCACGCGAGGGAAGCCGTCGCCGCGCAAGATAGGCTCGAATGGTGAGACAGAGCCGGACGAACCCATCGCGCCGAAGGAGCCGCCGCCACAGCAGCAGGAGTCCGCTTCATCCTCATCCCCGCAAGGCCGAAATCCATCGCAGAGCGACGATCCGAGGGACTATCGGAGGGATGATAGCGCTCCGCCTTCGGCCGATCAGGTAACGCGCGATACATTCATCGATCAGGCGCGCGATGTGGCGCAGAATTTCGTCGAGACGCTGCCGGACTACACCGTGAAGCAGTTCACGACCCGCTTTCAAAGCGACAATCCACGCGTCAATTGGCAGCCACTCGACAACGTCTCGGCCGAAGTCGTGTACGAACACGGCAAGGAAAGCTACAAGAATATTCTCGTGAACGGAAAGCCGCCGAAGGGCAAGATCGAGGACTCCGGATCGTGGTCGACCGGCGAGTTCGGCAGCGTTCTGAGAGATCTGTTCTCGCCCTACACCGCCGCGGACTTCGTCCCGAATGGCAATGCGACCATCGTGAATCGCAGCGCGAGAGTATACAAGTTCAGCGTAGAGCAGCCGAATTCGCATTGGCGTATCGTCGGGCCCGCGCAATCCTACATGCCGGCGTTTAAGGGAACGGTATGGATCGACAAGGAGAACTTCCGCGTGCTCCGCATCGAGATGCAGACGCGCAACATGCCGAAGGATTTTTCGTTCGATACGGTCGAGTCGACACTCGACTACGATTACATCCGTCTCGGCGGCGTCAAGGACTTCCTCCTTCCCGTGCATGCCGAGAATCTCATCTGCGTCCGCGGATCGAGCACCTGTTCGAAGAACGTCATCGACTTCCGAAACTATCGTAAGTTCGGCGCCGAGACCACGATCATCTTCAAATGATTCTGACCGTATGAACATTCCGCTCAATGCCCTGCTGGGAATCGTCCTCGCGTCGATTCCGGTGGCGATTGCGCAGGATACCCGCTCCGTTTCCGAACCGCACATTCCTCCTCCCTGCGCTGTTGCTCAAGCGATGCTCACCGGCCCGATTGCCGCCGCCGATGAGTCGAAGCTCGACACGGATCGACTACAGCACGCGATCGATGGTTGCACCCCAGGCAAGAGCGTCGTTCTGCAATCGGACGGTACGCACAACGCGTTCCTATCAGGACCCTTGCGATTGCGCACGGCTGTCACGCTGGTCGTTGCGCAGGGTGTGACGCTGTATGCCTCGCGCGATCCTCGCCTCTATGACATCAGGCCCGGATCGTGCGGCATCGTGACGGAGTCCGGCCGCGGCTGCAAGCCGCTCATCGGTGGCGACCGCATCAGTTATGCAGCCGTCATGGGCGAAGGCACCATCGATGGACGCGGCGCCGAACACTTACTGGGGCAGCGGGTGTCGTGGTGGGATCTTGCGCAGCAGGCGAAGGTCTCGAACAAGAATCAGAACTGCCCGCGGCTGATCGTCATCACCCATTCCCAGGATTTCTCGCTATACAAGATTAAGCTCCAGAACTCGCCCAATTTCCACGTCGTATTCAGCGGCAACGGATTTACGGCTTGGGGCGTGATCATCGACACTGCGAAGACGGCGCGTAATACCGACGGTATCGATCCATCGAGCGCGACCAACGTCACCATCACCCAGTGCTTCATCCACACCGGCGACGACAACGTCGCGATCAAGGCCGGATCGGCCGGCGGATCATCGCACATGACGATCGCCCACAATCATTTCTATTCCGGCCACGGGATGTCGATCGGAAGCGAGACGGATGGCGGCGCGTCGGCGATCCGCGTGAGCGATCTCTCGATTGATGGAGCCGACAACGGCCTTCGCATCAAGTCGAACGTGAGCCGCGGGGGATTGGTCAAAGGCATCGTCTATGAGGATGTCTGCATCCGCAATACGAAGAATCCGATTTACATGGATTCCAACTATTCGTTCTTCGGCGCGGCCCGCAACAAGCCGCCGTTGTTCCGCGACATAGAATTCCACAACGTCAGGATCGAAGGAGCGGGCAAGATCACCCTCGACGGACTCGATGAGTCGCACCGCCTCGACATGGTGTTCGACAACGTGATTGTGGATGATCCCCGCGAGATCAAACTCGCCGCTCACCATGCGAATGTTCGTATCGGACCAGGATCGTTCAATCTTCCATTGACGGGCGATGACGTAACGGTTTCGGACATGAGCGGCAAGGCATCGCCTCAACCGAACTGCGCCGAGAAGTTCATTCCCATGCCATCCAGATAATCAGTGCGGAGCCGTCGGTGACGGACGATCCCGCCCGGGCGAAGCGCCGGGTTCCGCAGCAAGGCCGGTTTCATTGAGGATCACCAGATCGACACGCCGGTTGCGGGCGCGGCCTTCCTCAGTGCTATTGGTGTCGATCGGGGCGGCATCGCCGTACCCCGCAATCGACATTCGCCGTTTGGGAATGTGGAACTGGTTGGCGAGGACTTCGAGCATCGCGATCGATCGCCCCGCGGAGAGCTCCCAATTGCTGTGGAAGCGATCGGTGTTGATGGGAAGCGAATCAGTGTGACCTTCGAGTCGAATGGGATTCGGAATCGCGGCGAGTGGCCCGGCAACCTTACGCATGCTCTCGATCGCGCCGGATGTAAGTTCCGCTCCACCGGAAGCGAACGTCGCCGCCTGCGTGAAGCTGATGACGAGTCCACGCTGTTCCATGTGGACCTGCATTTTGCCGGATTCGATTTCACTCTTGAGATCTTTGGTGAGCAACTGCAGCGAGGGCATCAGTTCGGCTACGCGAGGCACCTCGACGGGTTCGACGGTGGGAGCACTCTTCTGCTCGCCGCGGCTCGCGCCGCCCGGTCCGCGAAGCATCGCGTTGCCTTTCCCCTTGTCGTTCACAGTTCCGCCGAGAACCGCTTGCACCGCAGCCGCGACGCGATCTTCGGATAGCGCCTTTTTGACGGAGTCCGAGATCTGCTGTGCGCGCTTATGATCGGTCTGCGAGGATGCGAACATCACCACGAAGAATGCAAACAGGAGGGTGATGAAATCGGCATAGGAGACGAGCCACCGCTCGTGATTTTCGGGGGCAGCGGCTGTTTGTTTACGTGGCATTAATCGATGTCCCATGGGAATGGTTCAAGGCCTTCCGGACTTTGCGGGTTTGCCTGGCGCCCCCTCGAGTAGAAAGGCTTCGAGCTTGGCTTCGAGCAGCCGGGGATTCAATCCTTCGGCGATGCCGAGAGTTCCTTCGAGCATCATCTCCCGCATATGGCATTCATGCTGAATCCGGCTTTTGATTTTGGTCGCCGCCGGTAAGAAAAAGATATTCGCGGCCGCGACTCCGTAGACGGTTGCGACGAAGGCGACGGCGATGCCGTGGCCAACCTCGTCGATGTTCGCCAGATTCTTCATCACCTGGATCAGCCCCATCACCGCGCCAATAATTCCGATGGTCGGTGAATAGCCGCCTGCACTTTCGAACACCTTCACTTCACTTTCGGCGTAATGCTCGGCGAGCGTCATTTCGAGCTCCAGGATCCGCCGCAGTTCCTGCAGATCAGTGCCGTCCACAGCCAGTCCGAGGCCTTTCCGCAGAAACCGGTCGCCGATCTGCGCCACAGCGGGCTCGAGCGAAACGAGCCCATTCTTCCGCGCCCGAGACGCATATTCGATCAACTCCTGGATCACCATTCTAGGGTCGGCGTCCTGATTCTTGAAGACCGAACGCAAACGCCGCAAAGCTCCCTTGAGGACATGAATGGGAGTCGAAACCATGACAGCTCCAGCCGTCCCTCCCATTACAATCAGGGCCGCGGTGTACTGCGCGATGTCGGCGACACTTCCCTTTTCGAGGAGCAGTCCGCCGACGATGGCGCCCACCGCCAGCAGGATTCCGCCGACGGTCGCTACATCGATTCGCCCAGCGGGCTGCGTCCTGGGAGTGGAGCTCGCGCCCGCTCTCGCCTTGGCGCCGGCCGCGGCGCTCACTTCTGCGCTTGCCATCCTCTATTTCTCCGGCCCCGGACCCGATTCCGGTTCATCGGTAAGCCGTTGAATCGATCGCCGAAACGCGATGACTTTCTCAACCAGCGCATCGGCGCTTTCGGCAACAACCAATTTTTGTCCATTCATCATGGTAATGACCGTATCGGGAGTCGCCTCGATATGTTCAATCAAATCCGAATTGAGAACGAGCGGCTGCTGATTGATGCGCGTTACACGGATCACACTCGTCCCGTCCTCTCTCCTGGCAGGAAGCCATCGGCAAAGTCTTACTATCCTTATCGCCGCATCCGGCCTTGTCTTCAACCGGGGTGCCGGAGTAAATCCCTGACCGAGGCCGTAGGAGAAAAACCTGAGACGTTAATGGGCCGGAGGTTCTAGCGATGCCTGAGCCGCGCCCCACACGATCCGGCTCTTCCGTTCCTGCGCGAACGCGACCACCCGTAGAGCATGGCGGTTCCACGAAGGATCGAGCGTCACCCGAGCCTTCGCCGCGAAACCCGGACCCTCGACCCGCCCGGCCCTGACCAGCGTGCGGACGACTCCGGTATGCTCGAGTGACGCACCCGCATTCTCGCCTCGCGACGGCCGCGTGCGGATTTGCGCCTCCGTGACCGCGAGCATGACTTCGAGATCATCCTTCCTCGACATTTGTGGAAGGTCTCCCACGGCCAGTTGAACGGTTGCCACGCTTTTGCCGCCGTCGGGGGTGTCGATATGAAGGACGCCAATCCGCACGGTCGCTCCTGGACGAGCGGCCGCTTTGCGTATCTCCTGTGTCGCGGCCCCCTGATTGTCGCCGATGAATTCGGCGCGCCCGTCGACGATCATCTGGGGCGTATACACACCCTGCGACCCGAACATCCTCGCATAGTCCTGCTGGCGGATCGAAAACTGCACATTCGAAAAGGGATCCTTCCAGCCAAGCGAGTCCCAATAGTCAACGTGTTCCGACAGCACGATGACCTCCGCACCGGCGATCCGTTTGTTCTCGAGGATGCGTAAAACACGATCCGCGGGCGGGCAACTCGAGCAGCCCTCTGAAGTGAAGAGTTCCACCAGGACGGGCGTCGGTGGCCCGTCCGAACCGGCGGGGATGGCCTGCATTGGCAGCAGAATTGCCAACAGTGGAACGAGACAGAGCGGCCGACTGATCAATTTTGACATTTGGTATCCCTCTTTACTTTGCGATAACAAGCACTTGTCCATAAGGAGTCACAGAAAATGTCCACAAATACGCCCGCCCCGAACGTCCGGATCGGCGTGTTCCGCTTGGCGGCGATCATTTTCATCTATCTCGGAGCTGCCATCGCCTGGCTGATTCTCGGCGGAACCATCGACAGCCGGACGCATTCGAGCGACGACCGCCTGCATGACCGGGTCGGCTCGACGTGGGGTACAGCTCAAGAGCAGGCGCCTCCATCCGCCAGCTTCGATGTGGAAACACTCGAAACCTATATGACGGTGGAGAATAGCAAAAGCGTGCAGAAGACGCAGAAGACCGTGCGCCAGGTCACGCTTCCCCTCGCAGGATCGAAGATCGACGTGAAGCTGAACCTCGAGCCGCGACAGAAGGGTCTTATGTGGTACTCGACCTACACCGTCTGGTTCAACGGAGAGTTTCAGTTCCGCAATCCAAGCGACAAGACCGAGCGAGTGAACTTCAATTTCCCTTTTCCCGCATCGAGCGCGAAGTACGACGACCTGCAAGTGCTCGTGAACGGCGTGGCACAGGCGTTTTCGAACGAGACGAAGGGTGCGGCCTTTGCGCGCGATATGAAGCCAGGCGAGACGGCCGAAGTGCGGGTCGGCTATCAATCGAACGGACTCGACCAGTGGCGCTATCGATTCGGGGACGCGAAGGAAGGTGCGGTCTCGCAAGTGAGCAATTTCGATCTCCACCTGACTACCAATTTCAAAGACATCGATTTCGCGGACAATACGCTGTCGCCCAAGACCGAGCATGAGATCCCCGGCGGCTGGGAGCTCGACTGGAAATACCGGAACCTGGTCTCGGGATTTCAGATCGCACTTGTCATGCCCGAGAAACTCCAACCCGGGCCGCTAGCCGGGCAGATCAGTTATTTCGCGCCAGTTTCGTTATTTTTCTTCTTCTTTATCATGCTGGTCATCTCGACGATCCGAAATATCGAACTGCATCCAATGAACTACTTCTTTCTCGCGGCCGCATTCTTTGCGTTCCATCTGATGCTCGCCTATCTGGTCGACCATATTTCGATCCATGCGGCATTCGTCGTGGCGTCGATCGTCTCGGTCTTTCTCGTCGTCTCGTACCTGCGCCTGGTAGCCGGATTGCGATTCGCGGCGATTGAGGCCGGGGGCGCCCAGTTCCTATATCTGGTTCTGTTCTCGTATGCGTTCTTCTTCAAAGGATTCACCGGACTCGCGGTAACGATCGGCTCCGTGCTGACGCTGTTCGTAGTGATGCAGTTGACGGGCCGCATCCGCTGGGCCGACAAATTCGGAGGCCGCGTAAGCTCGGCCCCAGCCGCGTAGATGGTACTCTCGTGGTGTGAACGCCTCGATCCGCATGCCGCTGCCGCGCCGATTCACGGTCGAGGAATACCTGGTCATCGAGCGAAAAGCCAAAACGAAGAGCGAGTTCCATCAAGGAACGATCCTCGCGATGGCCGGGGGGATGCCGAATCACAACAAGATTGCGCTCAACATCAGCGGTATTTTGTGGGCGGGCCTACGCGGCGGCAATTGCACCGCCTACTCGAGCGACCAGCGTGTCGCGGTGGCGCAAGGGGAGTCAGTCTACTATCCAGACATCACGGTGATCTGCGGAGAGCTGGAATTGTTCGGACGCCACCGTGATGTGGCAGCCAATCCTAAATTGGTAGTGGAAGTCCTATCGAAGTCGACAGGCCGTTACGATCGTGTGGTCAAGCTGCCGCTTTATCAGCGGACTCCGACACTGAGTGATGTACTGCTTGTCGCGCAGGATCAAGTCCGAGTAGAGCACCTTTCGCGAGAGGGCGGAACAGCGAAGTGGATGTCTACGATTTACTCGGACCGTTCTGACCGGATTGAGATCCCATCGATTCGATGTTCGCTGGGTTTATCGGACGTTTATTCGAACGTTCGCTAATAAGCTCACGACCCGGCTGGATTCAACAAGTCGCGGAATGAGATCACAACGAGCGCCACAGTCAATCCGATCATCAGCGCCACCGACGCCCATGCAACCAGATTATAGAACCTTGAATTCACCCACTCCTTCATCACACGATGCTTATTAATCAGGATCGTCATGTAAATCAGGATAAACGGCAACAGAACTCCGTTGATTACCTGTGAGAACAGAATCATCTTTACCAGCGGAAATCCCGGAATGAGAATCACTCCGCCACCCACGACAATCAATCCTGTGAACAGCCAATAAAAAATCGGAGCTTCACTGAACCGCCGGTTCACCCCCGATTCGAAGCCGAGCGATTCGCAAACCGTATAGGCAGTCGACAATGGCTGTATGCAGGCCGCAAATAAGGACGCGTTCAGCAACCCGATCGCAAACAGGGCGTACGCATACTTGCCGAACGGCTTCAGTCCTTCGGCGGCGTCGGCTGCGTTGACGATGTCCCGCGGCCCGTTCTTCCAGATCCCGCCGGCGCAGGCGACGATGATGAAGAATGCGATCACCGACATCACGATACAGCCCACGATCACTTCGATGCGCGACTCGTTGTACTCCTTGGCCGTAATTCCTTTTTCGACTACTGCCGATTGCAAATAGAACTGCATCCACGGCGCAATAGAGGTGCCCACCATGGCTATCAGCATCGAAATGTATTCGGCGTCAAACTGCAGATGTGGCCTCACCGAATCGATCGCGGCCTGTTTCCAATTCGGTTCGACGAGAAATCCGGAAACAATATATGCCACATAAACTATACAGGCAAACAAAAAGATCTTTTCGACATTCTCATAGCTACCCTTTACGATCAGCAGCCACACCAACAGTCCGCCTAGTGGCACGGAAATATAGCGGGTGACATGAAATAATTCGAGCGATCCCGCGATACCAGCGAAATTGGCCATGACATTCGTCAGATTCGCGAGCACGAGGACGACCATCATTACAAACGTCGTGCGCAATCCGAATTCCTCGCGGATCAGATCGGAAAGACCCTTGCCGGTCACCGCGCCCATGCGCGAGCACATTTCCTGAGTAACGATCAGCAACACGGTAATCGGAATCAGAGTCCATAAGGGCTGATATCCATATTTGGAACCGGCCTGTGAGTAAGTAAGGATGCCGCCGGCGTCATTATCGACCACAGCCGTAATAAATCCCGGCCCGATCACGGAAAAGAATATAGCGATGTGATAGCGAAATCGCTTGATCATCTCTGCCTCAGGACGGTGATGATATCGTCGGCGGTGATGACTCCGGCGAGCCGGCCTTCTTCATCGACCACCGGCAAGGTCAGCACGTTGTATTTATCGAACATTTCGGTCACGCGATCCTGCGTCTCAGTCAGCGGCGCGTGTATGGGTTTATCCTGGATCAATTCGGCGAGCTTCGTCGACGGTACCGCGGTCAACAGACGCGCGACTGGAATCGCGCCGGTGAGCCGTCCGTCCGCGTCGATGAGGAACACGGTATTGGCAGTGTCGAATTTGTCGCCGTTCTCGCGCATTTCGGCAGCGGCGTCGGCGACCGTGCGGCCGGGTCCGAGCGCAATGTATTCAGTGTTCATCATCCCGCCAGCAGTGTCCTCAGCGAACTCGAGCAACTCCTGGATATCCTCTTTTGGCTCCTCATCCATCTCGTCGAGGATCTCCTGGCTATGCTCGGCTTCGAGCTCGGCGAGCGCGTCGGCCGCCTCATCCGGAGCCATTTCTTCCACGATCTCCGCGGCCTTCTCCGTCTCGAGCGACTCTAGAATGCTCGTCTGAATATCGCGATCGACCTCCGACAGCGTGTCGGCCGCGACTTCGCTATCGATGGTTTCGAAGATGGCTTCGCGGTCGTCCGGACTCAGATTCTCCACGATCTCCGCCAGATCCGCCGGATGCATTTCCTCGAGCAGCTTGTTCGAGATATTCAACCGCAGGCGCCGCTGCGGATCGGACTCGAGGATGTTGCAGAATTCCCAGCCGATCGAGTTCGGCGGAATCGGACCCTGCAGCCTTCGGATCCAACGGCGCGGCAACACGCCCTGCACCATGCGGCGAAAGATACTGCGTACTCCGATATCGACCTCGAGCACCCACAACTGGTCGTTCTCGTGGCCATTGCTGCGCTTAATGTCAAAAGTAACGTCAGTGATGCGGACGACCTTGCGTCCCTGCGCGTCGATGATCTGCTGATCGAGTAGGTCGCGCACCAGCCGCAGGACGTACTCGTCGGAATGGTACGGCTTCAACTGCTCGTCTTTGAGATGGATCCCGTCGAGCCCGATCGTGCGGACCTGGTCGTATCCAACGCTCAGCCAAGCATATCCGCCGCCCACGAGGAAGCGATCGACGCGGCTCGGATCAACCAGCGGGACAATGGCGGCGTCTTTGACGACACCAATCCTGCGCCCCCTGAGGTCGAAGACGTCGAGGCCCAGCAGTTCGGTGAGGAACAGATTCTGCTCTGCCATGCAGCCAAATCCAGCGTCGATTACCAGAGCCCATAGAAGGACCGTCCTATTCACTATCGAACAGTGGAACGTTTTCGCGCAACAAGAAAATGCGCGATCTCGCTGAAGGGCGCATGATACTCTGGCCGGAGGATGCGAACCTACCGTTCGACAACAGCAGCCGCAATCGGAACACCCCACGCCATCGAATCGCTGGTCAACCGAGAGACGATCGCCGCCAACGTGCCGCGGATCCGTCCCCACGTGCGGCACACGCCCGTTTTAAAGATCGACTCGTCGGAGTTCGGACTGCCCCCAGGCTCCCTAGTCTGCAAGCTCGAATTTCTGCAGCATGCCGGATCGTTCAAGACTCGCGGAGCGTTCACGAATTTGTTGACTCGCGACGTTCCGTCCGCGGGCGTCGTCGCCGCGTCCGGTGGCAACCACGGAGCCGCCGTCGCCTATGCCGCGGGCCGCCTCGGCATCCCCGCGACCATCTACATTCCGACTGTCGCCTCACCCGCCAAGGTCGATCGCATCCGCAGCTATGGAGCGAAGCTCGTCATCACCGGCGACCGTTATTCGGACGCGCTCGAGGCCAGTGAGCGATGGGCTTGCGAATCCGGCGCGCTCCCGATTCACGCCTATGATCAGCCCGAGACCCTGATCGGCCAAGGCTCAGTTGGGTTCGAATTGGAAAATCAGGCTCCGGACCTCGATACGCTCCTGGTCGCGGTCGGCGGCGGAGGCCTGATCGCAGGAATTGCAGCCTGGTACCGAGGCAAGGTCCGACTGATTGGAGTCGAGCCCGAAGCCGCCCCGACCCTGACTCGAGCGCTCGAGGCAGGACGTCCCGCGGACGCCGAAGCCGGTGGAATTGCAGCCGACTCGCTCGCGCCCAAACGAGTCGGCGAACTCGTGTATCCGCTGCTCGAGTCGTATCTCGACTCCGCCATCCTGGTTGAGGATCGCGCGATCGAGCAAGCTCAGAAAGCCCTGTGGGATGTTCTGCGAATTGCCGCCGAACCTGGAGGAGCGGCGGCGTTCAGCGCGCTACTAAGCAAGCGCTACCAACCCGAACCCGGCGAACGCGTCGGCGTCCTGATTTGCGGCGCGAATACCACTGCGGTCGATTTCGACAAGCGCGCCTAATTCGCGCCTCTGTGCTAATCTCCGAAGCCAGGGAGGATCCGAATATGTCAGAGATCACGAATACCGCCGAAGCTTTCTTTACCGCCTGTGAGACCGGCAAAGGCTGGGAAAGTTGCGGAGCCTACTGCGCTCCGGAAGCTACTTTTTCCGCTCAGGCCGAGCCTTTGCTCGGCGTCAAAACCCTTGAGCAGTACACGGAATGGATGAAGGGCCTCATGACGGTCATGCCCGACGCCCGCTACGAAATCAAATCGTTCGCAACCGACGCCGGGCGCAATAACGTCGCCGCTTATGGTGTCTTTCATGCGACCCATACCGGTGAAGGCGGCCCGGTTCCCGCAACCGGGCGCAGCACGATGACCGACTACGTCTACGTCATGCAGTTCGACGGCGGCAAGATCGTCCATATGACGAAGATCTGGCACTCCGGACTGGCGCTGAAGGAACTCGGCTGGATGTAAATCGCAGCCGAAGCGTTACTGTTGCTGCGTGGTCGGAATCGCAGTGAAAGCCGAGCCCGTGAACCGCAGACCGAGCAACTCGACGTTACCATTCGGCACTGTTACGACGGCGGTTCCCCGATCCCCATTGACGCCGCTCAGGCCCGAAAATCCGCGGAGCGTGTTCGCGACCTTCTTGCCGGCGCCGATCGCGATCGTCCCAGTTCCAACGACGGTTCCGTTAGCGCTATAAGCAGTGATCGTCGCCGTTGTGGCGACGGTGCTCGTATTGACGAGCGCGAGCGCCGTGATGTAGTTCGTGTCGTCAAACGTGAATGTCGTCGCGGTCGCAGCCGCGTTGCGGAATGACACCGTCACTTCCTGGTCGGCGATGTTGGCGATGCTTTGGCGCAACACACAATAACCAGTGACACCGGCAGGCAGCGAGAATGTCGCGTATCCTTCCGTCAACGCACCCTCATTCTGCGCCTCGATGATCGCTGTCGAATTCGCGGCGAGCGTGATCCGCTTGCTCGTGCCCGCGCCTGGGACTGTCATCGGAGTTCCGTCATCCGCTGTGAACGTCACCACAAACGTCTGCGACAGCGAAGTGGTGTTCGAGAAATAAAGCGCAGTGTACCAGCCTCCGCCGAAGGCGATCTGCGGAACCACCTGTCCGACGTCTTCAGCCGTCAATGATCCGGAAATCGTCGTCCCGGTGTCGGTCTCGAGCAGTTCCACACCGCCGCCCTGAATTCGCGCGAGCGAGTAGTTCACAGTCCCGTTCGGACTCGTGACCTGCAGGGTGCCCGTGCAGTCCGAATTGACCGAGTAGACGCCCGTGCCGTTCCAATTAATTCCCAAGGATGTCCCGCTCGTGACCTGGCCAGTCACCATGACATTTCCATTCCCGTCGAACGTCGCCTGCCCCACCGCATCATAGCCGGACCGAATTGCCGCCGCATACGTTCCACCGGAGAGAACCAACCCATAGGTGCCCGAGAGCGATCCCGTGCCGCAGTTCGCGCCAGTCGTATTGCCGGCACGATACAGACGTCCAATTCCCAGTTGGCCCAAGTCCGAGCTCGTCACCGAGGCCAGCGCCTGGTTTCCGCCATCGATGATCTGCAGCGTAAAAGCCAGTGTGATTCCGTTGGCAGCGAGAGTTCCCGAACCGCTGCAATTCGCTTTGATGGTGTAGCTTCCCGTAGCCGGCAACGTCGTAAAGGTGCCGGCGACACTGGCCGTCACGGAACCGCTGAGGTTCCCGTTACCGTCCGCCATGAGTTTGCCGAGATCTTCGTGGGACTGATTCGTCGTCCCCACCAGCACCGTACCGCCAAAGCTCGAAAAATAGTTCCCATTCAAACTCGCGTTGCTGCATTGCGCATTGGCCTGTAGGGAGAAAAGTAACGCCAACGGTAGCGCTGCGGCGAAAGTCGCCCGTCTTAATTTCATAGATGCTCCTTGTCGAACGATTGGCTGAACGCAGTAAATCCTCAGAGTGGGAACACGTTACGCTCGCCAAGTCGTGAGGCTCACTGATGACAGGACTTTTTTCAGAGCAAAAAGAGGGCCGTTAGTCAGCCAGGATCGGCAGGAGCACGGAAGCCGGCGCGTCGGCCGTCTCGGCGTCGCCTTCGAGATCAAGGTATCGAGGATCGAGCAGCCGCGACACATTGACATTCCCCATCGCTGTCAACAGCGTCTCCTGCATGTGTGGATGCTCCTGCTCGATTTCCTTGAACATCGAGCGGATCGACTTCCGCACAGTCCCTGTCCTCTGCGAGCAGCCGCAGGGAATGACGGGGCAACCCATCGTCGCCGCGTACTGCGTCGTAATCTCCTCACTCACAAACACAAGCGGACGGATCAGGCGGAAATCCTTCTTGCCCGAATAGGTCACCGGCGGCAACGACTGACAGCGGCCCGTGTACATCGCATTGCGAAGGAACGCTTCGCAGAAATCGTCGGCGGTGTGGCCGAATGCGATCACGTTCGCATTCAATCCTCGGACCACTTCATACACCGCGCGTCGGCGATAGCGGCTGCATTTGTCGCACCCATGCTCGGGCTCATCGTCGAGCAACTGGAACGATGGTCCGTCTTCGAAGTACGTCCAGTCGATCCCGCGGCCCTTCAGATATTCACCGAGCGGTTGGAACGGCGCCAGGAATTTCCCCTGTTCAATCGTGAACGCGCACACTGAGAAATCGATGGGCGCTCGCTTTTGCAGCAACAGCAGGGCCTCTAACAGCGTGAGAGAGTCCTTGCCGCCCGATAGTGCGACAGCGACGCGATCGCCGTCGCGGATCATGCGGTACTTCGCGATCGCCTCGCCTACCTTGCGCAATAATGTCTTTTCGAGTTCCAACTCTCCTATTATAAGGGTTCATGCCCATTTCCCCGGCGCGCATCGCTGCGTTCCAAATCCTCAAACGCGTCGAGACAGATGGCGGCTATGCCTCCGACCTGATTGGCCGCGCCACGCAACTCGACTCCCGCGATGCCGGACTCGCTTCGCAGATCGTCTACGGATGCCTTCGCTACATGGCGCAGCTCGATCATCTCGCGCTCCGCTACGCGAGCCGCAAATCTCTGAAGTTGGATGTCGCGGTGAGTATCGCGCTCCGCATGGGTATTTTTCAGATTCGGCATCTTGACCGAGTCCCCGCGCATGCGGCCGTCAGCGAGAGTGTCGAGCTGGTTAAGTGGGCGGGCAAGCGCTCGGCTGCTGGATTGGTGAATGCGATTCTGCGAAAGGCGAACCGCGCCCCGGTCGAATGGCCCGATCGCGAGACGGCGCTATCGTGCCCGGAATGGCTGCTCACCCGCTGGTCACGCGCCTACGGAGAGGATGCCGCTGCGAAGATCGCTCTCGCCGCGCTTGAAGAACCGAAGACGTATCAACGCGGGGATCGCGTGCAGGATATTGGATCGCAATCGGTAGTTCCGTGGCTCGAATTGAAAGCAGGAGAATCGTTCCTCGATATCTGCGCGGCGCCTGGGAACAAGACGGCGCAGGCGCTCGAGACTCCCGTGCACGCAGTCGCCGCCGATCTTCATATGCATCGGCTGCAAGGGTTGGGAACACTCGGCTGCCCACTGGTTCAACTCGATGCGGAAAAGCCGCTGCCCCTTCGGCCGGCTTCGTTCGACAAGATTCTGATCGACGTTCCCTGCTCCGGCACTGGCACGCTGGGCCGCAATCCGGAAATCAAATGGCGACTCACGCCGGATGACGTCGAGAACATCGCTCCTGTGCAACGGGCCATTCTGCGGAATGCACTGGCCGCTTTGAAACCCGGCGGACGCGCCGTCTACTCGACGTGCTCGCTCGAGCCGCAAGAGAATAAAAATGTCGTGGAAAAAGTCCTGGCATTACTACCGGAATTCCGTCTCGTCTCGCAAGACCAACGTTTACCGGGCCGCGAAGAGGGCGATGGATTTTACACAGCGGTCATTGTGAAGTCCTAACGTCGAGCCGGATCTCCCACTTCTGGCTTCACCAATACCGGAGTCGCCTCCGCATCCTCTTGGACTCTGATCGTCAATTCAATCCGCGACATTGCACCCGGACGCTTCACTAAAACGTGCACATCCGCCGGCGTCGCCTCGACCCGCGCGTCGTCGGCTTTCACGCCATCCCGCTGCGCCGCAACGAGCGTCGCTCCGCGCACGAACGCAGGATTGAACGTCACATCGAGCGGCTCGCCTGTGATCGTCAACGTCATCCTTATCTCTCCGCGTTTCCTATGGATCGTCCCTGAAACTATCGAACGTCCCACTCGGTATCGTTCGAACGAAACCTCGAATTCCTGGGGAATATGGGGCGCGACGACCAGCGT
>DASXZC010000005.1:0-15535 GCA_036502165.1 Bryobacteraceae bacterium
CCGGTTGAAGCCAAGTCCGCGAAGGGTAAGAAGAAGTTGCACTCAGTAGCCTGAGTGCGCGTTAGCCCTTCGCGATGTCGCGGTGCGTTTCTTTGACGCGGTAGCCTTCTTTTTCCAATTTGGTGCGGATTTCGTGGGCCATCATTACACTGCGATGGTGGCCTCCCGTGCAGCCGAAGGCGATCGTTAGGTAACTTTTGCCTTCACGGATGTAGTGGGGCAGCAGGTACACGAGCAGTTCCGAAATGCGGCGCAGGAATTCCTGGGTTTGGGGGAAGCTGCGGATATAACGGGCTACGTTGCGGTTCTTGCCGGTCAGCTTTTTGAATTCCGGAATGTAGTTGGGATTCGGAAGAAAGCGGACATCGAAGACGAGGTCGGCGTCGGTGGGGACTCCGTGGCGGAAGCCGAAGCTGTTGACGTACACCATGATCTTCGACTCTTCGCGATGGCCGCGGAATTTTTCGTTGATCAACTGGCGGAGTTCGTGAACGTTCAGCTTCGACGTGTTGATGATCACGTCAGCCAGCTCACGGATCTCAGCGAGCATGTCGCGCTCGGTTTGAATGTTCTTAAGGACTGAACTTTCGCGGCCCAAGGGATGCGGGCGGCGGGTCTCGCTGAAGCGGCGCATCAGGGCTTCGTCGTCGGCTTCCATGAAGACTAGCTTGGCGGGGATGCGCTCGGTCAGGGCGCGATAGATATCCGGGAAGTTGCGGAGCGAGGTTCCTTCGCGAATATCGATGACGAGAGCGGCCGAGCGGACGCGCGGGGATTCCTTGGTCAGTTCGGCGAACTTCGGGATCAGGCCGATGGGCAGATTGTCGACCGAATAGTAATCGAGATCCTCGAAAGCTTTTAGGACGGTTCCTTTGCCGGATCCGCTCAGGCCGGTGATGATGACGATTTCGGGCGAGGAGCGAACCGGCTCCGCTGGTGGCGGCGCGGGGCCGGGGCTTTGTTCGCCTGATTTTCTTTTTTTAGTTGCCACCGGTTCAGAAGCTATTATCCCTCAACTAGATCGAAGTGTCCGTCAGGACGGCGGATGAGCACATTCAATTTGTCGGAGACGCTGTTGATGAACGCGAAGTAGCCGTGGTGCCGCTTGATTTTGATCAGCGCTTCATCGAGAGTCATCGGCTTTGACTGTAGATGATTGGCGGCGCGGTGGATCTTGGCCGAGCGGATGGTGAGCATGGAATCGGGAGACGACGCTGCTCCGTCCACGACATGTCCGTTTGATGCGCCATTGCGGGTTTTGGGGCCCGCGACGGTCGAGTCGGGCACCGAATCGAGACGGGCTGCGATCTTCACTTCCGGACCGCGGTGGTCGCGCATCTTCTCGCGAACTTTCAAAGTCTGCTTCTCGAGCTTGTCGACGGCGGTCGAGACGGCCTGGTAAAAATCAGGATCCGAGGCAACGCCGACGAGCGGATGCTCCTCGAATTGCATGCGGATCTCGGCCTTTTGCAGGTGGCGCGTCGTAGTGACGACGACGTGCGCCTGGCGTTCTCCCTTGCGGTCGACGAGTTTGGCGATTCTCGAAAACTTGCCGTCCAGTTTTTCCTGTTCCGCCGGGGTAAGGTCCCGGGTCTTGCCTGTGTAGCTGACGTTCATGGGGTCTAATGCCTCCTCTAATTAGATGATGCCGCTTCCGGCACCGAAACGGGGTGCGGGCGGTCTTTTTGCATATGTTTGCGTTCTATCGGGAATCGGCCGCAACCGGCATTCTCTTCACGACCGCCGGCGACGTTCGTGAGTGGACGGAATCTTCATGTCCTCGCGATATTTTGCGACCGTGCGGCGGGTCACCTGGATTCCCTCGCCCTGGAGGCGCTCGGTGATCTGCTCGTCGGTGAGCGGCTTTTGCGGATCCTCCTCCTCAATCATTTTCTTGACGCGCATCTTCAAAACGAGGAGCGGCGTTTCGTTGCCGGCGCGGCCTTGCACGGCTTCAGAGAAGAAGTAGCGCAATTCGAAGACGCCTTGCGGAGTGTGCGCGTATTTACCGGCGACGGCTCGGCTGACGGTCGAAGGATGAACGCCGATCTCTTCGGCCACTTCCTTGATCATCATCGGCTTCAAACGCGTGATGCCGTGTTCCAGGAACTCGAGCTGGCGCCGGATGATCGACTGGCAGACCTTGAGGATCGTCTGCTTGCGCTGTTCGATGTTCTTGATCAGTTGGAGGGCGGCCTGGTAGCGATCCTTGATGTAGTTGCGCGTATCCTTGTTGGGCTCCTGCTCGCGGTCGAGCATGCGGCGGTAGTCGGGATTGAGGCGCAACTGCGGAATTTCGTCGTCGTTCAGCTCGATCAGAAAATCGTCGCCGTCCTTGGTGATGTAGACGTCCGGCTCGACTTTGGCGGCATCCTTGATCGAATAGCGCTCGCCGGGTGCGGGATTCAGATGGCGGATGACGTCGATGGCGATTTGCACGTGCTCGATGGGACGGCCGAGCGCCTTGGCAATTTCCTTGAAGCGGCGGGTTTCGAGCAGCTTCAAATGATCGGAGATGATGTTCCAGGCGACTCCGCCTTCGGCGTTGCGGCTCTTGAGCTGCAACAGCAGGCATTCGCGCAGATCGCGAGCTCCGACGCCGGCGGGATCGAGGCTTTGGACGATCTGTAACGCCTCGGTCATTTCATCGAGGGTGCAGCCTGCGGGCGCGGCCATCTCGGCGAGAGGCTCGGTCAGGTATCCTTTTTCGTCCAGGTTTCCGATGATCGTGTCCGCCGCGTCACGCACGGCTTCCGGCATGATGAGGACGGCCAACTGGTCGTCGAGGTGGCTCGACAAAGTGACCGGCGTCGAGAGGAAGGTTTCAAACGAAGGCTTGTCGACGCTCTCGGCGGCGGGGGAGCGGGGGCCGGGGTCGAGATATTCCTGAAAGAAGGTGTCGTAGTCGATTTCGTCGAAGGGATCCTTCTGTTCGACGACGGGCGCTTCGGGGATGCCTTCGGCCGGATTCTGTCCGGCTGGAACCTCGATGCCGGAGGGGGCAAGATCGATGTCGGGGGCCTCGTATTCATTGATGCCGGCCGGATCCTGCTGGGTCATCTCGAGGATCGACTGGTCGGCAGGAGCCTCGGTGCGTTCGTTTTCGAGGACGCGCTGTAATTCTTCGGGTGAAAGCTCCTCAGTTCCGTCAAGGGTTTCCTCGAGGACGGGGTTTTCGGCGATTTCGGCGGCGATCATATCCTTCAGCTCGAGCCTGGTGAGCTGCAGGACCGTCACCATCTGGACCAGTCCTGGTGTGAGGATCTGCTTTTGCGAAACGCGCAACTGCAATCGTGGCGAAAGCGAACTCATGCTGCAAACATGATAACAAGCGTGGGTGGCCGGGCGGACCGGAGTTCAGGGGCGGACGGGGCCGTGGATTCCCTGGAGCTTGACGTCTCCGCCTGCCTCGTAAGCGGTTCCGTTGACGGTTGCTGCATCCAAAAGAGTCCCGGACCCGGTCCCCGACCCATCGCGACGGTCGTAGTCGTACTCATAGATGCTGATCGACGAGAAGTGCGCCCCGAGGAGTTCGGCAAAGGCTGGCTTGCCTGGCGGCGCTTTGACAGTAAAGTCGTAGTGCTGGCTCGTGCTTAGTTCGATCGTGCACGGACCAACAGCCGTGACGTCCCCGATCTTCACGCGGCCCGAGTCTTCGGGCAGCGCGACTTCGAGCCGGAATTTCAATGACGCGCCCTTCAACCTCGAGCCGGCCGGCCAGTCGACGTTCAGGAGCTTGGCGGAACTGCGGATTAAGCAGGCGTCGAGGTGGTTCAAATGATCCTGGAAATCGAATTGGAATGCGATGGCGTCACCTCCGCTACAGAGAATCGCGCCGAACTGTTGATCATGGGCCAATACGGCGGATTCGAAATGACCGTACGAGTCCAATTTGATTTCGCCGCCGCCTTTGTAGTCGATTCCGTCGATGGTCCCGTCGTGCGCCGGAGTGAAGCGCGTTCCTCGTTCAACCTCCGTGCCTTTCTTGCAAAGTCGGCCGTTGATGTCCTGGTCGGCGGCGAGGACGCCGAAGATGACGTTACCGGCGTCGTCGAATTTCAAGCCCGCGTTCGCGGCGTAGCGCGTACCGTGGACTTCGAAGTTTTTGGAAAGTGTGCAGCGGATCAGTTTTTGCGCCTCGGGGGTATGAATGAACTCGACTTCCTTGTGCGCCAGGCAGGGAACGCCATCGACATCCTGGTCGACGGCCAGGGTGCCGAGTTTCGGTCCGCCCTCCAGATAGAAATTCGAATTCGCCGCGAAGCGAATGCCAGCAATCTCAAACGCGGCGGACGCCTTGCAGTGGAGCAGGGTGCCGACTGTGACCTTCGGGGTGGATGCGTCCGCGTGTGGCAAAGTATTGCTGAACTCGGCTTCGGAGTGCGCCTGGCATGGTACACCGTCGATGACATGGGCGGTGGCGAGGGTTCCTTTTGTGACAACTGAGGTGCCGATCGCGTCTATGCCGGCGAAATCGACGTCGCCCTCAAAGGGAATGCCCGATATGTCGAGGGGCTGAATGAGAATCAATGCGGAAATCAGGTGAGGAGCGCCGCCATAGGTTTGGACGGTAGTGCCACGAGGAAGGCGGAGCCCTTGTATTTCGCGGTCGGCGGTCAATTGCTGATCGACGCGGCGATTCCAATACGCTTCCACCTTCTCTGATGCGTCCATCACGAGGAGGAAGGCGCCGGCCGCGGCCGGAAGGGCGCCCACGAGCGCGATGAGAATCCCATATCCTCTGAGTTTGTCGAAGCTCGACCGTAGCCCGAGCCCAATCGCGATGATCACGAGGCCGATCAGCAGGCCGCCCCAGTAGAGCGGAGTGAGGTCGAGATGCACGAACATTCTGCTGTCCTCGTGGGCGGGAATCAGGGATTGTGACCCACTAACGGTTTGGCGTCAGGCTAGTCTAATGGTCAGTTCCTTTTGTCTCGTTGAGGTGAATCGATGAAAAGGCTTCTTTCGGACGTCAGACTGGCTTGCCGCGGACTGGCTCGGGCTCCTGGATTCGCGATTGTCGCCATCCTGACGCTTGCGCTCGGGATCGGCGCTAATACGGCGATGTTCAGCGTTGCCCAGGCGGCGCTGTGGAGGCCGATGCCGGTGGGCGATCCGGGGCGGCTGGTGCATCTGTGGGAAACCAATCCGCTGAAGCATTGGACGGACGCGCCGGCGTCGCCTGCGAACTTCGCGGATTGGGAGAAGCGTAACCACGTCTTTTCCGGCATGGCCGCTTATCTGGGTGCTGCTGGTAGGGCTGGGACGGGATTCGATATCGTTCTGACGGGCTACGGCGAACCGCGCCGATTGATGGCGCTCATCGCGACGGGCAATCTTTTCCGGATTCTGGATGTGAGTCCGCTGATGGGGCGCACGTTTCGTGACGAGGAAACCTTTGCGTCAGACAAGCGCGTTACGGTTTTGAGCTGGCAGTTGTGGCAGACGGCGCTCGGAGGGGATCCGAACATTGTCGGCAAGACGATCATGCTCAATTCGCGGCCCTACGATGTCATTGGAGTCATGCCGCGCGAATTCTATTTCCCCTCGCGGGCGGTTCAGCTTTGGACGACGCCGGCATTCACGCCCTCGGTATTTGTCCAACAGCGGCGTCCGCATTATCTGGATGTGGTGGCGCGGCTGAAGCCCGGCGTCGATATTGCACAGGCGCGAGCGGAGATGACAGGGATCGCGGCGCAGTTGGAGCGGGAGCATCCCGATAACAACACGAAGATGGGCGTCGGACTCGGGCCGCTGCAGGACTGGTTCACCGACGAAACGCGGCCGGGGATCCTGATGTTGCTGGGCGCGGTCGGATTTCTGCTGCTGATCGTCTGTGCCAATGTCGCGAATCTGCAGATCAGCAGGGCTACGGCGCGGTCGCGGGAACTGGCGATCCGCAGGGCGCTGGGCGCGACGCGGGGGCAGATCGTGCAGCAACTGGCGGTCGAGAGCGTGGTTCTGGCTGTGTGCGGTGGCGTGCTGGGTGTGGTGCTGGCGCTCGCGGCCAAGAGTGCGCTGCTGGCGGCGATGCCCAGTCTTCCGGGGGTCGCGCCGCTGCACCTCGATGCCGCAATGCTGCTGTTCGTGCTGGGGCTTTCGATCGTGACGGCGATTGCGTTCGGCGTTGGACCTGCGCTTGCATGCTCGGGCTCGGAATCGCTCGCCGAGCGCGGCGGCACGGGTACGGCTCAGAGCCGCCGTTTGCGGAGCGCGCTGGTCGCGAGCGAAGTCGCATTGTCGGTGATCCTCGTGAGTGGCGCGGGGTTATTTACGAAGAGCCTGCTTCGTCTGGAGCACGTTAATCCCGGATTTCAAGTCGAACACGGGCTGATGTTCAATATCGCGCTGCCGTCGGTGCGGTATCCGAAAGCTTCCCAAGCGGTCGAGACATTCCACGAAATCGAGCGGAGGCTGCGGGAGAATCCCCAGGTGCGGGCGGTTGGCCTGGCCCGGGCGGCGGCGCTGAATGGAACGTCCTATACGACGGACACTACGCTCGAAGGCCACGGCGGCGATGACTATCAACGGGAGCTGCATTGCAATGCGGCGACTCCCGAGTACTTCCGGGCGCTGGGCACGCCTCTCGCCGGAGGGCGCTGGCTCACCGAGCAGGATGAGCAGAAGGACGCTCCGCCGGTGACGCTCGTGAATGAAGCTCTCAAGAACAAATATTTCGGCGGTGCGGATCCGGTGGGGAAGCGCATGAAATTCGGGCGTCCGCTGGATAAGGGTCCTTGGGTGACGATCGTCGGTGTGGTGGCGGACACCAAACAGGACGGACTTTCGAAAGCTGTGCAGCCCGAAGTGTATGTGCCGTTTTCGCAGGATGTCTCGACGGAGGTCACGTTCATTGTGCGATCGACAGGAGCGCCGGAGACGCTGACCGCGGCGGCGCGCGAGGCCGTTCATCAGGTGGATAAAGACCTGGTGCTGGCGGACGTCAAGACGCTTGCCGGGCAGGTGCATGCGGCGGCGCAGAGTGAGCGGTTCCGTTCGACCGTGCTGGCCGGATTTGCGGCGGCGGCGCTGCTGCTCGCAGGGATCGGGATCTATGGAGTGCTTGCGTATCTAGTGGCGCTGCGGACTCGTGAAATCGGGGTCCGCATGGCATTAGGAGCGCGGGTCGGACAGCTTGTGGGCCTCGTGTTTGAACAAGGCATGAGGCCGGTCGCGATCGGGTTGGGAGTGGGACTTGTGGCGGCGCTCGGAGTGACGCGGCTCATCCGCGCGCTGTTGTTCGGCGTTGATGCGAGCGATCCGGGGACTTATCTGACGGCGATTGCGATCCTCGGGATCGTGGCGGCGGCCGCATGCACGATTCCAGCGATGCGGGCCGCGCGCGTCGATCCGATTGTCGCTCTACGGGATGAGTAAGCTTACGCCTTGGGGGCGCCTTCGATCACATCCGACTGGACGATGTTCAGCAGGGCGGCAAGGCCTTCGGTGAGAGCGGCGTTGGCGATGATGTTGAGCTGCTGCTGCGTGGCTACGGTATTGTCCTGCGCAACGCCGAGCGCTCGCATCAGGTTCTGAAACCAGTCGTTGGTGCCGGCGAGGTTTACGGTCTCATGGCTCGGGGCGGCGGTCGCTTTCATTGCCTCTTCCACACGGCGTTTCAGGTTCTCGATTGCGGCTGCGGCCTTTCCCGGATGGATATTCTGCGCCTCGCCGCTGAGCTTGATGAGCTGATCGAGGATGTCGACGATCAATGACAGGATTTGCGTGCGCTGCAACGTCACGGGAGTCTGCAACAACTGCAGCGATTCGGAAAACGCGCGGTTGTAGTCAATGATCTGGTTCGGCGCCAGAGCGGCGCCGGCTGCGGCCGCCTCGGTGTTGGTAGATTCAGTTGGGTTCATGGGGAGTCCTCCTTCTCGGTGGTTCCAATGTACCTGATTCGGCCGGGCGGGTGACCCACTCCCGAGGCGGTACGCGCGTGGATATGTGAGGCTCATTGTTATGACTCCTGAACAACGCATCACGAACTATCTGATGCAGAACCAGTCGAGGCTACAGTCGTCGAGCAGCGTCGATGCGGTGGTGAGTGTCGTCAAACAGTCGGTCTTCTATGGGTTTTCGAGCGGGTTGACGGATGCGCAGATCAGGCAGATTGTCGTACGTTGGGCGACGGTGTACGCGGTGGGTCTGTTGATCACGGTCGATCAGGTCACACCGGGGTCAGCGGATCCGGGGCCGCACATTCCGACTGACACTGAACTCGACGATCTGGTGGCGTCGGTCAAGAAGGTCATCAAGACGGTTGGCGCCGGTGTGAATCTGGTCGGGAAGGACAGCGCGAACATCAAGTTGAAAGTCACGGGACTTACGGCGAATTTAAAGGGATCCGATGGATTTCTGACGGTTGGCGCGTCATGGGGCGGGTCGGTGGTGCTGAAAGCGAACAAGGGTCCGTTCTTCCTCGATGGCGAGATCGGCAGCGACAAATGGGAGCTGACGTTGTCGTTTGGACGCGATTCCTACGTGCCGAATCTGGTCACGCTGCCGACAGTGATGGAGCAAGGGGAAAGCTCCGCTGCGAACATCGCGCGGGCGGTGGGCCGGTTGTCGAGCGTCAGCGATGTGCGGAACATCACTTCGCAGATCAAGCCGGATCTCGCGAAAGTGGGCGACGCTTTCGATGCGGTCAGCGGCATCGCGGACACGCCAAAGAAGACGGGCGTGAGCTTCGGGTTCAAGATTGGGAGTCCGACGGCGGGGCCTGGCGAACAAGGGATGCCCGGCGGTGTGCAGGGAATGTTGGTGATTACCTGGGTTATTTGACGTTCACGGTGAATGCGTACATTCCATCACCGGCGGAGACGATCAGGTACTGGCGGCCGTCGATCGTGTAAGTGATCGGGCCGGCCGACGGAGCGGCCATCAGAGTCGAGTGCCACAGGATGGTTCCGTTTGCGGGATCGAAGGCGATGATGTTCTGGCCATTGTGCGAGAACAGCAGCTTGCCGGCGGTCGTGAGGGTGTGCGCGAGTCCGCCGTTTCCGGGCCATTCGTGGCGCCACGCGATGTTGCCAGTCTTGTAGTCGATCGCGAGCAGCGCGGATCCGTCGGTGCCGACTCCGGAATCGATTCCGGCCCATCCTTGCGGACGTTCGTCGAGATCGGTCAGGTAGTACATGCTGTAGGCGCGCATGGAGCTGACATAGAAGAGGCCGGTCTGAGGATCGAAGCTAGGGGCCTGCCAGTTGGTCGCTCCGCTGGAATTGGGCGAGACGAGCACGCCGTCGGCGGCGGGATATTTGGCGGGATCGGGATGAGGCTCGCCCTTCGCGTCGAGGCCGGGCTTGGCCCAATTGAGCGTGTCGATGTAGGGCTTAGTGAGGATCTGCTTGCCGGTGGCGCGATCGAGCACGAAGAAGTATCCATTGCGGCTCGCCTGCACGACCAGTTTGCGTGGCTGGCCATCGATGGTTCCGTCAACCAGAACAGGCGTCTCGACGGCATCCCAATCGTGGACGTCGTGGGGAGACGGCTGGAAATACCAGACGATCTTGCCGGTGTCGGGATTCAGCGCGACGATCGAGCAGGTGTAGAGATTGTCGCCTTTGCGGCTCTTTTCCGCCATCACGGGATTCGGATTGCCGGTGCCGACGATGTATAGATTCAGTTGCGGATCGTAGGTTCCGGGGATCCATGCCTGGCCAGTGCCATGAGCGGCGGCGTATTCGTCGGGCCATGTGTCGATGCCGGGCTCGCCTTTGCGCGGAGTGGTGAACCATTTCCATTGCAGCCTGCCGTTCTCAGGATCGAAGGATTGGATGAAGCCGGGGTTGTCGAGGTGATCGCCGCCGATTCCCGCGATCACGTGATTGCCAATGATTACGGGCGCAACGGTCGATGTGTAGTCGAGCTTGGGATCCGCGAGGGGAACCTTCCAGCGGAGCTTGCCGGTTGCGGCATCGAGGCTCACCAGATTGCTGTCGGGAGTTTCAAAGAACAGCCAGTTGCCGTACATTCCGACTCCGCGATTGCCGATCGTGCTGCCGGTGTTGGGCGGGTATTGATAGTGCCAGAGCTCGCGGCCGGTGCGCGCGTCCGCGGCCCAGACGTTGTTAGGCGAGGTGAGATAGAGGATCCCGTTCACCATCAGCGGAGTCGACTTGATGGTGACGTTGCCGGCGCCTCCGCCGAATCTGGTAGCCCATGCGAGTGCGAGGTTATGGACGTTCGACGAATTGATTTGCGTCAGCGGACTGAAGCGGCGGCCGGAATAGTCGCCATTGTACGTAGGCCAGGCGTCTGTCGGCTGTTCGAGCAGCTTTTGCGGCAGCAGTTCCTGCGCGCAGAGGCAGGCCGGCACGGCGGCGAGGCAGATCAGATGTTGGAGTTTCATTTCAGGGTCACCAGGTAGGCCGTCACGTTGTGTATGTCTGCGTCGGTGTACTTCGGCAGGAGCTCCACATGCGCCCGCAGCGGATCGGTGATCTCTACCTTCGGCACGTTGCCGTTGCGGAAAAACGAATGATAGGCGCCCGAAGAATCGTGCAGGGAGACGCTGAAATCGTCCACGCGATCGAGCCGTCCGGAGATCGTCTCACCGGAGGGGAGCGTCACTTTCACCATGACGGCGGCGCGCGGGGAAACTTCGCCACGGCCGGCGCGTCCACGAGGACCGAGCCAGTGCTGCTGCAGCGACATCGAGTCGAAGCGCTTGGCGATTCCCTGCAGATCTCCGGTGACTGAATGGCAGCGGGTGCAGCCGCCGGCACCGTTGAAATAGGCTTCGCCGAGCTTAGCGTTGCCGGTTACGACGTCCTGGAACGCGTAGGTGTTGCGATGGCCCGCTGAGTACGTTTGCACGTGCAGCCAGGCGACGAGATCCGCGATTTGCGGTTCGGTGAGATTGGGCTTGGGCATCCCCTGATCGGGGCGTCCATTGCGCAGGACCGGGCTGATGAGGATCCCTTTCTCGTCGGTGAGGACGATGATCGAGCGGATCAGATCGGGGGCGCCGGGATTGCCTCTGCCGGTTCTTCCATGGCATCCGGCACAGTGTGTGGCGAAGAGTTTCGCTCCGCTCTCGACGGCGGCGGGATCCTGCTTGGCTCCGGCGATAGCGGCGGCTTCACCGCGTCCACCAGCGGCGCCGGGGTTCATGCGGGCGGGAGGTTCCTGGGCTTGCAAACCGGTAAAAAGTACGATCGGCGATAGGACGAGGATGCGCAATCGTCGTTTGGTAGGGAGGCTCATAAAGACTTGGTTTCAGTGTTCAGTAATAGTGTCGCGCGGCTGGGCGCCTTGGTTACGGCAACCGGCTATTCGACCAACTTCTTGAGGAGGGCGGCGGTGGCGGCGCTCGACGGGGCAACGACAACCTTGTCACCTTGCAAGACATATTCGAGGTCGTAGAGCTTCGTCGTTTTGGACGAGCCGGGAATTTGGGTGCATGCTCCATCAGCGTCGCCTCGCTGGTGCGAGGTGACGACCTGAACCTGAGCGTGGATTCCGCCTGGGACGACCTCCACCTTCTTGATGGAGCCCTGGTGCATTACGATCGGGTCTTTCGGGTCACACTGTGTGCCTCCGGGATCGCTGACGCGGAGCAGCATGTTTTCCTTAAATCCGCCATTTGAAACCGTGATGACGCTGATCCAGGAGTCGACTTGGCCGGATTGCACGAAGCCTCCCTGACTCACTAACAGATCACGGCCGGAGGGGACGTGAAGCACGCGGAGCGTTTCGCCGGTGATTCCGGGTTCGTAGTGGACGTTCCGCCACGCTCCGTTCTCGAACCGGAGCAGAACGGCGCCGCCGAAGTTGTTGGCGTGAGGCTCACAGGCCGTGGAGGTCGTGAAGAGCACCACTTCTTTTTGGGATCCGGGGGCGGTAAAGGAGCCGGGGACAGCATCCGCGAGGTCGGTGATTCCGGCTTCACCGGAGCCGAGGCAAGCCGTACATTCGCCTTTCGCGTTGACCTTGCCTTTGCAAGCTGCGCGCATATATTGGGTTCTTTGAGCGGGTGTGAGTGGGCCGGACGATTGTGCGTACAAAGCGGCGGCCAAGAGGATGGCGAGGGTGAACTTATGCATGCGTTGTTATTGTACAAACGCTGAAGGATCACCGGCGGCGGCGCCACGGGTTGGTATACACTCGTGTCCATGCAGCCCCTTATGCGATCGTCCCGCCTCATTCTTTTTGCAGCGTTCGTTGCTCCTGCCCTGGTACAAGCCGCCAGTCCACTGGTTGGACATTGGGATTTCAATATGCCCGGCGCGAACCGCGCCTGCTGGCTGGGGATCTCGGAGAAAGGCGGCACGCTCGACGTCTGGTATCAGCCGACGGGCGGTAATGTTTTCGAAGTGAAAGACGTGAAGTCGTCGGGCGGCCATTTGAGTTTGACGCTGTCGCGGCCCAACGCTCAGACGGCGACGACTTGGGAATTGGACGCGAAGGGTGATCAGCTCAAGGGAGTCCAGAAGCATGGGGATCAGACGATCGAGTTGACGGGAGTCCGCGCACCGGAGTTGAAGCACGCGCCGCCCAAGTCGTGGGCGAAGGCGAAGCCGTTATTCGACGGCAAAGATCTGGCGGGATGGGAGCCGATCGGCGATCCGGCCAACAGCCATTGGATCGTGAAGGACGGCCTGCTGATCAACGAGGCGCACGGAGCGAACCTGAAGACGACTGCCAAGTTCGAGGACTTCAATCTGCATTTTGAAGTCAACTGCCCGGATGGCGCCAACAGTGGATTCTATTTGCGTGGACGTTACGAAGTCCAGTTGGAATATGAGAAGACGAAGGAGCCGCCGGAACGTTCGATGGGCGCGATTTACGGCCGCATCGGTCCGAAGATGGAAATGCCGCGCAAGCCTGGCAAGTGGGAAACCTTCGATGTGACGCTCGTGGGCCGCACGGTGACGATCGTTCGCGACGGCGTGCTGACGGTCGATCGCAAGGAGATCGAAGGCATCACTGGTGGAGCGCTCGATGCGAACGAGGGCGAGCCGGGGCCGTTCTACATACAGGGCGATCACACGGGCGGCTTGCAGTTCCGCAATATTACGGTGTCGGTCGCGCAGCGTTAGAGTTACTTCAGGCGCGGGGCTGGCTGGGTTCGCGATGGATCCAGCGGTAGGCCTCAATTGAGTTGCGCCAGAAATACTTTTCCGCGATACTTCGACCTTTCGCGTTGAAGTATTCGCGGACCACGGCGAGGCCTTCCTGATACGTGCAGTTGTAGTCGCTATTGGGCCAATCGCTGCCGTAGACGACGCGATCGGGTCCGAAGATTTCGTAGATGTGATCGAGGCGCGGCTTGTAGAACGCGAGATCCGTCGGGACTTTGTTGTCCACTTTGCGCAGGACGCCGGAGACTTTCACGTAGACGCCCGGGCGCTTGGCGAGCTCGCGCAGATTCGCGTCGCACTGCTTGTTGACGGCGAGGTCAGCGGCGGGTTCGAGGCGCGGCAGATGATCCATCACGAGGCGGAGATTGGGGACGCGATCCTTGAGCTTGAGGAGATCCGCGACCAGTTGCTGCGTCGGATTGGCAGAGTCGAGCGTGAGATTCGTTTGCGCCAGCAGCTTGATGCCGGCGATGAATTTCGGATCGTTCGACTTCGCGTGGAAATCGCGGTTCCAAATGTTGCCGTAGCGGATGCCGAGGTAGAGCGGATTCTTGTGGAAGCGCTCGAGGTGCTTGGGGAAATCGGGATGATCAGGTTCGAGGTCCCCGATCATGCCGGTCATGATGGGATCCTTGGCCATGACGTCGAGCACCCATTGATTGTCGTTGAATAGAGGACTGCATTCGATCTCGACGGCTCCGACAACGTTGAGGCCTTTCACGAGCTCGCGGAAGCGCGCGGGTGAAGACGACTTGTAGATGACGTCGCCCTTGGGCGGCCATGGAACTCCGCCGGGGCGAGTCGTGTCAAAGAGATGAATGTGCGTGTCGACGATGGGAATCGGTGCGGGTGCGGCGGTGGCGGCGACTGCGGCGGTGGCGAGGAAGGTGCGGCGGTTCATGTTGATTTAGCTCTTGGCGATTTTGATAATGGCGTCACTGAAGCGATCGACTTCGGCGATCGAGGCGTAGATGTTCGGGCTGATGCGGATGCAATCGAATTCACCGGGGATCACGCGGGTCCGCACGTGGATGCGGTAACGATTTTGCAGCGTCTCGGTGATCTTCGCGGCAGGCATGCCTTCGATGCTCAATCCACCGATGCCGCAAGATTGCGTCACTTCATCGGCGTTCTTGAGAATCACACGCGGGGCGGCGCTGCGAACAGCGCCTTCCCAGCGGCGGCGTAGGAACCGCAGACGTTCCTGTTTGCGCTCGGCGCCGATGCCGCGATGGAAGGCGAGTGCGTCGGCGATCGAGTTCCTCATCGCGACGGGTTGTGTGCCGACGCTTTCGAACTTGCGAATGTCCGCGGCCGACGATTGCGGCGCGCCCATGAGCGGCCAGACGCGCGGGATCAGGTCGCGGCGAACATATAAGAATCCCGTTCCGACGGGCGCAGTGAGCCATTTGTGAAGGCTGGTCGCGTAGAAGTCGCACTCGAGATCATCGCGGCGGAAGACGAGATGGGCGAATCCGTGGGCGCCATCGACGATCGAATAGATGCCGCGCCTGCGAGCCTCGCGGCAGATTTCGCGAATCGGAAAGATCTGCCCGGTCGAGAACGTCATGTGCGAAACGAGGATCGCGCGCGTCTTCGGAGTGACGTTCTTCCAGAACAAATCCGCGAGATCCATGGACTTCGCGGGCGGCGTCGGAAAAGCGAAGCGGCGCAGCACGATCCCCTCGCGGCGGGCGCGTTGATCGAAGCTGGTGATCATCGTCGAATAGTCCTGCGTCGTGGTGACGACTTCGTCGCCCTTTTGGAGATCGAGGCCGTAGATGACGTTGTGCAGGCCTTCGCTGGTGTTGCGGGTCAGCGCGAGTTCCTCAGAATCGCAGCCGAATTCGCGGGCGAGTTCGGTGCGTATGACTTCCGTCTCAGGCATCAGCAGTTCGTCGACGTAGAACGAAGGTGAGAGGTTGGTGACGGTCCAGTAGCGCTCCATCGCCTCTTGGACGACCTTCGGCGCGGGACATAGGGATCCGTTGTTGAAGTTGAGCAGATTGCGATCGACCGTGAATGCGAGGCGCGTCTGGAACCAGAAGTCCTCATTGGCGGCGGTGGCTTCGGGAGTTTGGCCTTGGGCCGATTGAACAGCAGCGGCAGCGATCGCTGTCAGGATTTGCCTACGCGTCATGATGGATTCCATTATTGCTCCGGGGCGGGAGCGTCCGCGATGGGGCCACGCTGATCCCACGTGAGTTCGTGAGCGCGATCGTTCAACCAGACGATCGGATCCTCTCCGGGCGGGACCGGAAAAATGTAATAGAGATCCATGTGTCCCGAGGACCAGCAGGCCTCGGCCCACATTGCGCCGCAGGCGCCGCAGCGCAGAAGAAAGATCCACTTTTTCTCGGAGCGCGCCACGTCGACGGCGTCGACGAGAACGGACGTACGGCCGAACGCGATGCCGTCGCACACGGTTTTATATGTGCGGCGGGATG
>DASXZC010000006.1:0-1798 GCA_036502165.1 Bryobacteraceae bacterium
CGACTTGACGCGCAAGACCGTGGACGAATGCGTCGACATGACCGACATGGCGGACTACGCGGACGGCTCCCTCGATATCGTTTTATGCTCTCACATCCTCGAGCACATCCCGGACGATCGCAAGGCGATGCGTGAATTACACCGGGTGCTCAAACCGGATGGATTCGCGATTGTGCTGGTCCCACTCGTGGTCGGCCTCGACGAAACGCACGAGGATACCCGCATGGACACGGCCGAACTGCGCTGGAAGTATTTCGGCGCGGGCGATCACGTCCGCCAATACGGCAAACGCGATTTTATCGAACGTCTGGAAACCGCCGGGCTGCGCGTCGAACAGCTTGGCATCGAGCATTTCGGCGCCGAGACGTTGCGCCGCGCCGGCGTCGCTGTGAATTCCGTCCTGTATGTGGCGCGTCCACGCTAAGGGAGTGACTACGCTTTAGCTCAGGACGCCATTGCCGATCTTCACTGGCTCGTTGCTCAGCGCCGAAAGCCCTCGTTCGGGCCAAATCCGATCGCTCGCCAGCACTTCGCGCAGACGGCGTTCATTCTCGGACAACCCGGATCGAGCAGCTTCGGGATGCCATAGGTGCAGGACTCCCGTCGCAAAGCGTCCATCCTTGCGCCGCACTCCCGCATGAAAAAGTCGCACAATCAAGTCGGAATCCTCTCGCCCCCATCCTCGATAACTCGAGTCGAAACCATCGACGCGATCGAGATCGCCGCGCGAGACTGCCAAATTGCAGGTTTTTGCGCCGCGCCAATTGCGGTGGTGAATTTTGCGGAAAGGTCCGAGACGCAGACTTACTGCTGGCAGCAAGCGGTTGATATGCCCCTGCATTCGTTCGTGCGCGAGCTTGGCAAATTTCCAGGTCTCGGTTGCCAGACCGCCTATAAGCACATCCTCAGTTAGCTTCGCGGACAACAGAATGCGATTGCCGGCTACAAACCAGCCGCGTTCAGCGAGCCTCCGATGGTTGGCGATGAAGTTTGTGCGCGCCAAGCAGTCGCCATCGAGGAAAATGCAATAATGTCCCGAACTGGCGCGGATCCCCCTGTTGCGGATTTCGCTGCCGCGAAAGTCCTCGTGCCGTTGCCAAACATGTTTGATAGCCACCGTACAGCGTGCCGCCCAATTCTCGATGACGCGCGCCGTATCGGGGCCGGATCCGTCATCGGCAACGACGATTTCAAAATTCCGATCCGATTGAGCGGCGAGCGCCCGTAAGCTGGCGGCGAGCGCATCGGGCCGATCGTAAGTGGTGACAATGACGGAGATGAGTTCGGTCAAACCATTCTCCCGAGCAATCCTGGTACCCAATCAAGAAGTCACCGGCTTGCCGGCGCGCATGGCCGGCGGAGCCATGCGCCGGACCATGTTGGTGGTCGAGTGGCCGGGCACCAGATCGACCAGGACAAGCTGGCCACCCGAGGCTTCGACGACGTCGCGACCGACGACTTCCTCGCGCTTGTAGTCGGCGCCTTTGATCAGAACATTCGGCCGCACGCGCTTGATCAGTTCGAGCGGCGTGTCCTGTTCGAATACGACGACGAGGTCGACCGCTTCCAGCGCCGCGAGCACGTCGGCTCGGCTCTCGGCCGGATTGATCGGCCGGCCGTTGCCCTTGAGACGGCGCGTGGAAGCGTCACTGTTGAGGCCGACGATCAGCACATCGCAGGCCGCGCGTGCTTCCGCCATCAGCCTGACATGGCCGCGATGCAGCAGATCGAAGCAGCCGTTGGTGAAGCCGATGCGCAGCCCGCTGCGCCGCCAGTCCGCAAGGCGCTCGTCAAGCAG
>DASXZC010000007.1:0-16404 GCA_036502165.1 Bryobacteraceae bacterium
GAACTCGTCTGGTTCCCGCAAGCCGGCCTCGGAGCCCTCCCGATCCACGCCGCCTGGACCCCGCTCGAAAACGGCGGCCGCCATTGGATCCTCGAGGATTACGCGATCCGCTACGCCCCTTCAGTTCGCGCCCTTCTCCGCACCGCCGCCGAATCAAAGCCCACACAAGCGCTGGTCGTCTCCGATCCTCGCGGAGACTTGAAATTCGCAGTCTTCGAATGCGCGTGGATCCGCGCCGCTCTGCCGTCGTCCGTCCACGCCACTGTTCTCGAGGGCAGCGCCGCCACCGCCGAAGAAGTGCTGAAGGCCTTGCCCAAAGCCTCGCTCGCGCACTTCACCACGCACGCCTTGTTCGATTTGAAAGATCCCTTTGAATCCGCCCTCATCCTCGCGCACGCTCAGCGGATCACCCTCGACACGCTGCTCCCGCTCTTACGCGAATCGCCGCCCGCGATGGTCGTTCTATCCGCCTGCGAATCCGCCCAATCGCGCGTGACCGGAATCGTCGACGAGATGCTCGGCTTCCCCGCCGCCTTCCTCGAGAACGGCACCCGCACCGTCATCGCAACGCTGTGGGAAGTCGAGGACTCCTCAGCCTCCATCCTGATCGGCCGTCTTTACGAAGAACTTCTCAAACTAGGCAAGTCCCCCGCCCAAGCCTTGCGCGCCGCGCAGAACTGGCTCCGCAGGCTGACCGTTGGTGAACTCGAAACGCTACTCAAGGATTTGAAGAACACCGACTGCGGCCCAGCCGGATCCCTTGCCGCGAAAGTGAAAGCGCCGCTGCGCGCACTCGATCCCGCGCTCCCTGCCTACACGCATCCGTTCTACTGGGCCGCCTTCACTGCATCCGGACACTAACACTGTTATGAACGAAAATCTCCAACAACTCGCGTTGATCACCGCCCTGCTGACGAATTGGGATGGAATTCTCCTGCGCATGGGCACGCTCACGGCAGCCGACGCCAAGCGGCTTGCCGCGCTCGGCGACGCCCTGGACGCGGTCCGAAATGAGGATGACCTCGCCCGCGTCATCGACGATCTGCTCGACTTCACAGCGGACACCGCGGCCGATGCCTACACACGCGAATTGATCTCGCGTTTCACATTGCCGAGCGCGCCCAAGGTGCGTGGCATCGTCCGAGGCATCGAGCCGCTCGACCTCGAGATTCTTGACCAATCTGAACTTTCGATGCGCGCCGGCCAGGATCTCGGAAAAATCATCGCGACAGAAACCGACGGCGTCTTGAGCGTCCCGCTCTTCTTCGGCACGAACCGCAAGCCCGCGGAGGGAGGAGCCGGCTTCGAAGGTGAACTCGTCAACGACGTTTCCTTTGGCCTCGCCTACGTCACCATCCCCGTCAACAAACATCGGCACGGCAAGATCGAGAAGCCCCACTGGTGGACTCTCTACAAAGACTCCGACGCCGAGCACAAGTTCATTCAACTCACGCGCGTCCAGACCTTCCCTCAATCCGAATTCAGCTCGAAGCTCGAGAACGCCGTCACCGCCGCGAAGACCCCCGAAGTACTGGTATTCCTGCACGGCTTCAACGTCACGTTTGAGGAAGCCGCACTGCGGGCCGCGCAGATCTCATACGACATGAACTTCCGCGGAGTCATCCTGCTCTTCAGTTGGCCCTCGCTCGGATCGTGGCGGCCCTCGGCGTCGGCGATCTTCCCTTACACGGCGGACGAAGCCCGCGCCGACGCCTCCGGCAAGAGGCTCGCCGATTTTCTGCGCGCCCTCGAAGGCGGTCCGTTCCATCGCGTTCACCTCATGGCCCACAGCATGGGCAGCCGCGTGCTGCTCTCGGGGATTGCCGACAATCTGCACAAGCCAGGCCTCCCCCTCGGCCACGTCGCCTTTGTCGCCGCCGACATCTACGTCGCCTCCTTTGAATCGAATTGGACGAAGTTCCAATCCGCCGGCGCCGCGTCCGTCACGTCGTATGCTTCGAACGCCGATCACGCGCTGAAGTTCTCGAACTGGTGGCACGTCGCCAATCGCGTCGGCCTGATTAGCGACGGCGTGCCATACGTCACGGACGGGCTCCAAACCATCGACGCCTCTGCCGTCAGCACCAGCCTGCTCGGCCATAGCGACTTCGGAATGAAACGAAGCTTGCTGACCGACATCGGTCTGCTGCTCGATGGCCTCTCGCCTGATGGCCGCAAATTGAAGCCGGTCACGGCTGAGAAAAAATCATATTGGAAGTTCCCCGCATGACCTTGCGCGAACAATTCGGACCGATCGACATCTACCTCTTCGATCAACTCCTGCGCGGACGAATTGAACCAGGAATGCGGATCCTCGACGCCGGCTGCGGCAGCGGACGGAATCTCGTCTATCTGCTCCGCGCCCGCTTCGAAGTCTTCGCAGTGGACTCCGATCCGCAGGCAATCGACGCCGTATGCGCCCTCGCCGCTCGCCTCGCGCCAGCGTTACCACCGGCCAATTTCCGCGCCGCGCCGATTGACCACATGCCGTTCCCTGATGCGTTCGCCGACGTCGTCATCAGCAGCGCCGTGCTTCACTTCGCCGCTGACGATCGGCACTTCGCGAGCATGCTCGAAGGAATGTGGACCGCTCTCAAACCCGGCGGACTTCTCTTCTGCCGCCTCGCCTCTTCAATCGGAATCGAGAATCAAATCGTCCAACGCACCGGCCGCCGCTACCTGTTGCCCGATCAGTCCGAGCGTTACCTCGTCGATGAAGCTCTGCTGATCGAGTGGACGAAGAAGCTCGGCGCCGAGCTCGCGGATCCCATCAAGACGACGGTCGTCCAAAACCAACGCGCCATGACGACATGGGTCCTCCGCAAGAATCCTTGAGGTCACTCAGTGCGAATCGCGATCGCCGGATCCACGCGGATCGCCCGCACCGCCGGAATCAGGCTCCCCGCAACCGCCATCAATAAACACAGCGCGCCCGCCGCCGAATAGCTGAACCAATCATTCGGCGTGACGCCAGCGAGCAGCGCCCGCATCTGCATCGCCGCCGCGTAAGCGAGCAGGCAACCAATGGCGACGCCCACGATTGCCAACCTCGCAGCTTCGCCGAGAATCGTTCCGGCCAAGTTGCGCGGTGACGCCCCGAGCGCGATACGCACAGCGATCTCGCGGATTCGCGACGTGACTCCGAACGAGAGCAGTCCGTGGATGCCGATCGCAGCCAGCAGAAATGCAATGAACGCGAACGAAGCGAGCGCGATCGCCTGCACTCTCCGCGGCAGCGTCTCGGCGTCGACGATATCGGCCAACGTTCGAATATCCGAGATCGGCTGCGCCGGATCCGCTTCGTGAACGATCTGCCGCAGCGCCGGCACAAGGTTCGTCAAGTTGCCGGACGCGCGAATCGCCAGATCCTTCGGCGCGTAGAACATCGCCACTTGATCGTGATGCTGCGTATACGGCAGATACACCTGCGGCTCACTCAGACGTTCGAGTCCGCGCACGCGTACGTCGCCGGCGACGCCAACGACAATGCGGTCATGATTTCCAAAATTGAACGTGCGGCCCAACGGATCTTGATTCGGCCAGTAATATTTCACGAACGAATCGCTCACTACCGCGACGAATTGACTGGTCGGTGAATCGGACGCCTCGACGTCGCGGCCCGACAGCAGCGGAACGCCGAGCGTCCGGAAGAATCCCGGCGAAACGAAGCGCAGACTCGCGTTTCGCAAGCTACTGCGATCCTGGGCCGCCTGCCCGGGGATGATCACTGGCCACACGCCACCCAGATTCGTCATCGGCAGAAAACTCGTGAACGCCGCCGATTCGACACCCGGCAACGCCGCGGTCTTCGTGAGCACGTCGCGATAGAAACGGTCGCGTGCGGCGACATTTTCGTATTTCGGCATCGGCAACATCATGCGCGCCGTCAACACGCCCGCCGTGCGAAATCCCGGATCGATCGTCTCGACGCGGCCCAGCGCGCGCGTCAACAACGCGCAGCAAACGAGCAGCACCACCGATCCCGCGATCTCCGCCAAAACCAATGCGGATCGCAGCGTCTCGCGCCGTCCTCCACCCGAACGTGCGCCTTCCCGCAAATTATCGGCCGCCGCCGCGCGGCATGCACGCAATGCCGGTACGAGTCCGAATCCAACCCCCGTCAGAGTTGTGATTCCCAGCGCGAATAGAAGGAAGCGCACGTCAACCGGCGGTATCTCGGCGATCGGCAGCGACACCGGCACAAGCTTCACCATCAGCGGAAGCGCCGCCGCCGCGAGCGCGATCCCGAGAACTCCGCCCGTGAGCGATAGCACCAGACTCTCCGTCAGCATCTGCCGTATGATCCGCTCGCGCCCCGCTCCGATCGCCGTGCGCACCGCGAGTTCCCGCCCTCGTTCGAGCGCTCGTGCAAGCAGCAGATTCGCCAGATTCATCGACGCAACCAGCAACACGCACGCTGCCGCCCCGAGTAATGCCTCGATCATCAGCCTGGTCTGCAGGCCGATGTCGTCGCGCAAACTCTTCAGAGTCGCGCTGGTATGCGCCAACTCCTTCGGATACTCGTGCGCCAGTTGCGCCGCGATCGTCCGCATCTCCGCTCGCGCTGTCGCGAGACTGACGCCCGGCTTCAACTTCCCGAGCCCGTAAATGTAGTTATCGTTGCGGTCGACGTAATCGCTCGGCGCAAAGCGCTGCGGCGTCCAGATCTGCGGAACGCGCGTGGGGAAGTAGAAGTCCTTTGGCATGACGCCGATCACTGTGAACGCTTCGTTGTCGAGCAGGATCTTCCGGCCAACGACGTTCGCCTCACCTCCAAACCGGTTCTGCCAAAGGGCGTAGCTGAGAACGGCCGTTCCCGCCGCGCCCGCTTGGTCTTCTGATTCGGTAAACCAACGTCCCACGATCGGCTTCACGCCGAGCATCGGCAACATGTCCCAACTGATCGCGGATCCCACCAGCCGCAGCGGCTCGCCTTCGCCCAGCATATTGACGGACTCATTCCGGTAGCTTGCCATCGCCTCAAATGACGTGTTCATGCGCTTCCAGTCGCGATAATTCGCGGGCGCAAGATCCCATTCCTGGCCGGTGTGCGACACGGCCGAATGATCCTCGAACAGTTCAATGAGCCGGTCCTGATCGGCGAACGGCAGCGGCTTGAGGATCACGTGATCGAGCATCGCGAACGCCGCAGTCGTCGCGCCGATGCCGACCGCCGCCACAGCGACCGCAGTTGCGGCAAAGCCCGGCGACCGTCCCAGCGATCGCACGGTATACCGCAGGTCTTGCTTGAGCACATCGAGATGCACCAGCGCCGCGTTCCACAGGATGTCGCACAGCGTCTCGATCCACAACCACACGGTCAGCAGTCCTCCCGCGTCGCGTTGCTTGCGCGCGAACACAGCCTTCATTTCACCCGCATATTCATTGCGGAATCCGGCAGGGAACAGATGAAGAAGTGCGCTGTAGAGTCTCATCGTTCCTCCTCCTAGGCCTTCGCCGCAAACCCGCTCCGCTGCGCCAGCTTGACCATTTGCGACAACCGCGCGGCCTCGGCTTGTGCGACCTTCCGCCCGAACGGCGTGATGCGGTAGTACCGCCGCCGCTCATCGTCCGATTCCGGATCCGGCGACTCAGTCTCGATCAACAGGTCCTGCTCGAGCATCCGCTGGATCGATCGATAGAGCGTCCCCGCGCTCAGCTTGACGGCATTCGACGTAAGTTCAGCGACGTCCTGGATAATCGCATAGCCATGGCGGTCTTCATTCGACACCGCCATCAGAATGTGAAACGTCGCGCTGGGGAGGGGAAGAAGGGATTCGGGCTGCATGGCTCCATTATAGCCACAGTGGATATATTGTCAATGGCTATATGCAACGTGGTTCGAGACGGGAGGATCGAGCGCCGTGACCTTGATCTCGCGCCTACGTTCCTCCGTCGCAAACAAATCGCCCAAAATACAGAAGGGCGTCGACACCGCTCCCCAAGCGAGCGTCGCCGGAATCAGGACCATTCCGCCAATCGCCATCGGAGAGAACAGGTCCTGCACACCTCTATGCAATCCTTTCTTCACGCCCCGACCGAGCGAAGCCAGTTGATGCGCCTTGGGACGCTGCATCTCGAGCTTCATCAGCGCGGATCGCGAGACTTGCACGAACCGATGATCGAGCGTGCGAATTGCAATTTTGTTCACATCGACCGAAATGCAATAGCCCTCGACGACTTCGCCCGTCTCGGTCGTGACAATCAACTGCTTGCCGTCCGAAATCGCGCAGACGTTTTCCCAGTGAGTCTTAATAGGTGACTCGCCGGTTCCGGCAAAGCATGGAAGGGTGAGCGCCGCGAGGCCGAGAACGGCCGCCGCGCCGAGTTTGGAACTTACATGGAGGTGTTTCATAGCAAGTCCAGATTAGGGTTCTTTCACCCGCCGCGGAAGTCGCGTTGTGACACTTTCACGAGCGTCACAACCACAGGTACCGGCCGAGTTCCGCGAGCGAACTCTCCGCGATCATGCGAAAGATCTTCACGTCGAAGGTAGCGGGAACCTCCCGCGCCGCGACGACGTCCGCCACCACCAGCGAGCCAGCGCCCAGTCGTTGCCGCCAACCTTCGAGGCTCGCATCGACATCGCAGATGGAATCTGGATGCAGCCCCACAGCGACCAGCATCGTCCTCGCCCCACTACGAAATTCGAAGGATCGCGAAACGATCGCCAGCATCGTATTCGCCGGCAACCGCGGCTGGCTTTCAAGCGACTTGCGCACCGAGTTCAGCCGCAATGTGACGCAAGGCGTTCCGTGCGGAACACTTCCCCTAACCGCCGCAGCCCGCGACGCGAGCGACGTCACCACGCACCCACTCGCCAAATCCACGAGACCGCCGACGTCGACTGACTGCACTCTTCCGCCCAGCGGATCGCTCGCCTCCGCCTCGAGGATCTCCCGCATCCCTCGCTCGGGCTCCGCAATCACGACCCGTTCATAGTGCCGCGGACGCACCATCCACTCGAGACGATCGAGCACCTCGCCCGGCTCGTGCCCGAGCGCGCGCGCATCGCGAATCAACTTCGTGACCAGCGTGTCGAGTTCCGCAACATCACCCGCACCCGAAGCCGGTAGCGGCTTCACATACAACCCGCTCCCGCGCCTCAGTTCGATCCATCCCCGATGCAGCAAATCCTGATACGCCGCGCTCACCGTATTCGAATGAATCTTGTGCCGTCGTGCGAGCGAACGCGTACTCGGCAACCGATGCCCCGCCGGCAGGTCCTCGCTCAGAATTCCGAGCACGACCTGCCTGACCAGTTGCTCGCGGATCGGCTGCTCGCTGTTCCGCGTAATCCAAAAGCGCATGCGCCTTCAGATTAAAACAGAAGCTTCAGTGCAAATTGGATCTGCCGCGACGGATACGTCCCGCGGATCGTTCCGAACGCCGCATCGGTCGTCTTCGTATCCGGCACGCCGAAATTGGTGTGATTCAGCAGATTGAAAAACTCCGACCGGAACTGCACCTTGATATTCTCGCGGATGCGGAAGCTCTTGTTCGCCGCGAAATCCCACTGCTCAAACCCCGGCGAGCGGAACGAATTGCGTCCCACATCCCCATACGGCGAGGTCGCCAGCGGAGTCGTGAACGTGTATCCAGCGAAGTACGTATTCAACATCTGCGACTTGCTCTGGCTCGCCGCGCTGCCGCTGACATTCGGCCGCAGGAACGCCTGCCCGCGATAGTCGTTTGAAAGCCCAGTGTTGTCGTTGATCGTCGACGCCGCATAGATCACGTCCAAAGGCGTGCCGGTATGTGCCGTGTTGATCGTATTGAATTCCCAACCGCCGGCGATCGCATCGAACACCGGATTCATGTTCCCGCCATACTTGCGGCCCTTGCCAAAGGGAATCTGATAAACGACGCTGGTGACGTTGTTGAACTTCACGTCGAAGCTCGACGGACCCTTCTCCGCCGCGAGATTGTGGATGTTCTGCGGATTCGCCTCGAAATAACCGGCATAATATTCGAGCGCCTGTTCCGAATCGCCCATCGCGTTGCCCCACGTGAAGGAGTTCAGGAAGTAAAGGCCCCCCGCGAACCGGTGCTCGACGCGCGCCGAGAGTCCGTTGTAGTGGTTGTCGCCAGCCGGATCGACCCACGTAATCGGACCATAAGAAGGAATCGGCCGCCGCGCCTGCACGCCCAGGCATCCCGTCGTGATCGCCGGCGGATTGCAAGTCGCCGTCACCGCATTCGGCGACGCCTGATTGTAGTCGGCTAAGATAGGCAACCGCAGACTGTGATTGCCGTTGTAAGCAATCTCGACGAGCGTGTCCTTCGCGATCTCCCTTTGCACCGACAGGAACCAGTTTTGAATGTACGGCCACTTCGTGTCGGGTGGAACATACACGACATTCGAATTCACCGGATTGAACGCCGACGGATTCGCAATGCCCGTCGTAAAGCTGTTCTGCGTGTTGAGGAACGTCGAAGGAACCACTCCATTCGTGATCGACTGATTCAGCACTCCGAACAGCGCCTGCGGCGCGTTGATTCCTTCGAGCGCGCTGCCCACTCGATTGAAGAACGTATAGCTGATCCCATAGCCGGCGCGGACGACGGTCTTCTTGTCGACGCTGTACGCCATCCCAAGCCGTGGACCAAAATCTTTGTAGTCGGGATGCACCAGGCTGCGGTTGAACAAACTGCCCGGCGTCGCCTTGACCATCGAATTCGTCGTCGGATCGAAGTTCGAATAATTATTGTCGCGCTCGTACAGCGGCGTCGCGAATTCCCAACGCAGCCCTGCGTTGATCGTCAACTTCGGCGTCATATGGAAATCGTCCTGCACGTACAGCGAGTGCACATACTGCCGCAGATTGACCACCGTGTAACTGCCCTGGTTGATCTGACTCGGCGTGCCGAAGATCAGGTCCGCGAGGTTGTAGCTGGTCGCGTCGGACGCGATCGAGCAACCCGTTGCCAACGACAACTCCGCGCACGTCGGCTTGCTGAATTGCCCCGCGTAGACGTCCTGCCCATACAGCGGATTGACGTCCAGAATCTCCGTGTGGATATTCAAATACTCGTAGCCCGTCTTGATCGAATGGCGTCCGATGTTCTTCGAGTAGTTCAGTTTCGGATCCCACGACTGCGGATTCTGAAACTGCGGATTGCTCGTCTGCCGCCCCAGCGCCGTAAATCCGCTGATCGACTGCGAGTTGAATCCGCCCGTCAGATTTGACGTCGTCGGCAGGCCCTCGATCCCATACAGGGCTTCGAGACTCGGGCCGCCGAGCAGCGCCGGAACCTTGCCGGCGTTGATCCGCGTCCAACCCAGGCGAGCCTCAAAAATCGAGCTCGCGCTGACAATCCACGTATAGCCGAGCGACGCGTTCTGGTCGAGCGAGTGTATGTATCCGTTCCCGTCGCCGCCCGAAGGGCCGGGGAAAGACGGCTGATAAAACTGGACGTCCTTGCGCTGGCTGAAGCGCAGGAACGCGTTCATCTTGTCGTTGATCTGCCCATCGATCTTGGCGTCGTACTTGTCGCTGTAATCGCGGATCAACAGCAGCGCTTCGTAGTTGTTCGAGCGCCCAGCGCCGTTCAAAGTCGGCAGTCCGCTCAACAGCGCCGCCGCGAATGGATTCAAGCTCGCGATGGGAATCGCGACGTTGGCCGGATACACAGTCTTGTTCAACGGATCGTAAACCGGCACCGGCAGAATCCCCTGCCGATCCGTCGACGTCGGCAGCGAATCGAAATTTAAATACCGCTGCAACTGGCGATAGCCTTCATAATCGCCGAAGAAGAACAGCCGGTTCTTGATGATCGGCCCGCCGATCGTCACTCCGAATTGATTGCGCTGCAGCGTCGGCTTCACGAACACCGCAGGACTGAACAGGAATCCGGTCGCATTCAAATCTGTATTGCGGAAGAACTCAAACGCGCTGCCGTGGAACTGATTCGTTCCGGACTTCATCACCGCATTGATCACCGCTCCGCCCACGCGCCCGTACTCGGCGCTGTAGTTGCTCGTGATCACTTTGAACTCCGCCAGCGCATCCGGCGAAGCCTGCACGGCCTGCGACGAATAACTCTGGTTGCTGGTGCCGTAGGCATTGTTGTCGAGCCCATCGAGCAGGAAATTGTTGTATGTACTGCGCATGCCGTTCACGTTGAACGATCCCTCGCGTGGCGTACCGCTTGGCGAAAACGAAACCGCAATGGGCGACTTCACGACGTTCGCGGAAAGCAGCGCCAGGTCGGCATAATTGCGCCCGTTCAAGGGCAGCTCGACGATCGCCGTCGTCCCGATCACCTGTCCGTGCTCGCTCGAATCGGTCTCGAGCGCCGCCGCCGCCCCGCTGACCTCCACAGTCTCGCTCACCTGCCCGATCTGCAGCGCGAAATCGACGCGCTGCCGCGCCCCGACGTCGACTTTAATTCCGGATTGCGAAGCTTTAGAAAATCCCGCAGCCTCAGCCGTCAGCGTATAACGGCCGACTTTTACGTTTGAAATGGTGAAATTGCCATTGTCGTTGGCCGTGGTCTTGACCGAAATTCCGGTCTCCTCATTGAGCAGCGTCAGCGTCGCTTTGGGAACGACCGATCCTGACGCATCTCTCACCGTACCAACGACTTCAGCAGTGTCGAATTGCGCGAATGCCGATATTCCCATCAGGATCGACACCGCCAAACTCATCCAAAAACGATTCATCTCCGATACCCCCCTCGTGCGAACGTAGCAAAGCGAAATGGACATCGTGTTTCAGCAACGTGAAATGCCGGATACAACTGACCGCCACAGTACCACAACTACTAGCCGGACTAAAATGGACTCCATGTTACAGCGCCGCACCGCCGTGCTCCTCGCATCAATCGCGCCGTGGATCGCCTTCGCCCAGGCACCCGCGACGACGCCCGTCGACCTTCTCGAAACGAAGCTCCGCACGCATCTGCAAGCGATCGACGAGCGCCTTCACGGCGTCATAGGAGTCGCCGCAATCGACCTCGTCACAGGACGCACATTACAGTACAACGCGGACGCCGTATTCCCGACCGCCAGTACTATCAAAGTGCCGATCCTCATTCAGGCGTACCACATGGCCCGCGCCGGCGCGTTCCATTGGTCCGATTCGATCACCCTGCAGCCAAGCGACAGCGTCGGAGGCAGCGGGCTGCTTCAAGTTGCACTCGCGAGAGGACCCGTCACGCTCACGATCGAGGACCTCGCCCGAAAGATGATCGTCGACAGCGACAATACCGCGACCAATCGCGTCATCGCCATGATCGGAATCGATCGCGTGAATCACCTGATCGCCACCATGGGAATGCGCCAGACGCGACTGCGCCGCATCATGATGGACACTCCAGCGGCGATCCGCGGCGATGAGAACGTCACGACTCCGCTTGAAATGGCGCGCATCGCCGAGAGCATTTACCGCCACAAAGCCGCCGATCCGGCCGACTGCGATTCCATGGTCAAGATCATGAAGCGCGTGCCCGGCGCGATCCGATTCGCCGTGCCGCAGGAAGTCGAAGTCGCCTCGAAAACTGGCGCCCTGCCCGGAGTCCATTGCGAAGTCGCGATCGTCTACACGGCGCAGCGGCCGTTCGTGCTCAGCGTCTATTCGACGTTCCTCGACAATGAAGAGAATCCCGTCGGCGAAGTGGCCCGGCTATTCTATGAACATTTCCGCGACAAGCTCGCGCCGTCGAACGTCTATGGCAACCGCGTCCGCGATTTCGGAAAATAGGGGTGTGCGCAACACGCCAACCCCTGGGCGTCACTCACCACTCCAAACACGCCGCCCACCGGGAACCATTGCATAACCGCTTGGGCCCGCTTGTATAATCCTACTTAGATGGCGGATTTGCGCCAAAACCGTATATCCGATGTCAACGCCGACTCCCACGCCAACCCTCGATCAGATCGACCAGCAGTTGAATGCCTGGCAGGCGAGCATCGATATCGTCGCCCAGAATCTCACGGATCTTCGCGCTCTGCCCGTCTACCTGCGCCTCTCCGGCTCCCCCGGATTTGAGAAGGCCCGCCTCACCGGCGAGACCGCTTCGAAGGTCGATGCCGCGCTCGATTTGATGTGCCAGTTGTTCGAGCATCTCGATCGTTTGTACCTCGTGCTCGCCGATGCCAAGCACATCCGCCGCGATCTTCCGTCCATCTTTGGCGCCGAGGAAAAGATGCGCCAGATCGACCGGATCCTCAATACCGCGTCGATCGAATTGCCGCCGCTCACGACCCCGGTCGCCTCGCGCGGACTCCTGAGCATCCCCGTCACTGAGCGCAAGATCTGCCCCCGGGATTTGCTCGAATCGATGATCCGCCACTTCGAACAAGCCAAGTCGATCGTCGTCGAAATCGATGACACCTGGCGCGGACTCGAAATGACGATCACGCGCGCCGAACTCGAAATTGCGGATTTCAAACAGAAAATTGTCCCCACGCCCTCTGAGCTGCTCGCCGCCGAGGCGCGCATCAAACAGATCCGCAAGGAGATCGACCAGGATCCTCTCAAAGCCAAGGACTCCTACGCGTCCGCTATTGAACCTTTATTAACGCGCGTGCGTAAGGAATTAGAGGAGAAGGTTCACGTCCAAAATGAGGCCCGGCAGAAGCTCGAAACGGCCCGCGACCTGTACCGCAAGCTCGTGGACACCAACAATCAGGCCACCGCAGCCTTCACCGACGCGCAAGCAAAAGTCTCCTCGAGCGACCTCGTCTTGCGCAACGGAGTTGACCAGCCCTCCATCGATGCCCTGGGGAAATGGCTCGAGACTTTGTCAGCAAAAATCAATGAAGGGCAAGCGAAACCGGTGTTGATCGGCCTCGACCGCTGGACCGCTCAATCCTCGCAGGCCTCGCGTGCAGCCGAGATCGCTCTCGCCGCGAATCAGGCGCCGATCGCCGAGCGCCGCGAACTTCGCGGACGTTTGCAGGCCTTGAAAGCAAAAGCGCAGGCGTTAGGACTCTCCGAGGTCACCGATCTGGCCGACCTCGCGGCCCGCGCCGGCAAGCTCCTCTACGACAAGCCCACTCCGCTGGCGGAGGCGCGCGACCTTGTGAAGCAGTTCGAAAGGTCCCTGCATGTCCGGTGAGAAGTGCCAGCGCCGTGGCTGCACGGGCGTCATCGAGGACGGCTACTGCAACGCCTGCGGACTCGCCGATCCAGTCCGCACGGCCGCGCGAATGAGCGGCGGAGGCGGCACGGCCGTTGCCGCCGCGATGTCCTCGCATCAGCCGAGCGTCCGCACCGCCGCCGGATCCTCCGTCGCGGCGATGAGCGGCACCCGCTCGACCGGCATCAGCGCGAGCACCGGCTCCTCGCCCGCAAGCCATACTGGAACCCGCCGCTCGAGTTCGCGCGGATCCCGCAGTTCCCGGACGCAGCTTGGGGCGGGCCTGATCACGCTCCCCGATCTGCCATCGACGGAGCCGGAAAAGCAGATCCTGCTCGATCCGAAAGTCCCCGAGAGCAAACGCTTCTGCTCGAAGTGCGACAACGCCCTGACGCGCGAGCGCGGCTTCTGCGGTAAATGCGGCACCAAGTATTCGTTCATTCCGTCCTTGGTTCCGAAGGATGTCATCGGCGGCCAATATGAAGTAAAGGGCGCGATGGCGTACGGCGGCCTCGGCTGGATCTATCTCGGCTTCGACACCGTCCTCAAGCGCTATGTCGTCCTCAAAGGATTGTTGAACGCCGAGGACGAAGCCAGCGCAGCCGTCGCTGTCGCCGAGCGCCAGTTCCTCGCCGCCGTCAAGCATCCGAACATCGTCGGTATCTACAACTTCGTTCGACATGGCGCGGAAGGCTACATCGTCATGGAGTACGTCGGCGGCAAGACGCTCAAGCAAATTCGCAAAGAGCGTGGTCCGCTGCCGCCATCCGAAGCGATCGCCTACATTCACCGCATCCTCGGGGCGTTCGCGTATCTGCACGCCCAGGGCCTCGTCTACTGCGACTTCAAGCCCGACAACGTCATGCTCGAAGTGAACGACGTCAAGCTCATCGATCTCGGCGGAGTCCGCCGCATCAACGATCTCGATGGCGACATCTACGGCACCACCGGCTACACCGCGCCCGAAGCCGGCCGTGGACCGACCGTCGTATCCGATCTGTTCACCATCGGCCGCACACTTGCGGTGCTGGTGACGGAATTCAAGGGATTTACTCGGGATTTTCAATATACGCTACCGGCTGCCGCGGACGATCCGGTCTACTCGAAGAACGAATCTCTGTATCGCGCGCTGTTGAAGTCGACCGCCCCCGAGCCCAGCGATCGCTTCCAAACCGCCGACGAAATGGCCGACCAGCTTCTCGGAGTCATGCGCGAAGTGGTAGCCGCCGAATCGAGCACTCCGCACCCCGCGGCGAGCCTCTTGTTCGGCGCGGATCTGCTCGCGCTCGATCACGATCACGACCTCGAACCCGTCGAAGCGAATGCCGATCAGATTCCGATTCCGACCCCCGATCAGAGCGACCCCGGCTTCCGTGTCTCGCTCACCGCGAACTCCATCTCCGATCGCGGACGCCGCTTGGTCGCCCTGCGACAGTATTCGAAACAGCTCCCCACGTCCGCCGAGTTGAAACTCCAACTCGCCGCGACCGCCATCGATGTCGGATCCTTCGCCGAAGCCTCGCAACTTCTCGGCGAACTCGGTCAGCAGGACGCCTGGGACTGGCGCGTGTCATGGCAGCGCGGACGTCTTCACTTCGCGCAATTCGAATTCGCCTTGGCGATCAAGGAATTTGATCAGGTTTACTTCGACCTTCCCGGTGAACTCGCGCCGAAGCTCGCCATGGGCCTCGCCGCCGAAAAGGCAGGCGATTTCAAACTCGCCGGGCTCATGTATTCGATCGTCGTCCGCACCGATCCCTCGTTCCTCGCCGCCGTGTTCGGCCTCGCCCGCGCCTATCTCATGCTTGGCCGCCGCAAGGACGCGATCGCCGTGTTGGCGCAGGTTCCCGAGTCGTCGAGCCTCTATCAACGCGCCCGCGTCACCGCCGTGCGGATGATGGTCGACGCCCGCCAGACCGAGCCCGGTCCTGAGGATTTTGCGGCTGCCTCGCAATCGCTCGAGGCCATGTCCCTCGACGCAGTCGATGTGCGCAAGATGCAACGGCAGTTGTTTGAACGTGCGATCTATCAGCTCACGCAAAACAAAATGAAACCGGCCCGGCACTTGCAGGCAGCCGGATATCCGCTCGAGGAGCGCCCATTGCGCTTCGGCCTCGAGAAGTGCCTCCGCGACCTCGCCCACTTGTCGGAGGGCGACGAAAAAATCAGGCTCGTCGACATGGCCAACCGCGCGCGCCCGAGGACGTTGTTCTAGTATGTTGTGCCAGAATTGCAATTCCGACATGCCGGCCGAGTACGTCTTCTGCGAAGAGTGCGGGAAGCCCCTCGGAAACGTCACGCTGCTACCGGCGAACGAGCCGGGGGCCCCTCCTTGTGTCCGCTGCGGAGCCCCCGCCTCCGCCGCCGATGAGGAAGGCTTCTGCAACGAGTGCGGCTTCCGTCGCGAACGTCCCCGCGAGCACACTGAAATCGTGATCGACGCAGCGTTCGCTAGTGTCACCGACCAGGGCAAGCGCCACGCGCACAACGAAGACAGCACGGCGATTTCCGGAGGCGCAGGCGCACGCATCCTGATCGTCTGCGATGGCGTCTCGAGTTCCCAGGATGCCTCATCCGCCTCCTCCGCCGCCGCTGCCGGAGCGCTCGCATCCCTCGAACGCAGCATCGCCAACCTTGATTCAGACGACCGTCTCCGCGCCGCCATCCGCGCCGCCTGGCACGATGTTGCGGAGGTGCCATACACAATGTCCGAAGGCGATCCTCCGTCGACGACCTTCGTCGCAGCACTGGTCGCCGGCAATCACATCACTGTCGCCTGGGCCGGTGACAGCCGCGCCTACTGGCTCGCGGGCGAGCATTCCCGCCAACTCACCATCGACGACTCATGGCTCAACGAAACCGTCGCTGAAGGCAAAATTTCTTACGAGGAAGCGCTGCATTCCGATAAGGCGCACGCGATTACCAAATGGCTCGGCGCCGATGCCGGTGAGCCCGAGCCCTCGATCGTTTCGTTCGAATGCACCGAGCCCGGCGTCCTGCTGCTGTGTACCGACGGATTGTGGAACTACGCGGAAGATCCGCACAAGCTCGAAGAACTTGCCGGATCGCACGACGGCGGCGCCATTGAAATGGCCCGGCGCTTGGTCGATTTCGCGAACGAGCAAGGCGGCCGCGACAACATCACCGCAGCGGTGTATCTGCATACGCCAGTCGCCGCAGCGCCGCCCGAGAAGATCGCCGAACCGCAACCCGAAATCGCACCGGTTCCCACTCCCGAGCCGGCCGCCGCCGCTGAAGAACCCGTCACGCAATCCAAACGAAAGTGGATCTCCTTAGATAGCCTCTGGTTCATCCCCG
>DASXZC010000008.1:0-3217 GCA_036502165.1 Bryobacteraceae bacterium
ACCCATGCAGATCATCAACGGACCGTTGATGAAGTGGATGGACGAGGTCGGCAGGCTCTTCAACGCCAACCAGATGATCGTCGCCGAGGTCCTGCAGTCCGCCGAAGCCATGAAGGCAGCCGTCGCTCATCTCGAGCCGCACATGGAGAAGGCCGACACCCTGAGCAAGGGCAAAATCGTGCTCGCCACGGTCAAGGGCGACGTTCACGACATCGGCAAAAACCTGGTCGACATAATCCTTTCGAACAACGGCTACAGCATCATCAATTTGGGCATCAAGGTGCCTCCCGAAGAATTGATCAAAGCCTACAAACAGCATCTGCCGGACGCACTCGGTTTGTCCGGCCTGCTGGTAAAGTCGGCGCAGATGATGGTGGCGACGGCGCAGGACCTGAAGACCGCCGGTATCCGCTGCCCGATCCTGGTGGGAGGCGCCGCCCTCTCCTCCCGCTTCACCCGCATGAAAATTGCGCCCGAATACGAAGGACTCGTCGCCTACGCCAACGACGCGATGGCGGGTCTGGACCTCGCGAATCAGTTGATGGACGGCCAGCGCCGGGAGGCGCTCGCGATCACGCTCGAGGCGGAAACGCAGCGGTTGCTTGGCGCGGCGACGCCGGCTGCCGACAACAAACCCAAGGTCCGGCGTCGTGGTCCCGCCCTGGTTTTCGAAGGACCGATCCCCGAGCCGCCCGACCTCAAGCTCCATTTGTTGCGCGATTACGACCTCGAGGAGATCTTCCGCTACATCAACCCGGTGATGCTTTATACGCGCCACCTGGGATTCAAGAACTTTGACCACGCGCTCGCGGCCGGCGATCCAAAGGCGCTCGAATTGCGCGCGACCGTCGATTCGGTCGGGGACGAGATGCTGGCGCGATCGGATATTACCGCACGCGCCGCTTATCGCTTCTTCCCGGTGCATTCCGACGGCGATCGCCAGATGATGGTCTACGGTCTCGACGGCAAGAGCGTGATCGAAAGTTTCACCTTCGGCCGGCAATCCAGCGAACCCGGACTATGCCTGGCCGATTACGTCACGCCCGCATCTTCCGGCCGTACGGATTACCTCTGCATGTTTGTCACGACGGTAGCCGACGGCGTTCGCGCACTCGCCGAGGAATGGAAGGACAAGGGCGAATATCTGCGCTCGCATATCCTGCACGCACTCGCGCTCGAAGGGGCGGAGGCGTTCTCCGAACTGCTCCACGAGAGAATCCGCCGGATGTGGGGAATCGGCGATCCCGCCGGGCTCACAATGAAAGATCTCTTCCAGGCGCACTATCACGGCAAGCGCTACTCATTCGGCTATCCCGCCTGTCCGCGCTTGGAAGATCAGTCCCAGTTATTTAGGCTGCTCGAAGTTGAAGCAAACGACCTCGGTGTTCGCCTGACCGAGGGTTTCATGATGGATCCGGAAAGCTCTGTGAGCGCGATCGTATTTCACAATCCGAACGCGAAGTACTTCACGCTCTCACCGGCGGATATCGAGGAACTCGAACGGGAGTTTCAGTGCGGAGCGCGCCCGGCGGCGGCTGGTTGATCCCGGCCGGTCGCTTCAGGTCAAAAAGACTTCCCGCACCAGGTTGGTATCGTTGTATTCCCGGCCTTCCGCGATCTTGTCGCCTTCGAATCGCAGATAGAAGTTATAGCGCTGGCGATACGGCCGGCCGTTGGCCGCTACGGTATCGGCTTCGGCCAGAACCGCGACGTGCGGCCCCTCGCAGATGACCGTTCCCAGCTTCATCTTGAGTCCCTGCGGAAATAGACGCTTGAGATTGGTGGTCTCGGCATCGGCAAAGTTCTTACGCCCGCGAATTGGCGGAAATTCCTTGATGCCCGAGACAATCTCGAAAGTGAAATCCTCGGTCGTCAGCTCCTCGAAGACCTTCGGATCGGGATCATTGAAGTTTTCAAGGAATCTGATCGCGCTCTGTTTCTGTTGGGCCGCTGTCATTCGTCGTTGCCTGAACCTGTTGCTCTGTTCCGCTTTCGTCGATCGAGAACTATCGGCCCAGGCTGCGTAGTTCGCGCTGGGCAAGCTCCATATCCGCCTCGACCATCATCTCGACCAACTGGGGAAATTTAACCCGCGGTTCCCATCCGAGGATCTTCCGCGCCCGGCTCGCATCGCCGATCAGGATATCGACCTCGGCGGGGCGTAAGAAACGCTGATCGGCGACCACGTGTTTGCGCCAATCGAGCTTCACGCGATCAAACGTCAATTCGAGAAACTCCTGCACCGAATGATTTTCGCCGGTGGCTATTACATAGTCGCCGGGCTCTTCCTGCTGCATCATCATCCACATCGCTTCGACGTAATCGCCGGCAAACCCCCAATCACGCATCGCGTCCAGATTACCCAAGGCCAGCTTGTCCTGAAGGCCGAGTTTGATACGGGTGGCGCTGCGCGTAATCTTGCGCGTGACGAAATTCTCACCCCGGCGCGGTGATTCGTGATTGAAGAGAATCCCGTTGGCGGCAAATAGCCCATAGGCTTCGCGATAGTTGACGGTCTGCCAATGGGCGTAGCACTTGGCGCATGCGTACGGACTGCGTGGATGGAACGGCGTGGTCTCGCGCTGCGGCGTCTCCGCCACCTTGCCGAACATTTCGGAGGAACCGGCCTGGTAGTACCGCACGGATCGGGCATGTCGCTGATTGTGGTCGCGGATTGTCTCGAGCAGCCGCAGAGCGCCGACGCCGACGACATCGGCGGTATATTCCGGCTGGTCGAAGGAGATACGGACGTGGGACTGCGCGGCGAGATTGTAGACTTCGTCGGGGCGGACTTGCTCGATAATCCGGCGGATTCCGGTGGCGTCGCCCAGATCGCCATAATGCAGGCGCAGTCCGCTATTTCTCGGTCCGAATCCTTCGCGCAGATGGTCAATCCTGCCGGTGGCGAAGCTCGAGGTGCGGCGGACGATACCGTTAACGTCGTACCCCTTTTTGAGCAGGAACTCGGCCAGATACGAACCGTCCTGGCCGGTTACGCCCGTGATGAGTGCTACTTTCGCTCTAGCCGCTTTGCTCATCGCCTGTCTTGCCCCCGTTTACCGCCCCACTTCCGCGGCCAGGCCTTCAGCTGCCGAAATGCGCTCGCTCGAAGTCAGTCACCGCGCTCCAGTCGATAGGAATCGCTATCAAAATGCTGCGTCGAGAACTCGAGCAATTCGGCATCTTCGAGTGCTTCCATCTGATGGACCAGGCCGCG
>DASXZC010000009.1:0-6089 GCA_036502165.1 Bryobacteraceae bacterium
CAACTCCGCTGGGGCCGTGAACACGCTCGCTGGACAGTTCGGATACGAAGGCCACCTGGGAGTTTATGGAACCAAGCGCTGGCGGCGGACCAGCATCGGGCTCGACTACAACGGCGCGTATCGCGGCTACACGAAGAACACGTACTACAACGGCGCGGACAATTTCCTCGGCATCGAGTTCGGTGATCAGATCGACCGCAAGTCTCTTCTGAATGCAACGGTTACGGCCGGAACATCGAGCCGCGTGTTTGGAGCCGTGAATGGATTGGTCGGCGTGCCGCTGGGCAACATTCTTCCGACGTCGGATATCTTCGACGGCCGCACGTATTTCATCAACGGCGGCATGGGTATATCGCATCAACTCACGGAACGTTTCGGATTCGAGCTACGCGCTGATGGCTTCCGCGTCGAGCGCCACTCGACCGCGCTGATCAGCGTCGAAGGATACTCTCCAAAGGCATCTCTCTCCTACCGGTTGAACAAGCGCGACACCGTCGGCACGATCTATAACTTCATCCACTATGATTATCCGCGCGCGTTCGGCGAAGCGGACATACACGTGGCGATGGGCTATTGGACGCACCTGCTGAATCCCACCTGGAAATTTGAAGTGCAGGGCGGCACGTTTATCGCGAACTCGACCGGCACGCAGACGATCGCCGCCGATCCGGTGGTGCAGCAGTTACTCGGCGTTTCGACGATCACCGAGGCCTTCGCCCGCACCGTCATCCTGCCGAACGGTCAGGTCAGTTTGAGCGGGCGGACGGGGAACTCCTCAGTCACGCTGTCGGCCTATCGCGGCGCTGGCGCCGGAAACGGGCTGACACTTGCCACGTCGGAGCAGAGCGGATCGGTCTCTTACAACTACGTCTTCTCGAAGCACTTCAACGGCGGCGTGCATGGAACGTACTCAAGCTCGGTGGCGCTGACGAGTTCCGCGGATCGCTATTCGATCCTGTTTACCGGCTTCGATATGCAATACCGGCCGAATACTTCGCTGATCTACTCATTCCGCGGAGAGTATCGCAAAGCGACTGTCACGTCGAACACGAACTACGCCGGCAACGCCTTCCAGGTCGGACTGGGAATCGGCTGGAATATCAAGGATTTTCCCTTCACCCATTAGCGCGGACGATGAATCTTTTAGTGGTGGATGACGAGACTTCCCTGCTCCAGTTATTGGGCCAACATCTGGAACGGCAAGGGCACACCATCGAGCCGGCTGCGAGCGTCGCGGCCGCACTGGCGGCGATCGCAAAGCCGGTTACGTTCGATGTCGCGCTGGTAGATTGGAAGCTGCCGGATGGAATCGGGCTCGATGTGGCGCGGGCGTTATTGACCAGGGACGCCAAGGCTCGCGTCATTTTCACGAGCGGATATCCGATTGATTCGAGCGATATTCCGGCCGAGTTCCGCAGCAGGATCAGAATGCTGCAGAAGCCATTCCTGCCCCGGGCTCTCGCCGAGATGCTGAAGACGCTCGAGTAGTCCTAGGGCTTCGGACGCTTCGCCAGTTCGACCAGAGCTTCCGCCCGCATCGCTTCTTCGATCGCATCCGCAGGATCCATTCCGGCGGGGATGTTCTCGACCTTCTGTTGCGCCAGCCGATACTGCTCTGCCGCCTTCACCGGATCGACGTCCTCACGCTTGACGCCGCCGTCGACGAGTACGCGAACATGATCCTGGGCGACTTCGAGGAATCCGCTGTGGATCGCGACGGCTTGCTCGATGCCGTTGAGGTGATAGCTCAGGATGCCTGGCTTGAGCCGCGACACCAGCGGCGCGTGCCCGGGAAGGATCCCCATGTAACCGTCTTCCCCGGGGATTTGCGCCTCGGTCACCTGCTCTTTCAGAAGCTGGCGCTCGGGGGTCGCGATTTCGAGCAGAAAGGTGTCGGCCATGCGCGTCTACTTCTTTTCCTGCGCCTTCATCCTGTCGGCTTCGGCGAGGACGTCCTCGATCGCGCCCTGCATGTAGAAGGCCTGCTCCGGAAGATCGTCGTACTTGCCGGCGACGATTTCTTTGAAGCTGCGGATCGTGTCGGCGAGCTTCACGTACTTGCCCTCGCGGCCGGTGAACTGCTGCGCGACGAAGAAGGGCTGCGAGAGGAACTTCTGGATCTTGCGGGCGCGAGCGACGATCAACTTGTCGTCGTCAGAAAGTTCGTCGATTCCGAGAATCGCAATGATGTCGGTGAGATCCTTGTAGCGCTGCAGAGTCTGTTTGACGGACTGGGCGACGTTATAGTGATCCTCACCAATGATGCGCGGATCGAGAATGCGCGACGTCGACGAGAGCGGATCGACGGCCGGATAAATACCGAGTTCCGAAATCGAGCGCGACAACTGCGTGGTCGCATCGAGGTGAGCGAAGGTCGTCGCCGGAGCAGGATCGGTGTAATCGTCGGCGGGCACGTAAATGGCCTGCACCGAGGTAATCGAGCCGGATTTCGTCGACGTGATGCGTTCCTGCAGGTTGCCCATTTCGGACGCCAGGTTCGGCTGATATCCGACAGCGGAGGGCATGCGGCCGAGCAGCGCCGAGACTTCTGAACCGGCCTGCGTAAAGCGGAAAATATTGTCGACGAACAGCAGTACGTCCTGCTTCTCTTCGTCGCGGAAGAACTCGGCGACGGTCAGGCCGGTCAACGCCACGCGGAGGCGTGCGCCTGGGGGCTCGGTCATCTGGCCGTACACGAGCGCGACTTTCGACTTCGTCCAATCGTCCGGATAGAGCACGCCCGATTCGCGCATTTCGTGCCACAAATCGTTGCCTTCGCGCGTGCGTTCGCCGACACCAGTGAACACGCTGACACCGCCGTGCTTCAGAGCGATGTTGTTGATCAGCTCCATGATGACGACGGTCTTGCCGACGCCGGCGCCACCGAACAATCCAATCTTGCCGCCGCGCAAATACGGCTCGAGCAAGTCGATGACTTTGATGCCGGTCTCGAACATTTGCAAGCTGGTCGATTGCTCGTCAAACGCGGGCGCGGGCCGGTGAATCGGATAGCGCTGCTCGGTCGAGACGGGACCCATTTCATCGACAGGCTCGCCGATGACGTTCATCACGCGGCCGAGCGTCTGCTTGCCGACGGGCACCATGACAGGCGATCCGGTTGAGACGGCCTTCATGCCGCGAACGAGTCCGTCGGTCGGCTGTAGCGCGATGGTGCGGACGCGGCTTTCACCGATGTGCTGGGCGACTTCGACCAGAATGTCGACGGGCGTCGGCACGGTGAATCCTTCGCTGGTGATCCGGATCGCGGTGTTGATCTCGGGAATTTGCCCTTCTTGGAACTGGATGTCAACGGCCGGTCCGGCGACTTGGATGACGTGTCCTACAGTGTCAGTTGCAGTCATGAGTGCATTACTCCAGAGCGGCGGCGCCGCTCACAATCTCAATAATCTCTTTGGTGATCGCGGCCTGGCGCACGCGATTCATATACAAGGTCAGGCTGTCGATGACGTCCGACGCGTTCGAACTGGCGGCATCCATGGCGGTCATGCGCGAGGCGTGCTCGGCGGCCGCGGACTCGAGCAGTGAACGATAGAGCGTCGTCTCGACATAACGCGGAACGAGCTTGCCGAGCAGATCCTTGGGAGGCTGCTCGTAAATATAATCGACCGGAGTGCCACCGGCGGGAACTTCCATCGGCAGCAGTTGATTGACAGCGATGTTCGGCGCCATCACGGATTTGAATTCATTAACCGCTACGTATACGGCGTCGTACTTGCCTTCGGTATACGCGTCGGTCACGCGGGCGGCGAGTTCCTTCGCGTTGTCATACGTCGGCGACTTCATGAAGATGCCGACCAGTTCGCCCGAAATGTTCTTATACCGGCGGCGGAAGAAGTCGCGGGATTTGCGGCCCACGAGGTCGAACGTGAAGTTCCACTCCGGATGCTCGCGCGTGAACAGCAAGGCGCGCTTGATGAGGTTGCCGTTGAAGCCGCCGGCGAGTCCACGATCGGCGGTAATGACGATCAGCAGAACGTTCTTACGTTCGCGCACGGCGAGCAGCGGATTATCGGCGAGTTCCTCAGGACCTGCAGCGGCCGCAACGTTCGTCAGCATCTCCCGCAGCATCTTCGAATAGGGCCGCGCGGCGATGACCTTGTCCTGCGCGCGGCGAAGCTTCGCGGCCGAGACCATCTTCATGGCCTTGGTGATCTGCTGCGTATTCTTGACCGACCGGATGCGCCGGCGGATGTCAATTAAGCTCGGCATGACCGGTTACTTCGCATTCAGGAATCGAGTCTTGGCTTCTTTGATGGCCGATTCCATCTTGGCTTTGATCGCATCGTCGATCGTCTTCTTCTCGCGGATATCCGACAACAGCGCCGGCTGCGAGTTCTCGACGAAACGATAGAGCTCGGATTCGAACTTGCGCACCTGATCGACTTCGAGATCGTCGAGATGGCCGTTGACTCCGGCGTAAATGATGAGCACCTGCTTCTCAACCGGCAGCGGCGAGTATTGCGGCTGCTTCAGCACTTCGACCAGACGGCGTCCGCGCGCCAACTGGCGCTGGCTCGATGCATCGAGGTCGCTGCCGAACTGAGCGAACGCTTCGAGGTTGCGGAACTGCGCGAGATCGAGGCGCAACGTGCCGGCGACCTGCCGCATGGCCTTGATCTGCGCACTGCCGCCGACGCGGCTCACCGAAAGTCCGACGTTCACGGCGGGGCGGATGTTCGAGTTGAACAGATCGGATTCGAGATAGATCTGGCCGTCGGTGATCGAAATGACGTTCGTGGGAATGTACGCCGAAACGTCGCCGGCCTGCGTCTCGATGAACGGCAAAGCCGTCAGCGATCCGCCGCCTTTCTTATCCGACAATTTTGCTGCGCGCTCTAGCAGGCGGCTGTGTAGATAGAACACGTCGCCGGGGAACGCTTCGCGTCCAGGAGGACGCCGCAGCAGCAGCGAGATCTCGCGGTACGCGGCGGCATGCTTCGACAAATCGTCATAGATGCAAAGCGCGTGGCCGGAATTGTCGCGGAAGAACTCACCCATCGCGCAGCCCGTGTACGGCGCGATGTATTGCATCGGAGCCGGATCGGACGCCGTCGCGCCGACGACAATGGTGTACTCCATGGCGCCGTAGTCCTCGAGGGTCTTCACAACCTGCGCGACAGTCGAACGCTTCTGGCCGATGGCGACGTAGATACAAATGACGCCATTGCCCTTCTGATTGATGATCGTGTCGAGCGCGATGGCGGTCTTGCCGGTCTGGCGATCGCCGATGATTAACTCGCGCTGGCCGCGTCCGATCGGGATCATGGCGTCGATGGCCTTGATGCCGGTCTGCAGCGGTTCTTTCACGGATTGGCGATCGATGACGCCGGGGGCGATGCGTTCGAGAGGCAGCGTGAGCGTGGTGTCGATCGGACCCTTGCCATCAATCGGACGGCCGAGAGCATCGACGACGCGGCCGACCAGCGCTTGCCCCACCGGCACCGACATGATCTTGCCGGTGCGGCGGACCGGATGGCCTTCCTTCAACGTCGAATAATCGCCGAGCAGCACCGCGCCGACCTGATCTTCTTCGAGGTTCAAAGCGATGCCGGACAAGCCGTGATCGAACTCGATCAGCTCACCCGCCATGACGCGCTCGAGGCCGTAAATGCGGGCGATGCCATCGCCCACCGAAATGACCGTGCCGGTCTCGGAGACATTGACTGCCTGCTCGTAATTCTCGATCTCTTCGCGGAGCAGCCGCGATATTTCGTCCGCTCGAATCTGAGCCATATACCTTCCTAAATCCCGTTCCGAATCAGTTTGCGCCTGTTACCAGTTGCCGCCGCAGTTTCACCAACTGGCCCCGTATGGAACCGTCGTAAACCGTCGAACCTACGCGCGCAACGGCTCCGCCGACGAGCGTGGTGTCGACTGTATAGGTCGCCTTGATCGTCTTTTCCGCCAGTTTCGAAAGCTCCGCTTCGAGGCGCGATTTTTGCGGTGCAGTCAATTCTTCGGCCGAAGCAATGTCGGCGCGCACGAATCCCAACCTGTCGTCGAGTGCGAGATCGAAAGCCTCGCGGATTTCGGCCAGTTGGCTGATGCGTCCACGGTCCACGGTGATG
>DASXZC010000010.1:0-9561 GCA_036502165.1 Bryobacteraceae bacterium
TCTCTGGACCCGACTATGGATACCGCAACCGAAGCCAGTTCCAGATGGTCGATGGCCGCATCGGATATTTCGAGGAAGGTTCGCACGACCTCGTTCCTGTGAAGCAATGCATCATCTCGTCGCCGATGATCAACGAGGCACTCGCGAAACTGCGCGACCTGATCCCGAACTTCGTGCGCCGCTTCGAGCTGTTCACGAATGAAACAGAAGTGCAGTTCAATGTTTTGGACACCGGACGTCCACTTGCTAAGCGATTCTTCGAAGCCTGTGCGCAACGCGTCAATGGCGTGCTGAGTTCATCGCTCGATTATAAGGTCGGCGACGACACATTCCATGTCTCGCACAGTTCATTCTTCCAGGTGAACCGTTTCCTGATCGAGAAGATGATCGAGAGCGTGCTCGAAGGCGTTGAGGGCGGGGAATCGGCGTTCGATCTCTATTGCGGCGTCGGACTGTTCACGCTCCCACTGGCGCGGCGCTTCAAGAAGGTGACCGGCGTCGAACTAGGCACGTCCGCATCGCGCGATCTCGAGTTCAATCTCGAACGGGCACAAGTGACGAACGTCAGAGCAGTGAAGAATCAGGCGGAGAACTGGCTGGCCGCGATCACGGAAACTCCCGATTTTGTTTTAGCGGATCCTCCGCGCGCGGGGTTGGGAAAATTGGCGGTCGCGGAATTGAACCGGTTGAAGCCGCGTGAACTGGTGATCGTTTCGTGCGATCCGGCGACGCTGGCGAGGGATTTGGCGGGCTTGTTGAAGGGCGGCTTCGAGATCGCGGGGGCTACTCTGATCGATCTGTTTCCTCAGACGTATCATCTGGAGACGATGGTTCGGCTGCGCCATTCGGGTTCGGCTTCCTAAAGCGGCCGGCGTCGCGCAGAGCTTCCCGCAGCAGATATTCGATCTGCCCATTGACGCTTCGGAAATCGTCGCCCGCCCATTGGCGCAGCAGGTCGAAGACCTGTTCGTCGATGCGTAACGGGAAGCTCTTCTTTGCCATGATCCTTAGTGGTGCAGCGTTCCGGCGTTCACTACCGGTTGCGCGGCGCGCTCGCCGCACAATACCACCAGCAGATTGCTCACCATCGCCGCCTTGCTCTCCTCATCGAGTTCGACGACCTTCTTCTCGTTGAGGCGCTCGAGCGCCATTTCGACCATGCCCACCGCGCCTTCGACGATCTTCGTGCGCGCCGCGACGATCGCCGACGCCTGTTGCCGTTGTAACATCGCCGCCGCGATCTCGGGTGCATAAGCCAGGTGGCTGATCCGCGATTCCAGTACCTCCACGCCGGCGATCTTCAGACGGTCGTGGATCTCGTCCTTCAGATGCTCCGCGACTTCGGCAGTGTGGCCGCGCAGGGACATCTTGCCGTCCTCGTGCGAATCGTACGCGTATGCCGTCGCCAGGTTTCGCAATGCTGCTTCGCTTTGGACGTTCACATAGTTCTCGTACTTGTCGACCTGGAACAGCGCCTCGGCCGAGTCGATGATCTTCCACACAACCACCGCCGCGATCTCGATCGGATTGCCCTCGAGGTCGTTGACCTTCAAGTGTGTCGTTTCAAAATTGCGGACGCGCAGTGAGACCCGCTTCTTTGAGAGGAAGGGGTTCACCCAGCGCAATCCGGGCTCGCGAACGGAGCCGGCGTACCGGCCGAAGAGAGTCAGCACGACTGCCTGATTGGGTTGGACGCCGAAGAGTCCGCCGACGAGCATGAAGAGGATCACGACCAGCAGCGTGACGATAAAGATGACGGTCGCCGGCTCGGCTTCGCCCCTGGCTTCCGTCCGGTGAACCGTCATGATCATTGCCACCAGGCATGACACAAAGAGGGCGATCAGAAGGGGAGCCATGAAGATGCCGGATACAGTCCGGCGGGTGAATTCCTTGGTGTTACTGGAATCGTTCATTGAGATGTTCCTTTCGTTGATAGCAGAATGATATCACATCAGTATCAATTTGTACATGAAATTCGCAACTCACCTGCAAGCCGTTGAAAGCGCTCGATTTATCGATTGAAGGGAAATTCTTGGACCCAATGGAACCCCCGCTTGTTGAGCGGGTACTCGGCCGTTGAGAGGGCGTCGAGCTGCATTCCGATCGTCTTGCCGTTCCAGGTCCCCTCAAGCGAGAGAGCCGCGGGGCCGGTCCTCAGGAATCGGAACTTGCCGAGTTCCTTCGCCGCCGTCTTGCCACCGCCGGACGTCACGATAGCGAATTGGCTATGCGCCTCGTCCATCTGAATCCGGAAGTTCGAACGGGAGCCATCGGCGCGGAAGCACTGCATCGATCCTGGGTATTCGAATCCGATGTACTGCCAGCGAGTCAGATCGGGTTCATCCGCTTGAATCGGAACGCCGGCGCGCGTCATCGATCCGACGTGGTAGAGGCCATATAACGGCGGATGCGTAGGTCTGCCGTACGTGCTCTGGTAGCCATCCCAAGTGCTGTACGCCCAAGTTCCGAGGGCTGCGGCAAGGAAAACGGTCTTTAGAACTGTGACGGCGACACGCGAACGTTCAGGCGTGAGCCGCGGGAGTGTTACGCGATCGCGGTCGAGATCGAGCGCGGGCACGGCCCGGTTGAGCAGCAAGACATCCGCGAGGCGTTTGATATCCGGGATTAATAGGAACAGCGCCATGAGCAACAGATTGGTCGAATAGAGCTTCACCGGGACGTCGTAGCAATAGTTCAGAATGGCGACATTGAGCATCACGGCCGCGGCCGACAGGCAGCCGATGACAGTCGTGCGCCGGAACAGAAGGAGGAGTCCACTGACGGTTTCCGCAAGTCCGGCGAAGACGGTGTAAGCGAGCGACGATCCCATGAATCGCCAGAGCGTCCCCATGGGCGACGCTTGGCCATAGGGGAGAAGCAGATAGTAGAAGCCGGCCGCGCGGAACTGCAGAGGAACGATTTTGGCTCCGCCATATCCGAGCAGGGTCAACGCGAGCGTATACCGTACGATGATCCGCAGCCAGCGATTGAGCGTCGAGTATTCGGTGCGGCGGCGATCGAGGATCGACCAGATGCAGGCGATGGCGAGCGAAAGAACCACGTAGCAAAAGACAGCGATCCAATCCTTGGCCGTGTCGCCGCTTCCGGTGAGCTGATATTTCAGCAATTCATCGCTCAGGTGGAACACGTGTGCACCGACCCACTGGATGACGGCATGCGCGCCCTTCGTGTAAGGCTCGATGAAGACGTAATTGAGTGCAGCCGAGACCCAGGGGATCGGGATCCAGGTAAACAAACTGATGCGGCCGTTCTCGGGAAGCGCCCAAAAGATCCAATAACAAAAAATAAAGCGGAATCCGAAGCGCAGGGAAGGGCTCCAGGGCGCGGCAGGTGGCATGATGAAGGTTATTATATGCGGTTCGGCGGACCCCCAAGTCCACACACCCCCCAAAAGCGTCAGAGCACTACCTGCAAAAGACTGTGGCGCTCTTACGCTCCTTGGACTACAAGGGTTAAAGCAATTCCTTTGCACCGCCGATCAAATAAACGTGATCCTGAGCTAGGGATTACGAACTCTGAAGGAGGCCGCGTTGCGGTTTATGAAATTTACAAAAGCGTTAACTCTGTTTGCGTTTGTTTTGATGATGGCGGGAATTGTAGTTGCGGCCCCGGCGAACCCTGCTCAAGAGGCCGCCGCTGAAGGCGCGAGCTTCGCAGTTCCATCCGGCGGAGCGCTGACTCAGGGCGAAATCATCATTCTTCTCCAGGCGAAAGTTCCCGGAGAGGTCATCGAAAAATTTGTTACCACCCGTGGCGTCGGCTTCGTGAGCACCAAGGAAGTCAGCCGCAAGATCCTGGCGTCGGGCGGGACCGTCGGACTGATCGGCACGATCAACCTCAACCAGAAGGAAGATTTGAGCGCGTCGACGGAAAACTTCGAAACCAAGAAGAAACATTAGGGATTGCAGCCGTTAGAGGGAACTCCGAACCTTTTAAAGCCCGCCGCGCGCCGCTTTGGCGTGAGGCGGGCTCTTCTTTATACTGGTGTCAGTGCCCGCCACGTCGACCGTAAACCGCCGTCCTCCCGGCCCGAGGAACATTATCCCGTTTCAGGCGCTGCTGCAGTTCCGGCGGCGCGCTCCGGAATATCTGCAGGACATCGCGCGCCAATACGGGGACGTTTCCTTCTTTCAGTTTGGGAACCAGAATGCCTTCCTGGTCAACGATCCGGATGTGATCAAGGACGTCCTGGTCACGTCGCAAGCTAAGTTCCGGAAGAGCCGGATGCTGCAACGCGCGAAAGTCCTGCTGGGCGAGGGTCTGTTGACGAGCGAGGGTCAGTTCCATTTGCGGCAGCGGCGTTTGGCGCAGCCGGCGTTCCATCGCGATCGCCTGCGTGGATACGGCCAATCGATGGTCGACTACGCGCTGCGGACGCGCGACAAGTGGACAGCCGGCGAGACGATCGACCTTGCGCCCGAGATGATGCGTCTGACGCTCGCCGTGGTCGCGAAGACGCTGTTCAATGCCGACGTCGATCACGAGGCGGCGGACATCGGAGAATCTCTCAGTGCCGTGCTCGAGATCTTCAACACGGTGCTGCTGCCGTTTTCCGAGTACATCCAAAAGCTGCCACTGCCGTCGATCAAGCGCTTCGAGCGAGCCCGCGACCGGCTCGATCAGACGATCTACCGGATCATCGCCGAGCGCCGCCAGAGTGCGGAAGACCACGGCGATCTGCTCTCGATCCTGCTGATGGCGAAAGACGAAGATGGAACGGGCGGCATGACCGATACGCAGGTGCGCGATGAGGCGCTCACGATCTTCCTCGCCGGACATGAGACGACCGCGGTCGCGCTGACGTGGACGCTCTATCTGCTTTCGCAGAATCCGGAAGTCGAGGCGCGGCTGCACGCGGAGCTTGACCGCGTGCTTCCGAATGGCCTGTCGCCGAGTGTCGACGACCTGCCTGCGTTGAAATTCGTAGAACAGGTTTTCGCCGAGGGGCTGCGGTTGTATCCGCCGGCCTGGGCGATCGGCAGGATGGTGCTTGAGCCGTACACGATCCCCGGTCCGCAACCTTGGGAGTTGGAGCCGGGGGCGATCATCATCATGAGTCCGTATGTGACGCATAGGGATCCGCGGTATTTCGCGGATCCGGAGCGGTTCGATCCCGACCGTTGGCTTCCGGAGCGCGCCGAGGCGCGGCAGAAGTTCTCGTTCTATCCCTTCGGCGGCGGCGCACGGGTGTGCATCGGGGAGCGGTTCGCCTGGATGGAAGGGACGCTGCTGCTAGCGACGATTGCGCAGAAATGGCGGTTGCGCCTCGATCCGGCGCAGGTAGTCGAGAAGCGGGCGCTGTTGACGCTGCGTCCGAAGCATGGGATGCGGATGCGGGTCGAGGCGCGGACTCAGGGAATCTCGCGGTAGGTAATGTCGAGGATCTCGAGGTCCTCGACGCCATCGGGACGCTCGAACGGAACGACGTCGCCCGTATGCGCCCGCAACAATGCCTTCGCAAGCGGAGATACGAAGCTCACCAGATTTCGCGTGGCGTCGCTTTCTTCGACTCCCACGATCGACACGGTCCGCTGCTCGCCGCGGACGTTCGAGTAGGTCACGGTGGCTCCGAAGAAAACCTGGTCGACTGGCGTCCGCTTGGCGGGATCGATGACCTCGGCGCGGTCGATGCGTTGCTGCAGATATTGGATGCGCCAGTCGATCTCGCGCAGACGGCGCTTGTGCGTTTGCACATCGAGCTGCTGGCTGGTGGCGGCCGCATGGGAGGCGAGCGCCGCGACGGTCGGCCGTTCCGTTTGAGTCAACTGTTCGAACTCCTCGACGAGGCGGCGCAGGCCAGCCGGCGTCGTGTAGTTCTTCGCTGTAAGCGGCAGTTCCGTTTCGCGTGAGGCGACGATCAGATCGTCTTCAGGGCTGTCGGCGCTTTCGTTGGTGAAGGCCTTGCTCATTGGGCTTGCCACAAGTATATTTCACCGAATTGCGCTGGTATGGCTTTCCTAAAGGGGATCCTAATTTTGGACGATTGGTCGAGTATGGCCTCTGCCGGTCCGTTGGGAAAGAAATCGCGCGTGAGGTCGTTGCTCGAGACCTGGGGTCCGGCGGGCGTCGCGATTTTGGGCAGCGCCGTATTTTTCATCATGGTGTTGTCACCCGTGATGCCATACGCGAGGACGCACGATTTTCTGGGGCTTTATTCCGGCGGAGTGCTGGTGCGAACCGACCCGGCTCATCTATACGACCCCGATGCCCAAATGAGGGTTCAACTCGCGCTGGCGCCTGAGATCCCCGTGTTGACGCCCTTTCCGCGGCCGGCGTTCTCGGCGTTGTTCTATTCGCCGTTCACCTGGCTGCCGCTGCGCACTGCGTTCGCCTTGTGGGTCACGCTTGGAATTTTGGGGCTGTTCGCGATTTGGACCTGGGCGGCGCGGCGATTCGGCCCGGAAATCTTGGTCTACTGCGCGTTCTTTGTGCCGTTTCTGTTCGGAATCGCGCACGGCCAGGACACGGTCTTCATCGCCGGACTTCTCATCCTCACCTATTGCGCGCTCGAGAGCGGAAGGAAGGTCCTGGGCGGCGTTTTGCTCGGGCTGCTGATGTGCAAGTTCCATTTGTTTCTTCTGGTTCCGGCCGCGATATTGATTCGAAAGGAATGGCGGATCCTGGCAGGTTACGTTCCAACCGCCGCGGCGGCCGCCGGACTGACGATCGCACTCGCGTCGCCGGCGTCATACCTTGCGTTCCTCAGAAATTCGAAGCTTGAAGCGTTGCAGACTTCGCCCGAAATGATGCTCAACGTGAACTCGATCACGCTGAACCTGGGATTCGACTATCCGTGGACGCGGATCCTGCTGATCGCATTGATTCTGGCGGCGGTGTTCGCGATCCCTCGGACTGCTCCGCTTGACCGTTGGTTCTGGGCCGCGGTGTGCGGCAGCATGCTGATTTCGCCCCATACCTTCGCCTATGACGGCGCGTTGCTGCTGATTCCGATTCTCAAAATCCTCGCAGATTCGTCGGCGTCGCCCATCGTGCGAGGCATCGCGGCCACGGCCGTGATCCCGCTTCCGTATTTCATGACGTTGCTGCCGAAACCGTACTCCGGGGCGCCGGCGTTGTTGATCTTCCTCCTGTTCCTCGTGATCGCCTGGCCTGAATGGTTCCGCTGGCGCCCGTGGGCGTTGCGGACCGCGGTTAGCTAAAGCCCGCCCAATGTTCAGGCGATAACGACTATATGGATCAGGCCAAGCCCAAACCAAAGCTCGAGACCTGGGCGGCCGTGACGGTGGCGTTTATAGGGGCGGTGTTCTTCGCCACGCTCTGTTCGTCGATGCTGCCGCAAACGCGGGCGCACGATTTCCTGTGCTTCTATACCGGCGGAGTGCTGGCGAAGACCGATCCGTCGCACCTCTACGACGGCGCTGTGCAATCGAAGATCGAATACCAGCTTGCGCCGGAGATCCCCGTCGTCACGCCTTACGTGCGGCCGGCGTTCTGGGCGCTTCTGTATATTCCGCTCACTTGGCTATCCCTGAAGGGCGCGTTTGCGGTTTGGGTTGGATTTGGAATTCTGACGGCATTCGCGATCTGGTACTGGGCGTTTCGCAGATTCGGCTCGGAGGCGCTGGTGTATTGCGCCTTCTTCGTCCCCCTCGGCTTCGGGATCGCGCACGGCCAGGATACCGCCTTCGTCACCGGCATAGCGATCCTGGCCTTTTGCGCGCTCGAACGCGGCCGCAAGGTACTTTGCGGCGTATTGTTGGCGTTCCTATTGTGGAAATTCCATTTGTTTTTGTTAGTTCCGGTCGTGCTGCTGCTGCGCAAGGAGTGGCGGATCCTGGCGGGGTACGTTCCCTCCGCCTTGTTCGCCATCGCAATATCGGTGGCCATGGCGTCGCCGCAGTCCTATATAGGACTGTTGAGGGATCCGAAGTTCGAGGCCGTGCACCCATCACCAGAGCTGATGGTGAACGTTTATGCGCTCGCAATTAACTTCGGCGTCGATTACCCGATAACGCGTATCCTTTTGATTCTTGGAGTCTTAGCCACGGTAGTGCTGATGCCCAAGACGGCGTCGGCCGACCGTTGGTTCTGGGGAGCAATCGCCGGCGGATTACTAATTTCGCCCCACACGTTCGGATACGACGTAGCCTACCTGCTCGCGCCTATTCTGAAGAATGTTTGCGATGCCGGTGCGGCTCCCGCTTTACGCTGGATATCCGCTCTTGCAGTCGTCCCATTTCCGTACTTCATGACACTCTTGCCTATGCCCTTCTCGGCCGGCCCTGCTCTGCTGATAACTGTCCTGTTTTTAGCCATTTGCTGGCCGGAATGGTTCGAACGGAGGGCGGTTTCAACGGCTCCCGAAGGCGCTCTCGGATAACGCTTTTCGATGTGGACAAAACCCCGCGCAACCCGCTAAAATAAAGGAAACTTCACCTCGGGTCGGCTCATCCCATGTGGTAGAGTAATGGTTCTGGGTTTTGACCCAGGGAATAGGTTTGGTCGGTAACGTGAAAGTACCCGCGTACTTAGTTGCGGCCCTCAGTTTGGGTGGCGTCCTCTTTGCAGGAATAGATCCAGGTTTCGATCCTGCTTCGGCGTCCGCTGATGAACACCGCGAGATCATTGATCGCTATTTGACGGCCACCCAGAATAACAAGTCACCGGGCCTGCAGATGGACGCGCAGATCAGCGCTTCTCTACCAAAACTGCAGAAAAACGGCAGTCTCGAAGCTCTGCGCACGATTTCGAAGTTCGGAAAAATCACTTGGGACCGCCTCCATTTCTCGGGCGATTCCACGATTAAGAAAGAAGTGATCGCGCGTTTCATTCAAGGCGAGCAGGATCACACCGACACGTCGGCGATCGCGATCACTCCGGAGAATTACAAATTCAAATATAAGGGACTGGAAAATCGGTTAGGCCAACAGGTTTACGTATTCCACGTCACCCCGCGCAAGAAGCTATTGAACCTGTTTAAGGGCGAGATTTGGCTTGATGCGCAGACTTGTTTACCTGTCCACGAATCGGGGATTTTCGTGAAGAGCCCGTCCCTGTTCCTGAAGCGTGTGCAGTTCGTACGCGACTATCAGGTCGTGAATGGGTATTCGGTTCCCAAGCAGGTCGAGAGTCAAGCCGAAACACGGTTCTGGGGTCCGGCGACTGTGACGATCCACTACAACAACTTCGTCAAGGCGGCGACTGATGAGCCGACGCAGGCGATGATGCCGGATCTGTTGCTGCTGCCGTAAGTCTGTGTGGACGCTCCGTTCGAATTAGCGGTCGAGGCGATTGTCAACGGCGATGCTGCCGCTCTTGAGCAAATCCTTCGTGACGATCCCTCACTCGTCAAGGCGCGTTCCCCAAGTACCCATCACGCTACGCTGCTCCACTACATCGCGGCGAACGGCGTCGAGCAAAACCTTCAGAAATCACCGCCGAACGCAGTCGCCATTGCGCGACTGCTGCTCACCGTGGGAGCCGCGCCGGATGCGACCGCGACGATGTACGGCAGCCCTCAGACTACGCTCAACATGCTCGTCTCGAGCCAACCTTCCGCACTCGCCGGACTTCAAGTGC
>DASXZC010000011.1:0-22750 GCA_036502165.1 Bryobacteraceae bacterium
CCTCCACCGACTTGATTCAAAAGCTGATCCACCTTCTCGGCGGCTACGTTCTCCAGTTGCGTGGCAAGCCGATCGGCTACCTCTATCACGTGATTGAGGACCGGAAATCCACGATCGGTGGACTCTACGTGACGGCCGCCCATCGCAACCATCGCAACGAGGATCTGCTGCTCGACGCATCCCTCACGGAGCTCTTCAAGACCTGGGGCGTCCGCCGCGTACAGGCGCAATTGATGCTGCTCGATGATCCGATGACGCGCCGCTACCCCCGGCAGGAGTGGTTGCAGGCGCATCAGCGCGAATTCATGGAAACCAGTCTTGAGGCCGTCCAAAGCCTGGACCCCGTGACGCCTCGGTATCCGGTCTTCTTCGAACCGTGGACTCCGGCCAGCATGGATGAATCGGCGGTCTTGCTGGCGAGATCCTATCAGGGTCACGTGGACGGAACCATCAACGATCTCTATCGCACTCCCAGCGGAGCACGGACATTTCTGGGGAATATCGTCCAGTATCCCGGCTGCGGTAGCTTCTACCCCTCCGCGTCGTTTTGCGCCCGCGATGCCACAACTCGGCGCATGGTAGGGATGCTGCTTGCGAGCGTGGTAGGCCAGGACATCGGCCATGTTACGCAAGTGTGTGTAGGGAAGGAAGCGCGCAATTCCCGGCTCGGTTACGAACTGATGCGGCGGTCGATGGCGGCGATGGCGGAGCAGGGCTTCGATAGGGTGAGCCTGACGGTGACATCAGCGAATCCGGCAATCGAGCTCTATAGATCCATGGGATTCGTCACAAGGAGCCTGTTCGCGGCGCTGGTTTGGGATGGGTTTTAACGCTCGATTTCCGCCCCCGGATAATAGTGCGCCAGGATCTCCTGCGCAGTCCGACCCTGCTTCGCCATGTCCGCCGCACCCATTTGGCACATCCCGTGATGGTGCGGACGCGGCACCGTTCTGCCTTTCACCTTGGCCTCCAAAGGATGCCGTAGACAATACTCGCACCGCACGGCGTAGTACGGATACTCGTCCGTCCCCACACTTGCGGACGGCAGCGGCGCGAGCAGTCCACCGCACCGGGCGGAATAAAATGCCGCAAATGGATGACCATGGAACGTCAGCACTCGTCCGGCCGTCGCTCGCGCCGCGCGCGCAGCGGGCGAATCCTCCGGCGGCGGATCCCTCAAGAACTGGCAGTGCGTCGTGTCGCAGAAATCGAAATCGCGATGCCTTCCCCGCCCTGCCGCGAAGTACGATCGTGTCACGATCGCCTGAGCTTCCAGCATCGCGGACGCCGCATCCGGAGGAGCCTCCGCGGCGACCGTTGACGCGACCGCCGTCTCGAGCGCCATCGTTACTGACGCGATCAGTTCGCCGGACGCCTGCGTGATCTTCAGAGTCCCGCGATAGTGGCGGCGGATCCGTCCTGGGACGCTCAATAGGAAGTCTGTATCCGCGCCCTTGAGTCCGGCCGCGGCGCAGCCGGCCACGAGCCGCGCGACTGCGGCGCCCTCGAGGATCTTCTGAAAGCCCGGGCACCGCACCTCGACCCGCGACGCTCCCCACGGTGCGACGTCCAGTTCATGAGGATGGAACAGGCCGAACACCCCGATCGACACCGTCGCCGCCAATGCCACCGCAGCCGGCAAACCTCATCGCCCTTCCCGGAGCGCCCTGATCTTTCCAGCCAGTTGAACCGCGGCCGTCGCGCCCGGCACACCGTGTTGGCGCACCAGTACAGCGTATCGCGGACCTTCCTCCGGGAACAAGCCGATCGCCCATCCGTCCCCCGGCATGGACGGATGATGGACGCACACTGACGTGCCCGTTTTTGCGAGCACGCCTTCGCCGCAGACCCGCGCTGTTCCAACTCGGGCGCATTGGCGCAAGCCTTCGATGATCAGTGGGACGCCCGGTTCGCGCCTCCGCGCGGCGAGCGTCAGGTACGCGAGTGCGATCGCTTCGGGACGCTCGAGCCATCCGCGTCCGAGTCCGATCCTGGCTTCGGGCGAGTCGACTAGCGGAGCCGCAATCCGGTAGCTCGATGACACGAGTGCAACATCCTGCATGCCGGTGTCGCGCGCCAAGGCCAGGAAATAGCTATTGCAGGAATGCGCAATCGCCGTCACCAGATTCATCCGCCCGTGTCCGGCCGCATACCAGCAGCCCGTCGACGTGCCTTTGCACACCACTTCCGGATATTGGTACTGATGGCGCGCTCCGTAGGCGAGCGCGGTGAAGACCTTCACGAGCGAGCCCACCGGCTGACGCTGCGACTTCGCGAAGCCGGATTCGACGACGCGTCCAGTCGCCGCTTCGATCACCAGTTTCTCGACACCGGCGTCCGCAAACGCTGTCTGCGCGAGGGCCGCCGCGATCCACTCCCGCCGCGTCATTTCTTTCGGTAGACGACGGACTCAGTGACCAGCGTGCCCGTGTCACGCGAGGTAATCGCCGCCGAGTCGAGACGCCCCAACGAACTCATCAGGCTGAGCATGTTCTCGGAAAAAAATAGCGGCTCGCGCGCGTCTTGCTGCTGGCCTTGCGGCAGCGACGGATAATCCATCAGCCGCATCATCCGCGCGAAGCCTGGCAATTCCTGACCGTACCGCAGCGTCGCCGTGTAGGACGCCCCTGCCGGACTTCCTACCGTCTTCCGCCTGCCGGCCAACATGTGCGTCATCAGTTCCGGCGACGTGCTTATCACCAGCACTCGCCCGTCGATTGTGAACCGCAGCGGGGACACGGAATTCAATTCGCTGACTCCATTGCGATCCATCCACTGCAAGCCGCGCGGTCCGACGGACCATAAGCTGCTCGCAACGTCGCCCAATGTCCGCTTCACATCTTCCGGCTTCCAATCCGCGATGCCGTGCAACGCGACCGCTGAGTCGAGCCCCGGCAGGACCTCGCCCGTACCTGAGCGGCTGATCCCTGCCTGCATCAGCGCATCCGTATTCTTCGCCAGATCATCGAGCGGTGCGAATGTATTGGTCAACGTCTCGGCAACGACCGGCGCATCGACGCGAGTCTCGTAATCATCCTCGCCGCCGGCCTCGCTGCCCACTGCCGCTCCGGGAGCGAACTTCACCCGATCCGACTGCCCCGTGGACTTGGTATGTCCGAACAATTTCTCGCCCAACAGGCTCGCCACCAAGCCGGCATCGGGCCTCGCGATCGCCTGTGTGAAGCCTGCATCGGGCGTCGCATAGCGCAGCACGTCGTCGACCGCCGGTTCGAACTTCTCAAGCCCTTCCTGCTGCGTCTCGCGCCTCACAAACACGCGGCGCTCGTGGATGTCGGATGTGTTCAACTTCAGGTCCGCGACCTCAGAGGCGAACTGCCTCACTTCGTCGACGTTCCGATGAACCCAATAGGAACGGAACTGGTGCGTCTTCGTCGTGCGGTCGAGATCCGCTACGAAGCGGATGTCGGGCACCTCGCCCGTGGGAGCCTTCGCGAGTGCATCGTCGAACCAACGCTCTTCGCGCAGAGCACCGATCTTCTCGCCCGCGAGCAAACGCAGCGAGGATGAAATGAGATCCTCGCGAGTCGCGAGAAGCAACCGGTCGTCCACCAGCGCGAACGCGATCGTACTCTCGCCTTTCGACAACACGAAATAATCGTGCCCCGCGGCTTTGCGCGCTTCGAACTTCTGCTTGATTTTGCCCAGCACGCTGCCAGCGAACCGCGCGGACTCGAGCCGCGTGATGTACAGGAACTCGAGCTTCCCGATGTTGTAGAACGCCACCGCGGACTCCTGTCCCGCTACGCCATCGAGGAACGGCGCGTCTTCCGCCACCTCCGCCGCCTCGGCGTAACTCTTGCGGACATCCGCCAGCCGCACAGCCAAGTGCGACCGCGTCCACGATTGATAGTTCGCGCTCTCCAGCCACGCCTTCTGCTCCGGTGAGGAGTCCCACGCGGAGACCAGCTTCGCGAAGTCGTGGGCCTCGACGTAAAACAGCGCCCCGGAGGGCATCAGCTCCGATGCCGGCTTCACTGGCGCGAGCGCCTGCGCGCCCAGCCACGCCGCGATCCCCGTCAACAACGATGCCGCCCCAATTGCAATGCGCCTTCTCATTGGACGCCTCCGTTCGAACCCTTCACTCGCGCCTTCACGATTTGCGCCGGCACAATCGACTCGCTGATCACCACACGCCGCCCGTCGTTTTCGCTCCGCCTCTCGATTTGCGCCTTCTGCGCATCAATTGCCCGCTCGAGTGCCGCCTTCTCGCTGCCTTCGAGCAAGGCAAGCAGTTGAGTCTGGTATTCGAGCGCGCTCGACAATTCGCCCGTGTGCTGCTTGATCTCGATCATGCCTTTCAGCAAGGCCACGCGCTCATCATGCGGTACTGAACTTTCGAACTCGCTGCCCGTGAACAGCGAATTCGCCAGATACCAATGCTTGGTCTCAACCGCCGAGCGGAACAACTCGAGCCGAGGACGTCCAGCGGCAGTCGGCGCGATCGACACCGCGGCCGTCAACAAGCGGAATCGCACCGCCGGATCCTGCGCCTCGCGTGCCGCGAGCAACCGCGCCGGAATGTAGAACGGCTGGCTCGCCTGCGCCTCGGTGATCGTCGACTTCCCAGCGATCAGATCGAGCTCGCCGGTACCGGATTTCAGTCCATCGATGCCGCCCGCCTTGCGGATCGCCGCCGCCGCCCGCAGCCGAGTCGCATAAGCCGCAACCGGATTCTTCACCATCGCTGCGAGTTCCGTCACCTGTCCTTTATCTCCCGCTTCGAGCTTCACGAGCACGTCATCAAGACGCTGATCGCAATCCCACGGCCGCACTTTCACCAGTTGATCGTAGTAATCCCCGGCTTCTTTCAAATGGCCGGTGCGCCACAAGAGCGATCCCGATTCGGCGAGGTATTGGAACGGCGCGCCCACCATCAGGTTCATGCGCCGCAACAATTCGAGAGCCCCCGCGAGATCGTTATTCGCGAGCTTCACTTCCGCCAGTCCGAGGAAATTCGGAGCCGTGAAATTGCGGTTCGCGATCTCGCGTCCGTACATGAACGCGAGCACCGTGTTCGCATTTTTCTCGTCGCCGCCGTTGCGTAGCTCGGTCGCCGCCGCCTGCAGAACGTCGGCGCCGGGTGCGTGCTCGGCGTCGCGCTGATACTTCGCCAACAACTCGGCGAGCGTCCCGCGCTTGGCCGCGATGCGGATCTGGATCGCTCCCAGTTCCTTCGTATTGGCCTCAACGACTCGCTGCGGCAATTCCTGCAGCGCCTTCTCGGCCATTGCAACGTTGCCGTGATCCATCAGGTCGTGTATGCGCGCCAGTTGCAACGACACCACACGCTCGCGCAGATAGACTTTCGTATCTCCCATCGCCGCGTTCGCCTTCGACTCAGCAGTCTGGATTTCCCGCGCATACAGCACGTCACGCTGCGCTTCCGGCAGCCAGTCCGACTTCAATGCCAGATCGAGAATCAGATTCGGATCAGGTGCCGATTGGCTCAGATCCGCGAGCCATTCGACGCCCGCCTGCGGATCCCCCGCCGCATCAAATATCGCCTGCACCAGCGGCTCGGAGTTGTACGCGCCATTTCTCTTGAAGTGCGCCCGCAGCAAACGGCTCACGTCCTCGCGCATGGGCCCCAGGGATTTGTATTTCCCCATGTCGTTCAACAGCGAGGCCAGATCGGTCCACCATGTCGCCGCCGCACCTTTGTTGAACGCGCTCTCGAAGCTGTCGATCGCGAGCTTCCACTCGCCACGGGCTCCGGCCATGTCGCCCGACGACGCCAGGATTGACGCCTTCCGCGCATGCGGCACCGGACTCTCAGGATCGAGCTGCTGCTCGTAATCGTATTCAAGCAGCGCCCGTTTCGGCTGGCCATACTCCTCATAGAAATCGGCCAGTTCCTGATAACCGCCCGCCGAGCCCGGCGACAATTCAAGCCGCGTGAGCATGTAGTCTTCACCGGCCTGATCGTTGCCCGTCGTCAAATATTCGCCGTAGCGCGCCGCATAGTAATACCAGTTCGCACCTGCCGCCTGTTCGTCCGCATTCGGCTGATGGCCCAACTGCTCGCCGATTGTTTCCGGACCCAGCACTCCTTGAAATGCGGTTCGCACGAACGGAGTCCGCACGTCGTAATAAACGCCGACGAGCGCCGTGTAGCCTTTCGTCCAAACCGGCTTGAGTCCAGTGCCGCGCGCCTGCACGATCGCGAACGCCTCGGACGCCTGCGCATTCCTCATCATCTGATCGGCCACCGCGGTCCGCATCGCCGGATTCGGATCGCTCGCCACGATGGCAAGCGCCTGCTTTCGATCGAGCGCGGCCAGATCGGCGTAACGCGTAACGAATCGGCCATCCTGCTCATCGTTAGCCCGGCTCTGCTCGAGCAGCCGCAGCTCAGCCGCGCTGTCGCCACTCTGCGCGTAAAACTGCCGCGCCTGGAAGAGCAGCGCGTCCCGCTGTTGGACTTTGAGCGTCCCGTTCTTCGAGGCCGCCTCGAGCTGCGGACCGATTTCGGCGATCTTCCCGCGCAAACGCTCGAGTTCGAGCCAACGTTGATTCAATGTGCCGTCGATCACCACCGGCTGCCAGCGCGTCAGAAGCTCCACGAAACCAGCCGCCGATGCGAGTTGGGAACCTGTTGCCACGCTCAGCTTTCGCTCAATCGCCGCCTTCTCTTCCGGAGTCGCATACTGCGCCACAGCCTCGCCCCAACGCGTCGCCGACGCAGCAGGCGTATCCTTCGCGAGCGCCGGCGCCGCCACGTGCCGGCGTACCGCGAGCATCCCTTGAAATGCCTCGAGCGCACTGTAGTTCGAGTTACCCTTCGTGCCGATCGCCATCCCCTTATCGAGGAAGTCCTGCGAAGCGTCGAGTAGATTCCATTCGTTCGCGAGCGTCGCCGCCGACAAGTAGTTATCCGGAGTCTCAGGACGTCCTTCAATGTACGCCTTGCGGATCGCCGCCACGGCATCCGCGTGCCGTCCCAATCGTTCGTATTGCTCAGCGCATTTCGTCATCCACGACGGATCGTGATACGTCAGTTCCCACAACATCGCATATGTCTTCGCCGCCTCATCGAACCGCAACAGCCGCTCTTCGATGGGACCCTTTGCCGCTAAGAAATCCGTACGCTCGGGGCGGATCGCCCGCGCCTTGCCAAGCCACTCGAGCGCCGCCGGATAATTCTCCGCCTGCAGTTCGATCTCCTCGAGCACGATCGGCCACCGGTGATCGCGCGACGCCGTCGCCGCGGTCTTCGTGTAGAAATTCTTCAGCCGGTCGAGTTGCCCGTTTTGGATCGAATACAGCGCCGCCTCGCGAACCAGTCCTTCATCTTCCGGATAGCGATTGATGACCTCAATGTACTGATCAGCCGCGCCGGCGAAGTCCTTCAGCCGCGTCAAAACCGGAATCAGAGACCGCCGCAGTTCCGCCACGCGGGCGATTTTTTCATCCGCCCCGAGCGGAGATTTCCGCAGACTTTCGATGGTGTTCAGATAGTAAGTCCGCAGGCTGTTGTCGTCACCGCGGCGCGCATACAAATCGCCGCTCACGGCCAGGTAATCTGCGCGATACGGCTCCTTCTCGAGCAGCGCCGAAATCAACTGCTGACCGCGATCGTACGCACCGCTCTCGATGGCCTTCTGCGCCGCCTCGAAACGGAAGCGATCTTGATAGGGCTCCTGCGAGCGGTTCGCCGCCTCGACCAATAAATCGACGGCGCGCGCCGGCTGCTGATTGCGCCAGTAATAACTCACCGAGGCGCGGATCACTCCTGCGATCGCCGGATTCTCACGGTACATCGCATCGATCACCGCCGCCGCTTTCGGAAGATCGCGCTGATTCTCAAAGAATCGCGCGAGCTCCATACGTTCGCGCAACAGCTCGACCGGATCCGTCGTCATCGCGATCCGCCGCTCGATCACGCGCCGCAACAGATCTTTCACCTCGTTCTGCCGGGCCGAAGTCTCAACGAGCGAAATGATCTCCGGCGAAGTCGCCGCGGACAGCGTCTCGCCGAGGTACCGCTCGAGATCGGCCGGCCGCGTCTGGCCTTCGAGGAAAGCGATCCGCAACTCGATGTTCGCGGATTTCTGCGACGCCCCGATCCGCCTCGTGATCGCCTCCACTTGCGCGGCAAACGCCTTGCGCTTGCCTAGCCGCAGCAGACGCTCGCGGGACTGCCCCGCTCCCTCGGCGAGCGCGCCCTTCGCGTATTCTTCGAGCGCCGCCGGATAGTCGCGCTGATTCTCGTGGATCGCACCCGCTTCATAAGCGAACAGCGCCGGATTCCCCAACTTCATCCGCGCCTGCTCGATCATTTTCATGGCATCGTCGAACTGGAAATAATCCCAGAACACGGTAGCGGCTTCGAGATAACCTTCCGATTTGCCCGGCTCGATCGCCACCATCTTGCGCCATGAAGGAGCCGCGCGATCGTAGCGTTCCCGGTCCGCCTCGATCTCGCCCATGCGCGTCAGTATGTCGCGGCTGCGAGGATTGGCCTTCGCCAGATTGGCTTCGATCAACTCCGCCGCCTCGGTGCGATTCAACGAACGCTGCAACGACGCCGCGCGATCGTCCATCACCGTTTCCGCCGGATAGCTCGCCGCGAGCAGCCGGAAGGGCTGCGCCGCCGCTTCGTAGTTCGTCTTCCAGACTTCCGCTTCCGCCAGCATCTGCGCCGCCGCCGGATTTGAATCCGCATCCGGCTTCATCGTCCGCAGCGATGCGAGTTCCGCATCGAGCCGCTTCGTGCGTGACAGCATCTCGAAGAATCGCGCCCGCAAGTCTGGCGCGTGGTACCAGTTCTCGCGCAGCAATTGTTCATAGCCGGCGGCATTCGTAGTGCCGCGCGTCGAATAGGCCGTCAGCAGATTGCGCACGAACGCCAGGTTGTGAGGGAATCGCTGATGCGCATATTGATTCACCTGCAAATACATCTGTGCGCCGATGTACGATCTGCCCGACGTCATCTCCAAATACGCTTGCAAATCGGTGCCCGAGAAGATTTTCGTTACTTGCCGCGTCAGCTCCGCGTACTTCGCGCCTTGCTTCTCGCGCAGGTACCAGCGCGCCAGTTTGTGACTCCAATTCGTGTCCTCCGGGAAGCGTTGCATCGCATCGCGATAGACTTTCTCGATCTCGGCGTCGAGCTTATTCTGATCAAGGAACACCGCGAATCGCTCATACAATCCCGGATCTCCGGAGTTCCGCGCCAGTTCGTTCCGATACACCCGCAGCGCATCAGTCATCCGGTTCATCGACACGAGACGCGCCAGGTACCGATCGAGAACGCGCACGTAATCCTGCGAACCCACACCCGCATCCGCCTTCGCCGTCGCCAGCCCGGCGTGATCGACCTGGCGCAGCGCGCGGTCCTGATTCTGATCGGCTGCCGGCTGCTGCGGATCGTCCGTCGAACCTTCCTTCGCTTGCTCCTGATGATCGGGAGCCACCGCTCCAATCGGTTTGCCGCCGGCTTTAGCTGCGAGTTCGACCAGCAGGTCGCGATACAACACAAACTCCTCGTTCGTCTTCCCGAGGCGCGCATAGCCATCGGCCATCGAAAGCGCGACCTCGGTCCGCTCACCGGCCTTCGGGAACGCTGTGAGGAACAGCTTGCCGTTGTCGATCACGGCCTGCGTATCGCCATAGGTCGCATAAACCTGAATCAGCCGCGCCCGCAATGGCGCGCGCCGCTCCGACTGTGGATACTTGCGCTCGAACAGTACATCCAGTTGCGCCGCCTTCACCCGATGGAAGTACGACAGCGCCTGATCGTTCTGCTTCTGATACGAAGCCGCCGGATTCTGATCGTTCAACAACAACGACAGAACGCCATTCAAATATCCTGGCGACCGGTCCATGGTCGCGATGTCGCGATAGTAGGAAAGCTCGCCCGCGCCGATCTCCACCGGCTGCTCAGCCGCGCTCAACAACAGATCGACGATCGACGCGAGCGCCATCTCAACTTGCGCCGGTGTCGCATTCGGATGCACGTACAAAGCATGAAAATGCCGCGCCGCATCGTCGTATTGATTGGTGCGGCTGAACAGAGTCGCGAGCGTCTCATCCTCAGTCGCCGTCCACGGGGACTTAGCCGCTTCCTTCCGTTTCCGGAAATCGGTGAGCGCCCGTGCCGCACTGCCTGAATCGGTCTGCTGGCGGAAGTAATAGTAGAGCTTCGCCGCCGGCGTCAAGTCCGTCGGATGCGCCGCGATCTCCGCCCGCATACGATCGTTGAATTTCTTAAACTGCCCTTCTTCCTTCAAGAGCCCGAAATAACCGGATGCAAGCTCGTCCGCCCACAACGGCCGGAACGACTTTTCATAAATGGCCAGCGCACGATCGGCCGATCCGCGAGCCAGTTCTATGCCCGCGCGAGCCTGCGTCGGGAACTCGACGCTATTCGGAAACTGACGCTCGAAACCGGCCAGCACCTGCTCAGCCGCGGCGAATTGCTTCCGCCGGATCAGTTGCATGCACGCGCGCCGGTACGCCTCCGGCTCCTTCGGATAGCGCGCTACCCACGCCTGATACAAATCGGTCGCAACCGCCGTATCGAGTGCCTGCGCATCGATCAGCACCGCGATCCGCTCGAACGCGAGCCAGGCCTTTTGACTGGACGCGCTAAGTTCCGCTTCCCCCGCCGCCGGCGGAGCCGCTGCCGCCGCCCGCAACACGGCGATCTCCTCGCGCGTCATCAGTCGCCGATGGTAATAATCCGCGAGCGACAAATCCGCCGCCGCTTTGTCCTTCGCGAGATCGACGCACTTCTTCCAATCCGCCTCAGCCGCCGCGAAGTCGAGTTGCTTCTCCTCCTCCATCGCCCGCAGCGAAACCAGATCCGCCTCGGCTGGCGATTGATCGATGAGCTTCGTTAACTCTGCACGCGCCTCCTTCGGAGGCCTGCGTCCGATGACGGTCAACCCGTTCGCGACCGTGTAGGACCGGAAGAAAACGCCATCCAGCCGATTCCCGGCTTCGATGTTCTCGACCCAACGCTCGAGTGTGCCGTGCGCCGAGAACGCCATGGCCAGCAGACCCACCGGAATCGCGGCCTTCCATGAAATGGATTTACGGAACGACATCGATTGCAACCTCCTGGCTCGCGATATTATGCGCGAAGTCCTCGGCCGTCACCGTCACCACATACCGCCCCGCAGGCAGCGCCGCCGGCACCTGCAAATGCCCCGTGTTCGATTTCATTTCCGAATTCCATTGCAGCCGCGCGGGCATCGCTCCGTAGAGCCGCGCCGTGATGGTGCGTGTCGTTTCAGAAGCGCTGACCTTCAGCGCAATCACATCGCCGCCGCGATAGTGGTCCTTGTCGAGCTTCGCCCGCACGACCGGCCCGGTGCTCGCGATCACGAACGATTTCGACTCGCGATACACACGCCCGTCGCGATCGCGCAGCAGCAGTTGGACGTGATACGTGCCATCCTTCATATCGTCTGGCGCGAGGAATCGCGTCTGCCAGATGTCCTCGTGCTCGAGGTACCGCAGTTTTTTCACCAATCCAAAGGGGAACAGCGCAACGACAGATTGAATCGCCGCATCCGTGCGGATCCTCAATACCGGATCCCCCGGACGAATCAACCGCGGCCGCAACAACGATCGCGGAGCCGCCAGGAACGACGTATACGGCGTCACGAATTTATACTTGCGCGACAACCGGATGATCTCATCGATCGACGCCTGATCCTCTCCCTCGCGATTGATTTTGTCGAGCAGCGCATCGACTCGCGCCTTCGCCCACTCGCGCGGCAGGTATGGAAACTCGGTATTCTGCGCCGGCAGATTGACGCTCGCCTGCGCCGCAAGCGGCTTCCCTTCCCTTACCGCTGACACTGCGAAGTCCGCTTTCCCCGGCTTCGTATATTGACCGACCCAGGCCGGCGCCGACCCTGGAAACACCGCTTGATCGAGCGCGTACACCAGTTCCGTTCCTGCTGGAGCCGCGAGCCGCAGATTCTCAACCGGCCGCGATCCGATCTTCGACAGGAAGACCTTCAACTTGAAATCCATAGGCTCGCTCGACCGAACCATTTCGAACACGCCATCCTGCTCGGCGAGGAATTTCAGCAGCACCTGATTCGCATCGTCGCCGACGCCAAACACGTACGTGCGCGGCCTCTGCAACTCCGGCTTCGCTTTCCATTGCACCTTGTACCACTCCGACAACTTGCCGGTTTGGATAATGCCGCGCGTCGCTCCGCCATCGCCGATCAAGACCAGGTAGCTGTCCGCGCCCGTCTGCTTCAAACCCGCGTCCAGCGCGGCCTGCATATTCGTTCCGCCGCGCAGCCGCGAGGACTTCACAAACGCAAGCGCCTTCTCGACCTCCGCCGTCGACACCGGCTGCGGACTCGCCGCGAACGACACGACATCCGAATTGAACAGCAGCACGTTGAATTTATCCTGTGGCCGCAAACTCTTCAGCAGCGACTCGAGCACCACGTAACTCTGCTCGAGCTTCTGCCACTGCATGGAGACTGATGCATCGAACAGCGCGACTACCGTTTTCGCCGGCCCTTCCGCGATCGCGCCCGTGGCTTTCGCCGGAATCGCCAACAGCGCGGACGCCTCGAAATACCCAGGCTCGTTTCCATCCTTATAAGCCGCGACCGCGAGCGAATCGCCTTTCGACGCATCAAGCGCGTAGGTGACCGCGAAATCCTCAGTCAATTGAACATTGCGCCCGTCGTACCGCCCCACAACGCGATTCGGCGTGCGCGCGGAGATCCGCAACGGCAGGGTCTTGCTGGTGATTTCAAAATTCTTGAGGTCGTGGTTGGACTTCATCTCGAACTCGATCGAGAGCTTTCCAACCATCTGCGCCTTGAACATATCCGGCTTCAGCGGAATGGCGAAGTATCCTTCGAGCCCATCCACCTGGATCCGCTCTTGATATTCCATCTCGAGCCGCTTGTTGCCGTAGGCCGGAATCGGCACGACTTTCGCATTGAACACCGATGCCTGCTTGGTCGAATCATCGCCCGGCTGGCCCTGCTGCAGCAGCCCCGGATCGATTGCCTGCGCGCGGATCTCGTTGTATAACTCCTCGGCGCGTTTCCGCTCGAGGATCACGCCGGGAATGCGCGTCACGTCGTCCCACACCGCGAAATCGGAAATCAGCGCGTGCGAAGGAAGCGCGAAGACGAACGTCCCCTCCTGCACGGTTTCCTTGCGGTTGCCGAACACCTGCCGGATGCTGACCTTCGCATTGCCGTTCAGAATGGTGATCTTGATCGCCATCTCCTCAATCGCGAGGAAGTTCGGATCCGGTTCCGTTTTGTCCCCCGGCAGCAGCACGCCGATGTCGCCAAATGCGAGCGACGACACCAAGCCTAACGCCACCGTCCCCAACCATCGTTTTTTCATCTCTTGCCCTTAATGAATTAGCGCGCTTTCCCCGACGCGCACCAATCCGTTATCAGTTCCTATATAGAGGACGCCGTTGCCGTCCGTTCCCACCGCCGTCACATTCAAAGACGGCAATCCGTCGGTCACAAATGTCCATCGCTCGCGCCCCACATCGTAAACGGCCAATCCTTTGCCGAGCGTCCCTGCGTACACCGCGCGCGCCGTCGACAACATCGCATTCGGATTCACCTCGACCGATTTCGGCATATCCGAGAACGCACTCCACCGCCCGTCGCGATCAAGCGCCATGACCCCTGCACCGTATGTACCCACAAAGCACCCATTCGTGACAGCATTCGGATATCCGGTCACCGCGGTGATCCAGTTATGCCTCAACGCGGAGTTCGCGGTCGTAAAGCTCGCCTTGATCAGCCCATGATCGAGCAATGAAACGCCACCCAGAGTTCCGACCACCATCCGCCCACCGCATTCGCCCAATGCGTACACGTGATTGTTCACGAGGCCTTGCAGCGCAAAGATACTGCTCGCGTGGCCGTTCTCGAAGAACGTCACACCAGCGGGAGTCCCCAGCGTCCACGAGCCATCGGCTTCGAGCAGCGCATCCGTAACATGATTCGCGATCAGCCCGTCGGACTTCGTCAGCACCTGCCGCTGCGCGCCAGTCGAATCGAACAGCACAAATCCATTGGCCGTCGCGACCCCGGTGCGCTTGCGCTCGCGATCATGGACGATCCGGTTGACGCAATAAACATTGTCGTTCTCGACGTGCCGGCTCTCTGTCTTGTCGACGATATCGAGGCCTTTGTCGAAGTATCCGACCCACAGCCGTCCGTCGGCATCAGGCGCGAGCGCTGTAATGTTGTTGTCCTTCAATAAGGACGGATCGCGCTTCAGCACGGCGAGTCCGTTCGACTCGAGCCGGTCCTCGCGCAATTCGAACATCCGCTCGCCTTCGACAAACAGACGCTTGACCACGGTTTGCCCCAATGCCGGCCGCTCTTTCCTGCGCGGCCTCGCGACTTTCGAATTCAAACCCAGCTCGACTGTTCCATCCTCGAGCGTCCCGACGTACAACGTCTCGCCCCGCGCCAGCAGCGTCTCGGCGAACAATCCCTGCCCCAGCACCCGCGCGACCTTCCCATTGCGGATCTCCGCCACACCCAGCGGAGTCCCCGCATACACAGCGTCATTCGCCTGTTCGATCGATGTCACGCGCGCATCCGGCATTCCGTCCGCTTCCTTCCAACTCTCGAGCCGTCCCGCGATGAAATGAAGCAATCCACGGTCCAACGTGCCAATCCACAAATCAGAATCGCTCCCCGCGAGTGCCGTCACCGGAATGCCACTCAACGTTGCATGCAGCGGTTCGAGACGCTTGCCGTCATACGCAAGTACGCCGTCTTTCTCAGTGCCCATGAGGATCTTGCCGTTCGATGCGACCAGCACCGCGGTCAACTTGCGCAGCGGCGCCGACGCCGCGCGGATCTGCCGCATCTGGCGTCCATCGTATGCGAGCAATCCTTCGCCCGCCGTTGCGATATACAACTCCTGTTCGTGTGCATCCGCTGCCACGCCCGTGTTCATTCGCACAAGCGGAGCCGCCGGCAATTCAAATCCCGGCCGGAATCGCGCCACCGGATTTCCGTCCGCATCGAACTCCGATAATCCCGCGTGGCCACAAATGAAAATATGTCCATGAAAAATCGCCGCGTCTTCAAACACTGCCGGAGCGCTCACGGCTTCGAATCCCGCGGCCGGCTTGCGATCGAGCTTCACAGCGGCGAATTGCATTTTTCCCCTGGATTCGAGCGCCTCCCGCGACTCGTCAACGGCCCGCGACGCTTTCCAAAAGATGCTCCCCGCGGCCATCGCCATGGCGATGATTGCCGCTAGAATGCCCCACTGCAGACGCTTGCGAACTCGATCGGTGATTAGCACGTGACTCCCATCTTCGAAGTATAATTTGACAGCAATGCCCCGAGATGTCTATATCGTTTCAGCAATCCGCACTCCAATCGGACGTGGACGCCCCGATGGCGCTCTGCACGGAGTCCACCCTATACACTTACTCGCGCAAACTCTGGGTGAATGCGTTCAAAAAGCTGGAATTGAAAAACGTCACGTTGAGGATGTGATCACCGGCTGCGTCACTCCGATCGGTGAGCAAGGTGCCGTGATCGGCCGAGTCGCAGCGTTGCAGGCCGGTTTTCCGATTGAGACTCCAGGCACGCAAATCAATCGGTTCTGCGGTTCCGGCCAGCAGGCGATCCACTTCGCCGCCCAGGCCATAGCCGCCGGCGACATGGATGTGGTGATCGCGAGCGGAGTCGAAATGATGTCGCGCGTCCCTATGGGCAGCGACGCGAATTTCAGTGAGGACTTTCAGAAGACGTTCCCATATCCAATCGTCCACCAGGGCTGGTCCGCCGAGCTACTCGCCGAGAAGTGGGGATTGTCGCGCGAGGAGCTGGACGCTTACGCCGCCCAAAGTCACGCTCGCGCCTCCGCCGCGGCCGCCGCCTGCTTTACGTCCCGCGAGATCTTCCCCGTCGCCGGACTCACTCGCGATGAAGGCGTCCGCGCATCGATCGATCCTGCGAAGATGGCGACGCTGCCGACAATCTTCAAGAAGGATGGCGTCGTCACCGCCGGCAACGCAAGCCAGATCTCCGACGGAGCGGCGGCGTTGCTGCTCGCCTCAGCGGACGCCTGCGAGCAACACGGACTCCGCAAGCGCGCCCGCATCATGACCCGCGTAGTAGTCGGCAGCGATCCCGAGCTGATGCTCGACGGCCCGATCGAAGCCACCCGACGTGCGCTTGCAAAATCTGGACTCTCAATCTCCGACATTGACGCCGTCGAAATCAACGAAGCATTTGCAAGCGTGGTGCTCGCCTGGGCGAAGGCGTACGACGCCGACATGACCCGCGTGAACATCCAAGGCGGAGCGATCGCCCACGGCCATCCACTCGGCGCGACCGGCGCCGTTCTCATGACGAAGCTCGTGAACATCCTCGAGCGCACCGGCGGCCGCTACGGTTTACAGACGATGTGCGAAGGCTTCGGCATGGCCAACGCAACGATCATCGAGCGCGTCGTCAATTAGAATAAAAGTATGGAATGGGTACCCATCTCGCTCGATCCCGATCCCGTAATCGAAGCCTTTAAGAAGGATGTCGACCGCACGCTGTTTCGCGAGAATCTGAAGCTGACGCCTGACGAGCGGGTTCGAAATGCGATGGCGGTCGCCCGGTTTGTCGACGAAGCTCGAGAGGCTGGTCGCAAACTGCGGCAGCAAGAAAAGTCCGGCCAAGGGCGATGACAGATTTTGAGGCGGTGCTTGGCGAACTCACGTCTCATCACGTCTCTTTCATCGTGATCGGCGGTCTTGCGGCGATTGTTCACGGATCTGCCCACTACACCCAGGATGTGGACATCGTTTACCAACGATCGACCGAAAATTTGGACCGTCTGATAGCCGCGCTCGCTGGATCTCACCCTTATTTGCGCGGCGCGCCTCCGGGTCTGCCTTTCACCTGGAATCGGGCAACTCTGCATCACGGGCTCAACTACACTCTCACAACATCACTCGGTCTGGTAGACGTACTCGGCGAGATTCCAGGCGGTGGCCGGTATGAAGATCTTGCGCCCGGAGCGAAGACGGTCGAGCTCTTCGGAAGCAAATGCCTTTGCATGACTCTCGATCAATTGATTCGGTCGAAACGGGCGGCCGGCCGCCCCAAAGACCTACAGGTCTTGGCCGAACTCGAAGCGATCCGCGACGAACAGCAGAAGCCCTAAATCCGACCCCAATATAACTGCGTATCGTAGTCGAACCGCACCCGCCCATCCACTTGGCACTCGTCGAAGATCTCGCGTAGCCGCGCGATCATCGGCTCATACTTCTCATGCCCCGGCAGCGGAGCGTAGGACGCCGACAACAGCCGCCCTTTGAATCCCTCAAAATCGAAGTCCTGCAAATTCGGGATCGTCCGATGCTCGAACGGCCCTCCGAAAAATTCCCCCGCCGGCTTGCCCCACTTGTCCGACATCAACGCCGGCTTGTAGTCCGTCCCGAACTCCAGCAGCAGCTTGTCGTACGCCTCGCCTAACTTCGATCCTTCGCGTTTCCGCATGTTCCACAGCAGCACCACCAGGCCGTACGGCTTCAAAATGCGACGGAACTCCCGCCGCGTCTCGGCCTTCTTGAACCAGTGGAAAGCCGTCGCGGCCACTACGAAATCGACGGCGGCGCCCACGAGGCCCGTCTCCTCCGCCGTGCCGTCGACGCTCACGACATTCGCCGGCTCGTCACGCTCCGCCTCCGCGCGCATCTCGGCATTCGGCTCGACCGCGTACACCAGACTCACATGCGGAGCGAGCAGGCGCGTAGAAATCCCCGTCCCGGATCCAATATCCGCGACGATCGACGAAGACGTCAACCCGGCGTCCGCCTGTAGCGCCTCGACAACGCCCGCCGGATACCCAGGCCGGTACTTCCCATACAACTCCGCCCGATCCGAAAACCGCGTCGTCGGACTCGTCATTTCAATAATTCACCCGCGATTCCCGTCGCACTTTCGAGCATCATCACGATGTCGCTCGAGCAGCCCAGGAACTTCATCCCGCGCTCCTTCCAGAACTTCGCAAGGCCGATCGTCCGCGTCTGCGTGCCAGGATGTATCCCATGCGCGACGCAGCTCTCGACAATCTTCTCCATCGTCTCGACCATCTTCGGATGTTGGAAATCCCCCGGAACTCCCAATGAAATCGACAAATCCGCCGGGCCCACCATCACCGTATCCACGCCCTTGACGCTCAGCAACTCGTCCCGCATCTCGAACGCCTTCACGGTTTCGATCTGCAGCACGACCATCGTCTCGCGATTCAAATGCGTGATCGCCTCGCCGATCGACGCTTTTGCGTAGTTCAAATGCACACCCGACAAACCGTACCCGCGCACGCCCATCGGAGGGAACTTCGTCCAGCTCACAGCCTGCTCCAGCAGCTCAACCGATTCGACTCGCGGAAAGATCACGCCCTCGGCGCCGCAATCGAGCGCCCGCGCGATCAAGTCATACTCGAGGCTCGCGACACGCACCACGGGCGACAGTCCACTCACGATCGACGCGCGGCACAAGTCGTAGACGGTTTCGATATCGAAGACGCCGTGCTCGCAGTCGATGAACGCCCAATGGAATCCGGCGGTCGTCAGAATGCGCGGCACCTCCACCGAACGAAAATGTCCAAAATTGGTGCCGAGTTGCAGCCGCCCTTCTCCCAGGGCCTTCTTTACAGGATTGATACGCACGCTTGTAATTCTATCGCGCCGCACCCGCGATACAGTAAGAGGACATGGCTTTACTCGAAAAGATGCGCGCCGCGCTCGCCGCCGGTCAAAATCCGATCCCTCTGGGAGAAATGATGGGCTTCCGCGCGGTTTCGATCGAAGCCGGCGTCGCCGTCATCGAGATCGCCGCCGGACCCGAGCATTACAATCCCATGGGCACCGTCCACGGCGGAGTCTGTTGCGCCATCGCCGACACCGCCATGGGGATCGCCCACGCCAGCCTGCTCGAGGAAAATGAGACGTCGACTTCGCTCGAGATCAAAATCAACTTCGTGCGCCCCATCTGGAAGGACACTCTCACCGCTCATGGACGCGCCGTCAAGCACGGCCGCACCGTGAGCCTCATGGAGTGCGACGTCCTCGACGCCAAGAGCCGCCTTGTCGCCCGCGCCAGCGGAACTTTCATGACCCTGCGTGGAGAACAAGCCACCGGCCGCTAAGCCCGCATACTACAGTCTCACGCCGCACAATAGTGTGTTCGCCCGATTGGCTTCCCTGAGGCGATTCCCGCACACTGGTACCATCGTGCAACTTACAGCTCAGCAACAAATACAGGAACATCAAGATCGCCGCGCCGCGGAACGCGAAGCTCCCGCGGTTCCAACCACCGTGCAACTGACCTTGCACGAAGCCGACGGGAACCGCTCGATCAATGCGCAGTTGTTGAGCATCAGCTATTCCGGCCTCGGCGTCTCCTGCAATCAGGCGCTGTGCCCAGGCACGAAGCTGACGTATGTCCATCCGACGCGCGCCAATAAATCCCTAACGGCCCGCATCGCCTGGTGCAAAGGGAACGAGGGTGAAAAATTCGAACACGGCATCATGGTCGAAGCCTTCGAAGCCGGGAACCGGATCGACTACTACTCTTTATTGGAAGTCAATCCGACCGCTGAGCCATGCATGATCGACGCGGCCTACGAATTTCTCGCGCACCGCTATCATCCCCAAAATCCGCAGACTGCGAACGTCGCCATTTACGAACGGCTCGCCGAGGCGTATGAAGTCCTCTCCGATCCCGTGAAGCGCACCGAGTACGATCTCGAGCGCCGTGCGAACAAGTCCGGCGATGTGGCGAAAGGCGACCGCAATCGCAACACGATCCGCAGTAAACGCGCGCAAATGCTCGAAATGCTGTACTGGCGTCGCGTCGAGAGTCCGTATAAGCCGATCATTACGATTCACGAATTCGAGACGATTCTCAAAATCCCTAAGGAACAGCTCGAATTCAATCTCTGGTTCCTGCGCGACAAAGGGATGATCATCCGCAGCGACAACGCCTGTTTCGTCATCAGCGCCGACGGCGTCGCAGCGGTCGAGATGCTCGAAGAATCGGAAATGTCGAAGCCGGATGCGGAGCAATCCGAAGAGCAAGCGGCCGAAGCACAACTCGTCTAGACGCCTGCTAGACTCATGGCAGACGATCTGCCGGCCATGAAAATTTGCGCCCAACTGTGTGTCTGCGTCCTTGTGGCAACGGCGCTGAACGCAGCACTGCCGGTGCCGCCATCCCAACACGCCGCCTGGCCGCGGCCGTCAGGCACCATCGTTCCTGATTACGTCGTCAACGTCACCGGGACCCTGTTTTCCGCCGGATTGGCAGATCCCAGAGGCGGATCCTATCGGGAAGTGCAACTTCAAATTCCCGACGGCGACCACAAGGTAGTGCTGACCCACGCCTGGATTTTCCCGAATGGAATTGCCGTCGCCTGGGACGGACTTGTTTATCGCATCCAAGCCTCGGGTCCAGCCGCCGATCTCGACCGCGACGTCGCGACAATCCTGAGCGCCCACCCTTGGAGCTTCAGAGCGTTGATGCGCCCTGCGGACGACCCCGATCCGGAGAAAGCTGCGTTTTGGTATGCCGGAGGCGGTCAGGCGCCCACCGCTGTGGCCCTTCTGCTCCGATTAGGGAGGTCAGACTTGGCGGCGGAATTCTGGAAAACGCCGGAAGGAGCCGCAGTCAGTTGTTTCGGCTGCCCTCAGGAGCACGAGGATGATGAAGCATCGTGGCGGGTAACGGCCGCGCGCGTGTGGTTTGGAACAGCCTATTCGCGGCTGGTCGCCGCCTTCTTGCGCCGGGACTACCCGGACGCAATCGACGTAGGGGAGTCGCTGCTGGAATGGCAATCCCGTGCGCCGAAAATGTCCTTTCTTGCTCCAGTCCCCGCGCTGCTCGCCGATTCGAAGCGCCGTCTCCAGGAGCCAGTGCGGCCTCCCGTAGACCCATCCGCGTCGCCCACAAATCAAGCGGCACGCATCGCCGATTGGATCGAGCGTCTGGAAGACGTGCAGGGTGACAAGATAGCTTGGCCCGGCCCGCTAGAATACTCGTTCGATCCCGTCTATTCAGCCTTGAAGAACGAAGGCGAGACGCCGGTCGGCTCCCTGCTGGACGCCTATGCGTTCGACAAGCGTCTGACCCGCACCTTCGACTACAGCCGTCCCTGGCAAGTCGATCGGACTCCAGTGCCCGTGCATGATGTAGTGAAACACCTGCTGGGAGAAATTCTTGGGGAGGCGCGCGTCCGCGACTCAAGTCCCGCGGAACTCCGCAACTGGTGGGCGAAAAACCAATCAAGCAACCGGGCCAGTCGCAGCTTCGAAATCCTGGCGGACGATCAGGCGAAGCCTGAACAGTGGTTGGAATCGGCTGATTTTCTAACCGCCAGGTCCGAGCCACACTGGTTTGAACCTGGCAGGGCTGTCGTAGATTGCGACCCGGAGAAACCTGCGCCGGAAATGTTCGGCAAAGAGCTCAAGTCGCGCCAGAATCCGAGCGTGAGCGCGCTGATGTTGAAGCGCACGGCGAGTCTGGTTGCCATCGGATCAGACCTGGCGTGCTCCATGGCCGTTAAGGCGGCTTGGTGGGACGCGAAAACAGCGCTTCCGGCTTTGCAAGATGCCGCTCGACTCCAATCGTGCCGTGCCAATCCGCTTGTCACGATCGCCAGACTGTCGCTGGGTGTCCCAGGCGCGGCGGCGGAATGGAGTCGCGAGCTTTTGGATCATCGCGAAGCTTTGCCTGTTGAGGTCGAGAAGCTGGCGCCCCTCTGGATCTTCCCGGACGACCCTGTTCTGCGGCAGACCGCCGAGCGGATTTTTACTACACAGTCCGCGCCGTGGTCCCTCGAGTCCAGATGGAGAAGCGTCAACTCGCCACTGCTGGCGAATCCAATATTTCGGAAAGCTGTGTTCGCGGCATTGGAGGATTCAAAGGTCGTTGGGACGGCAGTCCTCCAGATCGACGGAGGGTTATTGTTCAGCACACAAAGCGGGGGCGGCGGATCCTCCGAACCGGGATACGACCCCAGACAGGCTCCGCCAGGCGAAGAACGGCCAATTCGCGTTATGGACCTCGTGGCCCAGGAGTTGAGCTCGGAGGGCGCGCCGAGATTTGAACTGGACTGGTCCACCGGCGACAAGGATACTGCCATTGCCGCCCTGATTGAATATCTCAGGGCACATGAGACCCAAATTCGAGCCTTTCCAATGCATCTTGCAGATACAAGCTGCCCGGCTCGACTCGTGTATTTGAGCAGCCCACCCAAACCCTAGAAACTGTTCGCGGACCTCATCAGGCTGTTCCGCTCCCTCGCCCGCGCCCGCGATGCTGCCCACGCCCACGCCGCCAGCGGGATCGCGGCGCCTATTAGCAATGGCATCCAGAAGCCCGTGAACCGCGGCGACGTGCTTGCGATCCTCGCCGCGACTCGCCATCCGCCGTTCCCGCGCCTCACCCACACATCCGACACTACGGACTTCGACGCCATCCCGATCCCGTGAAAATCGCCCTTGCACGAGAGCTCCGCCGCCATGATCGCCGTCTCGTTCCCGATCGATTGCACGTGTACGTTCGAGTATTCACAGGCGCCGCTTCCCGCCGAGCGTACGCCCCGCAGCCACTCCGGCCCACGCACCAGCTTGTTCGATCCAGCAGGCGACACCAGCACGAAATCGTCCGTCATCAGCCGGTTCAAGGACGCCTCGTCTTTGTCCCAAACCGCGCGCATCCAGTCCTCTGACAGCCGTGTG
>DASXZC010000012.1:0-13389 GCA_036502165.1 Bryobacteraceae bacterium
TGACGATCGAAGGCTGCCGCAGAAGGGGCTGTTCCGTGATCCAGTCGACCAGCGTGAAGCCGTCGTTGTCCGGCATGTGGACGTCGGTTAGGACGAGCGGGAACGGACGCCCTTCGCTCGCCGCCGCGCGCACTCTGCGCAAAGCTTCATCGGCACTCGCGGCGGTCTCCGGACGCATCTGCCAGCGGCGGCACTGTTCCATGAGGACCCGGCGATTGGTCGAGTTGTCATCGACGATCAGGACGTCCGCGCCGGCGAGGCAGATCTCAGCGGGGCTCGGCGCGGTCTGCTCACTGGGCGCGGGCTGCGCCTGAATTGTGAACAGGAACGTGCTGCCTTCTCCCGGCCGGCTTTCGACTCCCAAATCGCCGCCCATCGCGGCGACGAGACGTTTCGAGATCGTCAACCCGAGACCCGTGCCGCCGTAGCGGCGAGTAGTGGATCCGTCGGCTTGCGCGAAGGCGTCGAAGATCGCTTTCTGCTTCTGGGGAGGAATCCCAATCCCGGTGTCGCGCACGGCCCAGTGCAAGGTGAGAGGGCCGGCTCCGCTGACTTTCGTTAGCGTTACGCTGACCTCACCGGCACTCGTGAACTTGATCGCGTTTCCGATCAGATTGACCAGCACTTGCCGGATGCGAGTCGGATCGGCCAGGATCCAATCCGGAACCTCGGGCCGGATTTCGCATACCAGCTCGAGACCCTTCTCGTGCGCGCGGATCGCCATGCCCATGAGCGTCTGCTCGATCAGATCGCGCAGGTTGAACCGCACCGGATCGAGCTCGAGCTTGCCGGCTTCGATCTTCGAAAAATCAAGAATGTCGTTGATGATCGTCAGCAGGGAATCAGCCGACGACTTCACGATGCCGACGTACTCGCGCTGCTCGTCGTTGAGTCCACTGCCGAGGGCGAGATCCGCCATCCCGATTACGCCGTTCATCGGCGTCCGGATCTCGTGGCTCATATTGGCGAGGAATTCGCTCTTCGCCTTGCTCGCTGCCTCCGCCTTGTCGCGGGCTTCGACCAGATCCGCTGTGCGCGATGCGACTTGCGACTCGAGCCGTTCTTGATGCAGCAGCAGATCGCGGTCGCGCGCCTCAATCTCGCCAAGCATCGAATTGAATGCGTCGACCAGGCCGCCCAGGTCGTCATCGGCGTCCTTCATCGCGCGGCAGGAATAATCGCGGACGACCGAAACTTCACGCGCCGTCTCCGAAAGGTGTGCGATGGGGCGCGAAATCTTCTTCTGCAGCCGCGTCGAGAGCAGCACCGCCAGCGCGGACGTCACTCCGAAGATCGCAAGCACGATGGCCGCAAAGCGCCACAGCCGCGCATTGGTCGCGGCGAGCGATGATTCCAGATAGATCGCGCCGATGGTCGCCTCGCGCTGGTGGATCGTGTGGACCAGCTTCACTGTGCCACCTTCGATCCAACTGCGGTCGATGTGGCTCTCGGTCTGCCACGATGCGGGATCGGGTTTTAAGCCCTGTTTGCGGTAGTGGGCGAGGACCGCCCCCTGTTTCTCGAAGAGCACGGCGCGCGAAATGGCGGGGTTCGACTTCAATCCCGCGAGGACGTCATCGGCGGCTTTCGAATCGTCGAACATCAGGGGCGCGGAGCTGTTCTCGCCGAGGATCGCCGCGAGCGTCGACAGATCCGCGACGACCGCCGCGCGCGAGGCCGACCAGTCGTAGAGCAGGATCGCCGTCGATGCCGGAATCAGCGCGACGGCAAGCGTGGCGAGGACGATGACCTGGAGCTTGGTCTTGACGCGCGAATTGTCGAACCAGCGCTTCATCTCGTTTTACTTCACGATCTCCGCCAGCTTCAGGAGCTTGGCGCTGATGCGGAGACGTTCCCGTTCTGCGGCGCCGATGTTGATCTCGAGCCGCACGCGTCCTTCGCGGATCAGAAAATTCACGACGCCGCCGCCCTCGGCGAATCCGGGATTTTCACCCACAGTTAATATCCCCGGCTGCTTCGGTCCCGCCACGAACGCCCGCGCACGCCTCGCCGCCGCGGAGCCGATAAAGACGATATGACAGCCAGCCGATTGCGCAGGCTCGGTGATCAGCCGCGCGACCAGCGGACGACTCTCGAAGCGCTTGCCGGCGAGCGCCTGTTCGAGCTCGCCGCCTTCGAACGGGCTCGGCGCGAGGACGCAAATCATCAGCGGATCGCCCGGCGCCTTGAAGGACTCCTGCGGCCACTCGATGAATTGGGTGAAATTGTAAAGGAACAGCGCCTTCACGCGGTATTCCTCCATGGATTCGCCTTTTCCTCCGGCCGCGCCGAAAACCAGGTTCATCGCGGTGAGAAGCACGACTGAGTAGAGAGTCCTCATGCTGACGCGCTATTCCCGCCGGAGCGAAATCTCCAATCCGTAGTAAATTGTGCGGCCACGCTCGACCGGCAGCGTGCTGATCGAGCCATAGCCCCAAGCCGCTTCCCAGACCGCGCGATTCGCCAGATTGTCGCCATGTGCGATCAGCGAGACGCGCTTCGCGGCGGGGCCGAAATACCGCTCGAGGTTCAGCCGCAGATTGGCGGTGATGAGATGATAAGCCTCCGGTTTTGGATTGGGGGTCGATGCGAAGCCGGCGACCAGGCCTGAATAGACGTCGAACAATCCGACGGTCGAGCCGTGATGGTCGGCGTAACTGACGCCCGCTCTCGCGCTCAGATGCGGCGTCGGCAAGTCGAGTGATTGCCCGCTTGACGCCTGGTTGGTTTGATACAGCGCCGATCCTTCGACCAGCCATTTCGGCCGGATGTACCATTTCGTTTCCCACTGGTACCCATGGAACAGGATTCCGCCCGAGTTCTGATACTGATACGTATCGAGCCCGATATTGACGATCTGGATGTCGTGGCTTTGCTCGGTGCGGAAATAATTGATCGTGGTTTGCAGCCGGTTTCCCTGATAGACGATCGCAAAATCGAGCGTCGAGGACAGCTCGGGCAGGAGAGCCAAATCCCCCCGGATCGTCGGGTTCAGCGTCTGCGTTTCGTTTAGACTCGGGGCGCGAAAGGCCTTGCCATAGAGTGCCTTGACATACCAATGCGTCGCCGGATTCCAGACCACGCCGAGCCGCGGCACCGAGTGAGCTCGAATGTTCTGCACTTTGTCGAGTTGCATGCCGCCGACCAGTTTCAACGTGTCGCCCAGATTGTATTCAAGCTGCGCGTAGGCGCCGCCGGACGGGCGGCTCGCGTCGGTCGAAATGAATTGATAACCATTCGACGTCTCGAGCTCGCGGCCGAACTGATAGCTGTAGAGCGCTCCGAAGGTGATGCGCGCGCGCGTCGAGAGATCGATCGAGTTTGTCCAGTCGGACTCCATCTCGCCGGCTTTCCGCCCGACCAGCGGATTGGCGTTCGAATCGAAAGCCGTACCGGTGTATGTTGTATGGAAGCCGGTCGTCCAATGGGCCGCCGGTTTGACGTCGTAGCCGATATCGGCGAAGATCCGCTGCCAGTGGCTCTCTCCCGCCGACTCGAGGATCGCAAAGGGAGTGTCGAAATCCATCACCGAGAACATGGCGCTGAATCCCTTGTAGTTCACGTCGGTATACACGCCGAGGCTGCGGTCGTGCAGGTCGAACATGATGTTGCCAGGGGTCGTATCGCCGATGGGCTGAAGGGGAGTATTCCAATTACTGTCCTGGTGGAACTGCGCGGCCGCGGTGAAGCTCAACGCTCCGCGCGTGTACCATCCTTCGGCGGATGCGCCACTCGGCCCCGCGCCGGTTGAAAATCCCCGAATCGTTCCTCCGGCGCCTTCCGCTTTCCGGGTGATCAGGTTGATCACGCCTGAAAACGCGTTCGACCCGTATACCACCGAACCCGGGCCCTCGATCACCTCGATCCTCTCGAGGATGTTCACTGGAAACGACTCGATCAGTTCCGTCATGACGCCGCCCTCGAGAATCTCGCGGGTCGGTCTGCCATTGATCAGGAACAGGACGTGTACCGCCGTATCTTTCGTCTGATCGCCCCTCACCGTGATCATGCTGCGATCGGTGAAGTTGTTGGTCGACAGATTCAGTCCCGAAACGCGGTTGAGGATCTCGCGCAGGCTCAAGCCGCCGAACCGGTCGATATCCTCGCGCCGTACCACCGTCATCATGCTGGGGGCATCGGCCAGATCTTCGGCGAAACGCGACGCGGTCACGATCTTCGTTTGGAACAACGACTCGAGGCTCGTGGGATCGTCCGGAGTCTGGCCAAGCGCCGCCACACAACTGAGCGTGATCAGGGCGACTCGCGCAACCTGCTGCAATTTGTTCGAAGCCGCTCCCATGTTCTAAGAGGACTCATCGGCGAGGACCACCGACGTAAGAGATCCTCGGTCAGTTCCGCCTGCGCGAGAACTCGATGCCGTAGTACACGGTGCGTCCGCGTTCGATCGGGATCGTCGTCATGAGAGCCGCTCCGCCTGCTGGAAACCAGACGGGCCGGTTCAACAGATTATCCCCATGTGCGAACAGGCGGATCCCCTCAGCCGCGGGGCCGAAGTATTTCTCCATGTTGACGCTGATGTTGGCGCTGAGCAGATGATACGCACCGGGCGCGGGATTGGGTGTTTCTGTATAGCCGGGGATACGGCCGGTATACACATCGAATACGCCGATCGTCCAGCCTTGCTTGTCGGAGTAGCTCGCCCCCGCCTTTGCGTCGAACGCGGGCACCGGCAGGTGCGTCAGATCGCCGCCGGAATTCCGGCTGACTTGATACAGCGCCGAGCCCTCCACGAACCACCGCCGATGCAGGTACCATTTCGATTCCCATTGAGCGCCGTGGATCAGGATGCCTGCTACATTCTCGTACTGAATAAACCCGCTCTCGAGCGGGAGCTGGACGATGCTGTCCGTCTGCTGGCTGTGAAAATAATTGAACGAGACCTCGAGGGCATTCGCCTCGTAGACGGCGGAGAGATCGAGCGTCGATGAGATCTCGGGCTTGAGCTTCAAATTGCCGCTGATCTCGGGATTCAGAATGTACGTTTCGTTCAAACTCGGCGCGCGGAACGCCTCTCCATAGAGCGCCTGCACATGCCAGTGGGAGTACGGGTTCCACATGACTCCCGCGCGCGGGACGGTGTGCACAGGGATGTCGCCGATTTTGTTGGTCTGAAATCCGCCGATCAGATTCAGGCCGTCAGCGACGCGATACTCGAGTTGGGCGTACAAACCGGAGCCGGATCGATGGGCGTCGGTCGACGTCAAAGTGAGCGGGCCGATGTCGAGCCACTCCTTGCCTTGTTGATAGTCGTAGAGCGCCCCGAACGTCACGCGGGTGCGTTCGTTGATGGCGAGCGAGTTGGTCCAGTCAGCCTCGATTTCCCGGGCTCGCCGGCCGATGACCGGGAAGGTCGAGGCAGCCAAACCGGTCGCTGTCGAAGTGAGATGGAACCCCATGTCCCAGTGCGCCGCGGGTTTCGCGTCGTATCCGATGTCGGAGAATGTGCGGGTCCAGGTATTCTGGCCGATCGAGTTTCCGACCTGAAACGGAGCGCTCCATTGCATGGTCGAGAACATCGCGCTGAAGCCCTTGTATCCGGCCTCCGCATAGACGGCGCGACTCCGGTCGGTGAGCGTGAACGGCTGAGGACCCGTGAGCGGCGGCAGATTCGGCCAGGCGGATGTCGTCCACGGCAGGTCCTCGTGGAACTGCGCGGCGGCGGAGAGATGAAGATCCCCGCGTCCGTAGGAACCTTCCGCCGATCCGCCGACAGGACCCGCGCCGGTTCCAAATCCGCGAACCGATCCGGACGTGCCGGTAGCCTTCCTGGTGATCAGATTGACGACTCCGGAGAAGGCGTTCGAACCATAGAGCACCGAGCCCGGTCCTTCAATGACTTCGATCCGCTCGAGGATCTCGACGGGGAACGCCTCGAGAAGATCGCTCATCACGCCGCCTTCGAGTACCTCTCTCGTCGGCCTCCCATTAATCAGGAATAGTACGTGTCCGCTGGTGGCCATTGCCTGATCCCCGCGAAATGAGAGCAGGGAACGATCGGTAAACAGGCTGCTCGCGAGGCCGAGACCCGCCACGCGATTCAGGATCTCCCGTAGCGTGAGGCCGCCGAAGCGCTCGATCTCATCGTGACCGACGACTCGCATGACTCCCGGCGCCTCCGCCAAGTCCTCAGAAAAGCGGGATGCGGTCACGACTCTGGTCGCCAATAGCGATTCGAGGCTCGACGAGGGGTCCTCAATGGGGGGCGTCGGCGTAGTTTGCGGGTTACTCCCGCTCTGAGCGGAAGCGACCAGGCAACACAACACCGTACACGCGATTGAACCGCGTCGAATTCCCAACCGTCCGGCGCATGGCATTCTCAGTCGCCTTATCGTCCCGGACCAATTTATTAAGAGTTCGAAAGTCCTCTTGGCCCAATTTATGTAGAACCTGCGCGTGAAACGGTAGGCCCTCAGAAAGCACTAATTCGAGAGAAGGACCGTTATGATACCCGCGCCCAATTCACCGTCCAACCGATCCTGGAGACTCGGATTTCAAGAGATCGCGTTCAAACGCGACCTGAAGCAAGGACAAACCGCGCACCCCGTGTTTGTGGGCGCGAATTTGATGCAAGACCCCTTTGCACGCAATGGTCTCGCGGCGATCTACCAGGCGCTGAAAGGCGTCTCGCCGGGAGACCTGACGTCTCCTGAAAGGGCACAACTCGTTCTGAAGACGGTCCAACAGGCGGCCGCGACAGGCGAGCTTGTGAGCATCAGGGCAAAGGCCGTCGCGACGAATACGGATACGATTTCAGGCGGAGGAGGATCGACCAGGCCGCAACCGCCGCCGCGCAAGCCGCGGTCATCCTCTGCTCCACCGCCGCCAAGGATTACTCCAGAGAAGACCTGGGTGGATATACAGCTCCTCGATCCGAGCGGTAATCCCGTCCCCGGAGCCAAGTACAAATTGAAAATCACCGACGGCAGCGTGCGCGAGGGGACGCTCGATGACCAGGGACGCGTCCACGTGGCCGGTCTCGATCCTGGGAGTTGCACGGTCTGGTTCCCTGACTATGACGCCAAGGAATGGAGGCCGCAGTAGCCGCGATGCCGAGCTATACCGTCCAGCAAGGCGATCATCTTTCCGGCATCGCGCAGCAGTTCGGATTCCAGAACATCGACACGATCTGGAACCATCCGAACAACGCCACGTTGAAGCAGCAACGGAAGAATCCGCACATTCTGTTCCCGGGCGATCAATTGTTCATTCCCGATAAGACGGATAAGAACGCCCCCGCGCCGACCACGAAGATGAACAAGTTCCAGCTCGACCTGACTCCGCTCAAGCTGAACCTGAAACTGCAGGACGTCAATGGCGACCCGATCGCGAGCAAGCCGGTCAAGATCGTCCTTGAAGGCGACACAGTGCCGCCGCCTTCGACGGATGGAAGCGGCAAGACCAGTTCGACGATCAAGAAGACGGCGCAGAACGGCCTGCTCATCTTCGGGGATCTGGAGTTCCCGCTACTGGTCGGGCATCTGGATCCGATCGATCAGCAGTCGGGGCAAATTGCGCGGTTGAACAACCTTGGCTATGAGGCGGGTGATCCGGCGACGGTCGATGCGGTTGCATTCGAGTCGGCGGTCGAGGAGTTTCAATGCGACAACGGAATCAAGCCGATCACGGGCAATTGCGACTCAACAACGCAGGACACGTTGAAATCGGTGCACGGGTGTTGAGACATGGCTGATCCCACGACTACGACTCCGGGCGGCACCGCGCAATCGCATCCGGAGAAGGATCCGCAGCCGTTTCTGGTGGCGCCAACGACGCAGGTCGATCTGAACACGATCAAGGCGTTCCTGATTCCCGTGGGATGCTGGCGCGTCGATGACGTTCGATTCGCGTTCGATTCCTCGGTCGTTCATCCGGACGTCAAGACTGAGACGGGGATGCTCGAAACATTGCGGAAGGCGCACGCCGGCGCGCCGTTGTCGATCTTCGGCCACGCGGATCCGACTGGGCCCGACGACTACAACAAGACTCTCAGCGGACGCAGGGCGACGGCGGTATACGCACTTCTGACGAGGGACGTCGCGAAGTGGGAGAAGCTGTATTCCTCGCCGTTCGGCGGCGACACCTGGGGACTCAAATCCATTCAACTGATGCTCAACGAGGTGACTGGCAGCACGCTCGTTATCGATGGCCAGACCGGTCCTGCGACCAGCACGGCGGTCAAGAATTATCAGCAGTCGAAAGGCGTCGGCCAATCGGGATCAGCCGATCAGGCGACGCGCGCGCTGCTGTTCGCGGACTACATGGACAAAGTCTGCCTCGATGCCGGTGGAAAAAAGTTTCAACTGCAGAAGACGGATTTCCTCGCGAAGGGCGCCGATCCCGATGGCAAGGGCGACTTCCAGGGCTGCGGCGAGTTCAATCCGTTCGTCGTGTTCTCGACCGACGAGACTACGAAATTCCAGTCGGATCATACGACGCGCGATCGCGAGAACGCACCGAATCGCCGCGTGATGGCGCTCCTCTTCAAGCCGGGCACGGTGATCAGCACCGCGAAATGGCCGTGTCCGAAGGCGAGCGAAGGGATGTCCGGTTGCCAGGCTCGATTTTGGAAGGATGGCGACACGCGCCGGAATCCGCAAGCGGCGCGGCGCACCTTCGACGACACGAAGGATACATATGGATGCCGGTTCTACCATCGGCTGTTCGTGCTGTCGCCATGCGGAGCCGGGCAAGGGCCGAGCCTGGTCGCGGTCTTGCAGATTAACGCGTCGATCCCAGGAACGAAGGGCGTGCGGGTTCCGGCCAACCAGCGTCCGCTGAATCCGCTCACGTCCAGCACGTCGTTGAGCGCGAGCCTGACCGACAATCCGCCGGTGATTCTGGTGCAAGGCTGCACGGATGTCGATCTCGAGGCGGTCCTTTCGTCGCCCGCGAACGTCACTTGGACAGTGACGCCGAATCAGAACTCCAATCCGGCACCGGCGATTACGCCGGATGCGACATCGCCGAATAATACGAAGGCTAAACTCAGTTCAGCGCAAGGCGGATCGTTCTCCGTCACGGCATCCGTTGGTTCTTCGAAAGTCGTGTGGAACGTCGTGTTCGTTTCCGTCCAAGTGACTGTCGCGAAGACGGCGGCGACTTACGACAAGACGGGCACTTCGTATGGCGATGGCTTCGAACTCTCGCCGGGCACAGCCGTGATCCCTTCCGATGTGACATTCACGCGTCTGCAGGCGGGCCGGTTCGATCCCGGCACGCTGGGGATGGAAGTGTCGGTGAATGAAATCAAATTGCTCGGCGGCGGCACGGATCAGAAGCTGGGGATCGATCAGATCCTCACCCACGCCTTGCAGAACGTATCGAACGAGAATGTCGCCGCGCACTATCACGGCGGCAAAGTGTTCACGGAAGTCCCGCTGGCCGCACCGAACGGACAGCGCACTCCCGCGACGGACTCGAATGGCGACGCCAGTGTCAGTCCTTTCGGCGACGCGGGTTTAACGCTGACCGGCGCAGGCACCGCGCTCAGGACCTGGAAAATCGGGGATTCGCCGGGTTCGATTTTCGCGCGCGCCCTCGGCGACGGAAGCTTGCTCGAACGCATCGATGGCGCCATTTCCTTCCACCTCGCGGTGGCCTCGACGTCGACGGCAGCGCCGAATGCGATTGTCGTCCACTGCGATATGCACTGGCAGGCGAATATGGTGGGAACCGTGGCAACTTCCGGAGTGGCGACGTTTACGCCGAACGGCGCCGGCTCGACCGGCGACGCCCAGATGGCATTGCTCTCGCCGGCTACGAATGGCGAAGATGCCGGAGTCGCCGGCTTCGATACTTTTGAACCGAGATTCAATGCTGGCCGCGACCATATTTAGAATTGCAGCGTTGACGCCGTTTGTTGCGCAGGCACAAACGACCGCGAATAGTGGAGGAAGCAAGATGTCCTTTGTGACTGCCAGTGTCGAAAAATACGTACCGGATCCCACGGCTGCGCTGGTGCGCGCGAAAATCCTGGGCTCGCGCTGGAAGGCTCGCGACGAACGTACCGAGGCCGGAGCGGTAACGTTGAAAGTCACGGGTGTGCTGCGGGCATCCCTCAAGCTCGGCGATATATTCGAGATCGAAGGCGTGCGCGGATCCGATCCCATGGGTAGGCAGATCGATTTGCGGAATCCCTGGAACGCGTTGCCCCTGACTATGAATGAAGAGCTGGTTCTCGCGTTGCATGCGGGCCCTTCCGCACGGGTCTGGGTGCCGCTCGCGATGACGCAAGCCGACGGCGATGACGCGGGGCTGCGGGAGGCCATCGGAATCGAGGCGCTCCCTCCTCATCACCGCCTGGCCCGGATTCAGAATGCGCTCGTGAGCGATAGCTATCAGTTGCGCCGCTACTGCCTTTCCGCCCTGAAGGAACCAGGCATCGCGACGCGGGAACAGGCGGCGTCAGCGATCGCGACGGCCTTTACGTCCGCGACGGCGCCGGCCACCAGGATCATGCTGTTCGACGCGATGGAGAGCCGGGATTATTTTCAACCGGAGGTCGGCCCGGACGCCGCCAATGTCGTCATTTTGACGGCGTGGCTGCAGGCGATCGTGCATGAAACGGACGAACATCAACACACGCGATACCTGGATCATCTCGCCGCCGTGTTGGGTGTGCCACTGGCTGAGGATCCGGCGAAGGATCGCGCCTTGCGGGCCCGGTTCTCAGACGCCGTTCACAATCCGTCCGCGGATCAGGTGGCGGCGGCCTTGCGTGCGGCTGCTGCGGCACATCCCGGGGATCCGCGCTTTCAAAACCTCGCCGATTCCTGGACCCGTTCGGCATCTGCGGTACGATAATTAGCCATAAGGCCTGGTCGCTTTTATGGACAATCTATACGGTAAAGCCGTCTCCCTGGCGGTGCCGGTCTTCGTCGCGCTGATCCTGATCGAACTCATCGCCGACCGAATCAAGGGTACGCGATATTATCGCCTCGCGGATGCCATCAACTCTTTAAGCTGCGGAATCGCCAGTACCGGCAACCGCGTCTTTTTCGGATTTATCGGCTTCTTTTTCTATGAGTGGATCCTGAATCATCTGGCGCCCGTGAAACTCCCCGCGGGGAATTGGGCCGTGTGGATTTTTGCGCTGGTGCTCTACGACCTTTGTTATTACTGGAATCACCGGTTGGGCCACACCTGCGGATTCTTCTGGGCTTCGCACGTCGTCCATCATCAGAGTGAGGAATTCAATCTCACGACCGCGTTGCGGCAGACAGGCACGGGCAATTTCTTCGGATGGATGTTCTACGTTCCCATGGCCCTGTGCGGCGTGCCGATCCCGGTCTATCTGATGGTCGGCCTCGTCCAGTTGTTCTATCAATTCTGGCCGCACACGCAACTGATCGGGAAGATGGGCTTCCTCGACCGCTGGGTGCAGACGCCCTCGAACCATCGCGTGCATCATGCGCAGAACGACATTTATCTCGACAAGAACTACGTCGGCATTTTCATGTGTTGGGATCATCTGTTCGGCACTTATCAGGACGAACTCGATGAGGAGCCCTGCATTTACGGCATCCGCGGGCAGTTGTTGAGTTGGAACCCGGTGTGGGCGAACTTCCATTACTACTGGGCGATGGCGAAGGATTCCTGGCACGCGCGGAATTGGCTGGATAAATTGAGAGTCTGGTTCAAAGGTCCGGGCTGGCGTCCGGCGGATGTGGTCGAGCGATTTCCAAAGAAGGATTACGATCCGCGCCGGGACTTTCGTAGGTTCGATCCGTCGCGTCCCGTGCTGCTGAGTCTGTATGTATTCGTTCAGTTCCTCGTGCTGATGGCGGCGAACAGCCAGTTCCTGGCGCTGCTGCCGGTGCAGTCGACTCTCGTGAGCGCGCTGTATTTCGGATGCATTGTGATGGCGCTGATCACGCTCGGTGGACTGCTCGAGAATCGCAAGGAATTCATCTTCCTCGAGTCCGCGAGGCTGGTGATTTTTGGATTGGCGGTCTATCTGCGCGGCGGCTGGTTCGGGACGCTCGCGTCCGCGAAAGTCGTGATCGGCATGGAAGCATTCGTGTTGCTATCGCTCGCCTGGTTGGGCGCATGCCTCCCGCGTGCGGCGCCGTCCCCGGTCGTCGCCGAGCGCGCTCCCGTTCAATAAACGTCGAATTGCTTCGCCGCCGACTCGAGGATCGGCCGTAGTTCCCGCAGCAGGACGCTCCGACTCTTTCCAGCGATCGCCGCTTCTCCGATTTCTTCGAGAGTCACCGCGAACATCGCGACGATCGACCGCGACAGTAGCTTCGCGGACGCCTTGTGCATTCCTCCTGCGACGAGGTGCTCCGCCAGATGATCGGCGTGGCGGGCATTCATCTCGATCCACACGCGGCGCAACGCTGGACCGGTCGCCACCGATTCAGGGATCCCCGAAGTCTTGCCGAGTGACCGGCTCGCTTGCTCGAGAAAATCGAGCACGCCCGTACGAACGGCGTCCGCAATGGACGTTTTCCGTCCGATGACAATGTCGATGATCTGCTGCTCAAACTCCTGATCACGGTCGAAGATGAGGTGCTCTTTGCTCGGAAAGTAATTATAGAGTGTCTGTTCGGATACGTCCGCCGCGGCGGCGATGTCGATCATGCGGACGTTCTCGAACCCCCTCTTCTCGAACAGGCGCGCGGCGGCTGAAGCGATCGTTTGCCGCGTCCGCTGCTTCTTGCGCTCGCGGAGTCCTTCGGAATCAGCCATTCTGTTCGATGACCCGTTTGAGATTCCGCAAATCCTTGGCGATGCCTCTCTTCATGAAATACAGCATGGGAGCCAGAAAGAAGTATCGCGCACGCAGACCGAACACCGCGGCGCAGGTCAACGAACAGTACTCCGGCGGCCCTGGTTCGACTTCGAAAATCCAACTCGCCGACGAGAAGTACCGCGCATTGCCGCCAGAGCTGGTCAGATCGATCACGCACCTGTCGGAGCCGGTTTCGGCGATTCGATAGGACATGCGGCCCTTCTCTGGATTGCTGCCGTGAGCCAGCGTATCGAACGAGGATCCGGCTGCGACGGGACCCGCTGAGGTGAGCGTGGTCGAGGAGACTCCCCGATCCCATTTGGCGACGTTCCCAATGTCGCCGAGGAACTTCCAAACCTGCTCGGGAGGCCGCTCGATGACGATTTTTGACTGCAGGCGCATGATTGAAATTAGAGTAGCAACAAAAGTATAGTATCTACAAGTACAGCGGCGACCCATGCCCGGCGACGCGACCAAAGTTCGGGCTTCGAACCCAATTGACGACGGCCTCCTAAAGAGCTACGCTGGAGTCGTGGTTCCTGCCGCTCGATTTACGCCTTCGCGACACTACCTGCCGGCAACAATCCTGGCATTTGCGGCGGCGGCATTTTCGACTTGGTGCGGTTCGCGGT
>DASXZC010000013.1:0-5041 GCA_036502165.1 Bryobacteraceae bacterium
CCGGTTCAGGTGCGCAGGAGAGTCTATCCTGTTGAACAGGAAGCAAATTATCGACCCTTTTCATCGGAACCCGGGCGCCCGGTTAATCGTAATCAAGGATAGCGTCCCTTCGTTAGATCCCGGCGCTGAAGGATTTCTCAAAAATGCTGCCCTTGCTCAATGACATCCATATCGCCACGCGGTCGTTTCTCAAATCGATAGGCTTCACGGCCACCGTTATTCTGACGCTCGCTCTCGCCATCGGAGTGAATACTGCCACCTTCGCGATCGTCAATTCGGTGCTGCTGCGTCCTCTGCCGGTGCCGGATGCCGGGCGGATCGTGCTCATGGCCAACCAATATCCGAAGGCAGGAGTCACGGTCAGCGACAACAGCGCTCCTGGCGATTACTATGATCGGATGAAGGAAGTTCCTGCGCTCGGCGAGCAAGCGCTGTGGGGCGGGCGGGATCGGACTCTCGATTTGAAGGGCGTCCCGACTAAGGTCAGCGGAATGGCGGTGACTCCCTCGTTTTTCCGAGTCCTCCAAGTGGGTCCGAGGTTCGGCCGCTCGTTCACCGATGCGGAAGGCGAGATCGGCGATGAAAACAAGGTGATGCTCAGCGACGGACTCTCGAAGGAATTATTCGGCGCCGGCACGGACTCCATCGGCAAGCAAGTCCGGCTCGACGGCAAGCCCTACGAAGTCGTCGGCGTGATGCCGGCGGGATTCCTGTTTGTAAATCCCGACGTCCGGTTCTGGTTTCCAATCGCCTTCGACGCCGAGACCAAACAGTTGCACCACAGCAACAACTGGCACAACATCGCACGCCTCAAGCCCGGCGCGACGATCGAGCAGGTCCAAAGCCAGGTCGACGCCCTGAATACGAGGAACCTCGATCGCTTCCCCGCCTTTAAGCAGCTTCTCATCAATGCCGGATATCACACCTCAGTCGAGCCATTGCAGGAAATGCTGGTGCGGGACACGCGCCGCGTCCTGTATCTTCTGTGGGGCGGCGCGATGCTTGTACTGCTGATCGGCGGCATCAATGTCGCCAATCTCGCTCTGGCGCGGCTCGCACTGCGCCGGAAGGAATTCGCCACCCGCATGGCGATCGGAGCGGGACGCCTCGAACTGCTGCGCCAGATCGTCGTCGAGCATCTCTTGCTTGCATTGGGCGGCGGAGCACTGGGCGTGTTGTTGGGCATCGGACTGCTCCGCGCCCTCGCATTGTTTGGATTGGATCATTTCCCACGCGCCAGCGAAGTGAACATCGATTTCAAAGTCGTTGCGGTCTCGATCGGCCTGGCTGTTGTCGCGGGAATTCTGATCGCCCTCATGCCTCTGGCGGACGTGTTCCGCACGAATTTGAGCTCGGTGCTGCATGAGGACGGACGTGGCGGAACCGGCGGCGTATCCGCGCGACGCACGCGTCAGGGACTCGTCGCGCTGCAGATCGGAATGGCGTTCGCACTGCTCGTCGGCGCGGGACTTCTGCTTACAAGCTTCCGTCAGTTGATGCGCGTCAATCCCGGATTCCGGACGCAAGGGATCGTCGTAGCGACGGTCAATCCGCCCTTGTCACGTTATGGAAACAACGACCAATTGCGGAGCTTCGAGAGCCGGGCGCTCGAGGCCATGCGCGCACTGCCGCAGGTTACGGCGGCCGCGGTCACCGACACCGTTCCATTCAGTGGGAACTACAACGACAGCGTGATTCTCGCCGAAGGACATCAGATGGAACCAGGCGAGTCAGTCGTCTCGCCGCGGCAAATCACCGTTTCCCCCGGATTTTTTGAAATGATGGACGTCGGCCTTGTCGCGGGGCGTTTCTTCACCGACTCCGACACCGACAAGGCGCCCCTCGTTATCATCATCGACGAGCGTCTGGCTCGCAAGTTCTGGCCCGGCCGCGATCCGATCGGCATGCGGATGCGGTTCCCTTCCGATCCCAACGATCTGCTGAAAATCGACGAGCATACAAAGTGGCTGCGGGTGGTGGGTGTGGTTAAATCGGTGCGGATCGAGGATCTCGCTGGAAACCAGAACTCCGTCGGAGCTTATTACTTTCCATACGCGCAATCTCCCCGGCGGAACTTCGGATTTGTCGTGCGCGCTGACGGCGACTTGACCGCGGTCGAGCAGTCGATCCGCGCTACCGTCGCGTCGATCGATCCTGAATTGGCGATCGCCGACATGCGCACCATGATGCAGCGGACCGAGCTATCGCTCGCGCCGCGCCGCGCGTCGATGTCCCTCGCACTCGGGTTCGGCGCGCTGGCGTTGTTCCTGGCCGCGGTCGGTATCTACGGCGTGCTCGCCTACGTAGTCGCGCAGCGGAACCGCGAGATCGGAATCCGTATGGCGCTCGGCAGCAAGGCCTCGAACATTGTGCAACTCGTGCTCCGCGAGAGCTTGTCGTTAACGGCGATCGGGATGGCGATTGGCGTGGCGGGAGCTGTTGCATTGCAGAAGGTGATCGCGAATGAAGTCTACGGCGTGAAACCGCTGGATCCGCTGGTCATGGCGGGCGTGGCGCTGCTGCTGTTCGCGGTTACCGTGGTGGCATCCGTCGAGCCCGCACGGCGGGCCGCGAATGTCCATCCGGCTACCGTGCTGAGAGGCTGATCCGCGATGCCCGTCATGCTATCGTGAACGTCATGTTTTGGAGGAAGGTCCTCGGATCGCTACTGCTGGCCGGTTCGTTCACGTTCGCCGCCGGAGCTCAGGCGCGCAAAGTCGAAGTGAAAATTCTCTCGACGATGCTCGCCGATGACGACGGCTTCGGCGAATGGGGATTTTCCGCCCTCGTTACCGTCGACGGCTATCCGATCCTGTTCGATACCGGCGCCCATCCTGACACCGTTCTTCGCAACGTGCGGGCCTTGCATGTCGACCTCAACCGCACGACGGATGTGATTCTCAGCCACAATCACCTCGACCACACCGCCGGTCTGATTGCGCTGCGAGAAGCCTACATGAAATCCGGCGGGATCATTCGTGCTCATGTCGGGCAGGGAATCTTCACTCCGCGCGTTCGCAAAGATGGCTCGGTCGCGAATGCCATGATCAAGTTCAAGAAGGAATTCGAAGCGGACGGCGGGACGTTCGTCGTCTATGACAGTCCGCGCGAGATTCGGCCTGGCGTCTGGCTCACCGGTCCGGTCCCGCGCAAATATCCCGAGCGCAATTGGAGCGGCGCGCTGAGCCTGCGTGGCGAGGATGGGAAGCTGACTGAGGACAATTTGCCGGAAGACCAATCGCTGGTCATCGACACTCCGAAAGGACTCGTCGTGATCTCTGGCTGCGGCCACGCCGGCGTGATCAATACGCTCGAGTATGCCCGCACGAAGATCCGCAATGCTCGGATCTACGCCGCGATCGGCGGCTTTCATTTGTACCAGGCCTCGGATGAACATCTCGAATGGACCGCCGGCAAAATGAAAGAATTCGGACTTCAACAGTTCATTGGCGCGCATTGCACGGGGATCGAGGCGGTCTACAAGATCCGGCAACTGGTCGGACTCACACGCAAGACCGCTGTCGTCGGTGCGGTAGGCGCCGGATTCACGCTCGATTCCGGCATCCTTCCAGGTTCGATTGCACACTGAACCGCCACGGATCTGACATAATTCGGAAACTGGCTTGTTTCCGGCCTCGTCAGTCAGGTTTACCGTGTCATCATCGCAAGCGAATCCATCCCCGCCCCGCATCGCCTTCTGCACTGATACTTTCGAGGAAGCTAACGGAGTCGCAACAGTAAGCCGCGCCTACGCCGCCTATGCTCGCAAACATCAACTGCCGTTTTTGTTAGTGCGCCCGGGAGCCGAGTCGCGAACCATCACAGAAGGTCCGATGACGACTGTGGAAGTCGGGAAGAGCCGCCTGTACATTCCCCTCGACATGGGCCTTCGCTTCGACCTGTTGATCTGGCGGCAGGCGGATTGGCTGCGGCGGCAGTTGATCGATTTCAATCCGGATATTGTGCATATCACCGGCCCTGGCGATATTGGAATGGTCTGCGCCCGCCTGTCGCACACGCTGCGTGTTCCGAAGCCGCCGCTGGTCGGTGCATGGCACACGAACGTCCATCAGTATGCGAGGATGCGCGCTACGCCGTTGTTGAATGCACTTCCTCGAAACCTCGGCGAGCAACTCGGCGCCTCGATCGAGGGCGTCAGCTTCACGTTGACCGCGCGCTTCTATAAGACCGCGCGGATGATTCTCGCGCCGAATCAGGACATCCTCGATCGTTTGACGCTGCAAACCGGAAAGCCGGGACGGCTGATGCTGCATGGGGTCGACTCCGATCTCTTCACGCCCTCGCCCGGGCCGCACACGGGAAAGCCGCTCACGCTCGGCTACGCCGGACGTCTGACCGCCGAGAAGAACGTCCGGTTCCTCGTGGAGGTGGCCAATGGGCTGGCTCCGGAAGTCCGCGACAGGGTCCGGTTTCTGATCGTCGGCGACGGCGCTCAGCGGAGTTGGCTCGAGAGCCGTCTTCCTAGCTCGACGCAGTTCACCGGGATGCTCCGCGGGGAGGCCTTGGCGCGTGCCTACGCTGAGATGGACGTCTTCCTGTTTCCTTCCCTTTCCGATACCTTTGGATTGGTCGTTCTCGAGGCGATGTCGAGCGGCGTTCCGGTGATTGCCTTCAAAGTCTGCGGCCCCGATTCGGTGGTCGAGGATGGCGTGAACGGCCTCGGGGCCTCGACACCTCGGGATTTCATCGCGGGTGTAAACCAGTTGATTCTCGACGCCGACTTGCGAGTCCGGATGGGCGGAGCCGCCCATCGTTCCGCTTTGCGGCAAAGTTGGGAGACTGTGTTTTCAGAGGTTTATCAGACATACGGCGAACTTCTGTCGCTCCCGGCGCGGCAACCGGCGCTGGCTCGCGCAGCAACCTAATTTAAATATCCATTTCCCTATCGACATACTTGACAATAGTAATTCGATAGATTAGTATAAAGTCTATCTAGTTAAGGTAGTTTGACTGGAGCGACTCGAAAATGGCAACCGAACGACATCATCTCCCGCCAACCGTTGAAACCGCGATTCTGGAC
>DASXZC010000014.1:0-12825 GCA_036502165.1 Bryobacteraceae bacterium
CCCGGCGACCGCTTCGGACTGCTCGCGGATCCCCTCGACGACCTGCTTGGTCCTCTGTACCGCCTCGACCCCTGACTCCGAAGACTTCGATGCCGACTCGGCCGCCGCCGCCACCTGCTTCGCCCACTCGGCGATCTGCAGGCAGGATTGGCTGACTTCCTGGATCGTCGCGTTGGTCTCTTGACAAGCCGCGGCCTGCTCTCCCGTCCCCGCTGCCTGTTGCTTCGCGGACGCCAGGATCTCTACGCTCGCGGAGTTCAGATTCTCGATCGCCGCCCGCGTCTGCTGCGCTACGTCTCTCAATCCGGTGACCATTTGGTTCAAGCCGCGAGCAAGCCGCCCTAATTCATCCTCACCCTCGCGGGCGGAGCGCTGCGTCAGATCGCCGGCGCCCACTGCCGTGACGAAACCCTGAAATTCCGCCAGCGGCGACACAATCGACCGGTGGATCACCAGGCCGATCACCGCCACTGTGATCAGCCCCACCAGACTTCCATAGAGAATGATTTGAATCGTACGATTGGTGCTCTCCGCAGTCTCAACATTGCGAATACTTAGGAGCTTGTGTTCTTCGTCTTCCATGGTCGCGATCCGTTTGGAAATCGCCTCCGCCGTCTCGCGGCCTTTGTTCTGTTGAATCAGTTGGACCGCCGCCTGCAGCCCTTGCTGGCGACGGACTTCGACGACTTCGTTGAGATCTTTCAACCGCTTGTCTACCAGCGGCACCAGCAGGTCGATATTCTTTTGCTGAACGGGATTGTCGGAGGTCAGGGTGCGCAGAGAGTCAACGCTCTTCGCGATCAGTTTGCCCGACCCTTCGAACGGCTCGACAAAATGAGCGTCTCCGGTCAATGCGTACCCCCGGCCGAGGCTCTCGGCCTCCGCGATCCTCGCGAGAATCGTCTCCGCCTCACCGAGGACCACGTACGTGTGCGTCAGCCAGCCGATGTTGTCGACCAGGTGCCCCGTACTTCGATAGGAGGAAACGCCAATTCCCGCCATGAACGTCAGGGCCAGGCCGTAGCCTAGGATAATTTTTTGTCCGATTGTGAGTTTCATCCCGCCGCTTCTTCTCCCCTCAAAAGCTCTTGGAACAACGCTTCCGGCTTCAAGAGCAGCAATGTGTCATCCGTCAACGACTCGACAAACCGCGCCGGGAGTCCGCCCTCTCCCGTCGGCCGGCAGGCATCCCTGCGAATACTGCGGATCTGCTCGACGCGATCCGCCAGCAATCCCAGTTGACGTCCTTTTCTGTGCAACAGAACAACCGGCGCCGGCACGTCCGCGTTACCGCGAGGTTCCATTCCAAGCATCCGTCTCAAATCCAGCACCGGACGAATCTCCCCATTGACGGCAATGATTCCCGCGACAGCCGCCGGAGCTCCCGGAACAGGCGTGGACACCACCGGAGCGAGTACACTCGCGACGCTCGTCAGCTCGACCGCGTACCGCTCGGCTCCGATCGCGAAAACCAGCACCCGCACATCGTCCCCGGCAGTTGTCTCCGTAGAAGCGCGGCTCGCCAGCCGGATCGCCCGCTTGCGCCAGATCGCCTCCTTCTGCTCGCGATCGGCCCCAAACTCCATGCGCTCCTCGTGAACTTCCGTCATAGCGCCCCCAGATTGTGGAGATGCATACGCGCCAACTCCTTCAAACCAGCGACCGTCACGCCGTCTCCGTCCGCCACGGTCTGCTGATCATGCATTTCCGAGGAAAGAGTCAGCACGTTCTCGAATGAACGAACCGCCGGCCGCGTTTTGCGGTCTTTGGTCAACACGAGTCCCAAGTGATAGTGCGCGAGCAGAAAGTGCCGATCGAGGTAAATCGCGCGCCGGAGCGATTGCTCGGCATCGGCAGTCCCACCGATCTGCTCGAGCACCAGGGCGTGATAATAATGCACCAGCGGATTCAAGCCATCGAGCGCCAGCAGTTGCCTGCAATACCGAACCGCGCTATGCCAATCTCCCCGATTGGCGAGCTTGCGTAAACCTTCGAGATCCGGGCGTGCCACCGCAGGCGCGGGAGCCGCAGCAGCCGCACACTCTCGCGGCACCTCTCTCAAAGCCCGCGGCACGGGAACCACCGGCGCCGGGTCCCGATAACACTCAGGCTCGGCCTTCAAAGCAAACGGCTGCATCCGCTCGTCGACTCTCTGGTAGAGCGTCGCGCCCGGCGCCGGAACCGTACGGAAATTCTTGAAATTCTCGAGATCGTGTTCGACCGCGCCGACAACCAGCCATCCCCCGTTGGCGAGCGACTCGCGGAACCGTCTGATCAACCGTGCCTTCAGCTCCGCCGAGAAATAAATCATGACGTTGCGGCACACGATCAGATCGAATTTCCCGCCTTCGCACGGCGGCTGGACCGATTCGTCCGCCAGGTTCAACTGTGCAAAGGAAACGTGCTTCCGATACTGTGGCCGGATCGCCCACCTCTCGCCGCTACGCGCAAAACACTCCTGCCGGACTTCATCCGAAGTCGTGCGAAGCGCCCAGTCGCCATATCGTCCCTCAGTCGCTTCCTTCAACGCCTGTGGACTGATATCCGTCCCGACGACACTCACGTTCCACCCAAGCAGCCGGGCGTTCAGGTCACGCTCGAGCAGGATCGCCAATGAATACGGTTCCGAACCATTGGCGCAACCCGCGCTCCAGATCCGCAACCGCCGGGAAGACTGGTTCCGCTCGAGCAAATCCGGAAGCGCAACGTCCCGGATCGCGTCGAGTTGCTCAGGATCCCGGAAGAAGTACGTCTCCCCTATGTTGAGCCGCGCGGCCATAACGTCCATCTCCGGCCGGCCCGCGCGATCGTCTTCGAGCAGCGCCGAGTACGCGGCGCAGTCCGGTAGACCAAGCTCCGCTAACCTCGTGCCAATCCGCTCAAGAAAGTCCGCGTCACGCTCGAGGTAATAGGCGAGCCCCGTCAGTGAAATCAAACGGGATTTGAGAGCGCCGTAACCGGGATCCACGGTCATTGCGCCTCCCGCCCCAGGTCATCCAGACGATGCTGCGCCATCGCCTGCAATTCCCACAGCATTCGGCGCTCCTGTTCGAGCAGGATTCGTTCCGGAGAAAGGACATGCGTCACACGATCGTCGATCGTCACTGAGGCGACAGCGCAATCCTGAAAAACATTGTTCTCCGGAACTGGCAGGAAACTCGTTGGGGCCGCGTTCGCGATCCGGCGCACGCTCCCGACGAGAACGCCGATGAACTTCTCGCCGCCGCTTCTCAGGATGATCAGGTGCGCATGCAATCCTGGCCGCTGCTCGGGCAACTCGAACAGCTTGTCTAACCGGATGATCGGCACCGCCACGCCACCCAGGTTGAGGAAACCGGCCAAAACGGGAGGCATTCCCGGCGGCGAAGATAACTCCGCCATCGGCGCGATTTCTTGAACGGCATGCAGGGGAAACGCCCAGTCCTGTCCGCTCGAGTTGAAGACTAGCAGCCCTCCAGTAATGGGGAGGAAACGGTCCACTGCTGGAATGATCGGGCGATGCCGTGAATGGCATGCGATGAGAAAACACCGTAGGCCTGTACTTCCAGGTGATAGGCCCGCAACCCAGAAAACTTAGCTCGTTATGAGTGCTAAAGAACGGGAAAGATTGGGCGATGTGAGATCCACAGGAGCTCAAACGTTTGAGAGGAGGGCGGGGTGAGCGGAAACTCAATTTGGGCCGCGAAAGCGTCGCGCTACTTTCACGTCGAATTGCCGGCACCCACTCAACCGGTTGAGGACGACGCCACTCGCGCGCCCGCAATCAAGGACGGCTCCAAGCTCCGCAGGCGAGCCGAAATGCAGGGCCTCGCCGAACGGGGAATCGGCGCCATCTGGAGTTATCCCGGCTTTGTCGCGATCCTCCTGTTCGTCGCCCCTCCAGTATGGATCCGCCAGCATCTTGGACCCCTGTTCACCCTGGGCACCGTCTCGATCGCCTCGTCTTCTTTGAGGGCAATGCTGATCTGGCGCTGGAGCGGTTGGATCGAAAAGGATCCCAGCCGCTGGTGGGTGCTTTGGACGGCTTCGCTTCTGACCGCGGCCGCAGCGTGGGGGCTGTTCTTCTCCTGGTCATTCGCCGCCGGTGACGAGATACACGCCGTGGTCGCGATCTCCCTCGCCGGCATTTGCGCGGGGGCCATGATCAACTCGGTCCCTTCCTGGCCGCTGATGATCATGTTCGAGTCGATCGCGTTGATCCCCTCGTCCGTCACCGCGCTGTTCCGCTCGACGCGTGGCGATCTCGCGCTCGCGGTGCTGATCTGGCTGTTCCTGTTCTTTCTCTTGGCGCAAGGCCGGCAAGTCAACCGCAAGTTTTGGGAGTCCTACGACATGCATCTCTCCCTCCTCGAGCGGACCCGCCTCATGGAAGACGCCGTCGGACTCGCGGAACTCGGCCATTCAAAGCTCGCAGCCTCCGAACAACGCTACCGCGTGATCTTTAAATTCTGTCCCCTTTCGATGTGGGTCTGCGATGTCGATTTACTCCGATTCGTCGCCGTCAATGAGCAGGCCGTACGCTGCTATGGATATTCGCGGGAAGAATTCCTGAGCATGCGCGCCACCGAGATCGACGCCACTGAGGACGGCGATGCTCTTCTACGCTTCCTGCGGAACCTCAACGACGAGCCGATGCCGATGACTCAGTGGCGCCATCGCAGGAGGAACGGAACCGTCATCGACGTCGAGGTCACCGGCCACGCGATTCAATGGTCCGGCCGCGCCGCTGTCCTGATGCTGTCGAATGACATCTCCGATCGCGTCCGCGCCGAGCGCGAAAAGGACGCGATGGAGGTCCAGTTGCGCCACGCACAGAAGCTCGAATCGATCGGACAACTCGCCGCCGGGATCGCCCACGAAATCAACACGCCGACGCAATACATTGGCGACAACCTACACTTCCTCAGGGATGCGTTCGGCGACGTGAGCACCGTGATCCAAACTCAGCAACGGATGCTGCCGCTGATCGAGACTCATGCGGAACTGCGCGAATCCGCCGCCGAGATCCGCCGCGCCATGGATGCGGCGGAGGTCGACTATCTGCTCGAGGAAATGCCCAAAGCGCTCGAACAGGCCATCGACGGCGTGGGCCGCGTCTCGACGCTCGTCAAAGCCATGAAGGAGTTCTCGCATCCCGGCACCAAGGACAAGGTTCCCGCGGACCTCAACAGCGCCATCCAAAGCACCATCACCGTCGCCCGCAATGAGTGGAAATACGTCGCGCGCCTCGAAACGGACTTCGATCCCAACCTGCCCGCCGTCCCCTGTATCGTCAACGATTTCAATCAGGTCATGTTGAATCTCATCGTCAACGCCGCTCATGCCATCGGAGGCGCCGTGAAGGACGGTGAACTCGGCCTCATCAAAATTTGCACGCGCACGATCGGCGACTCGGTCGAGATCCGCGTCGAGGATTCAGGAACCGGCATCCCGGTCGAGGTTCGCGAGCGGATCTTCGAGCCCTTCTTCACCACCAAAGACGTCGGAAAAGGAACCGGGCAGGGGCTCGCCATCGCCCACTCTGTGGTTGTCGACAAACACGGCGGCACGCTTCACTTTGAAACTGAGATCGGCCGCGGAACCACATTTGTTGTCCGGCTGCCGATCGCCTCCGAAGCCAGCAGCTCGGGCGCCGAGGCCGAACTCGACACATGGAATCAAGATGAAAAAAATTCTGTTTGTTGACGACGAACCGAACCTCCTCGAAGCCCTGCAGCGGATGCTCCGGCCGCAGCGCAAGGAATGGGAAATGCTGTTCGCCCTTGGCGGAGCCGCCGCGCTCGAGGTCCTCGACAAGACGCCCGTCGACGTCGTCGTCACCGACATGAGGATGCCCGGCCTCGACGGCGCCGAACTCCTGCAGCTCGTCCACGACCGTTTTCCCAACGTCCTGCGAATTGTGCTGTCGGGCCATTTCGAAGTCGAAGCCGGATTGCGCGCCGTGCCCGTCGCCCATCAGTTCCTCACCAAGCCGTGCGAGCCGGACAAGCTGAAAGCCGCGATCGAGCGCTCGTCTCAAAACAGCTCTTCGCTGACTGACGAATCCACCCGCCGCATCGTCGGCGCGATTGGAACCCTCCCTTCGCCGCCGCGCACCTGCACGCAGTTGATGGAGGCAATTCAGGATCCCAACGTCTCGATGGCTACCGTCGGACGCATCATCAATCAGGATGTCGCCATCTCGGCCAAGGTCCTGCAGTTGGTCAATTCGGGATTCTTCGGCCTCGCCCGCGAAGTATCGAACGTCTCAACCGCCCTCAACCTGCTCGGAATGGACGTGCTGAAGCAGTTGGTCCTCTCGGCGGGAGTTCTAAAGACGTTCCAACCCCGTCGTAAGATCCAGGGCTTCTCGCTCGATCAGTTCGAGGCGCACTCTCAATTGACGGCCAAAATCGCGAACCAGATTTCGAGCGATCTCGGAACGGATTCCGGAGGAGTACTCGCCGCTCTCCTCCACGACACCGGAAAGCTCGTGCTCGCCTCGTGGCGGCCCGACGAGCTTGAGCGCGCGATCGCCGAATCCGCGCAACAGAAGCGGCCGCTTCACGAATGCGAATGGGAACTCTTCGGCACCGGCCACGCCGAAATCGGCGGCTATCTTCTCTCCCTCTGGGGACTCCCCTCCTCGACCGTCGACGCCATCTCGTTTCACCATCGGCCGTCGATGCCCGGAAACCAGACCGGCAAGGGTCAACTCCGCTTGTTGATCCACGTGGCGAACGCGCTCGCTCACGAAGGCCCTGACAATCCGGCCGACCTCGCGGCGATACCCGCGTGCTGTGACCCTGCGTATTTCGCACGCACCGGCGCCGACAAACGCATCTCCGAATGGCGCGGCAAGGTACGCGGGGCAAAGGTTTACTAGGAAGATTCTCACCATGTACGTGGAAACCAAAATCGAGTCCCTGGCGGCTCCGCCCGACACACGCCCCGCGGTCCTGTGCGTCGACGACGACCCTTGCATCCTCGACGGATTTCGCCGGCAGTTCCGCAAGCGCTTCCGGATCATCACTGCTACCGGCCCCGTCGAAGGCCTGCAAGTCCTCTCGCAGCCCGGCCCGTTCGGCGTGGTCATGGCCGACCTCCAGATGCCGGGGATGGATGGCGTTCAGTTCCTCTCGAAGGTTCGCGCGGCGTTGCCCGAAGCCGTTCGCGTCATGCTCACCGGACGTGCGGACATCTCGACCGCCATGGCCGCCGTGAATCAAGGCAACATCTTCCGGTTTCTCGTGAAACCCTGTCCGCATGTGGTGATTGAGAAGGTCCTCGACGCCGCGCTCGAGCAGTACGCGCTGCAAACGTCCGAACGCCAGCTCACCCAGGAAACGCTGCTCGGATGTATACAGGTGCTGGTCGAAGTACTGAGCATCGTGCAGCCGGAAGCCTTCAGCCGCGCCTCTCGCGTGCGCCGCCACGTCCGCGAGATCGCGAGCATCATGCAACTCGCGGATACCTGGCAGCTCGAGGCCGCCGCAATGCTGTCGCAAATCGGCTGGATCACGCTGCAGCCCGCGATCCTCTCGAAAGCCATCGCCAATCAGCCGATGTCGGATGAGGAACGCATCGCCTTCTTCGCTCACGCCTCGGCCGCCGCCCGGATCCTCGAAAAAATCCCGCGCCTCGGCCCGGTCGCGAAAATTATCGAGAGCCAACACGTCATCGTCTCCGCCGACGTTCCCCCCATTTCGACCTTCGATTCGTTCGACGCTCCCGCCGTCAGCGCGCAAATCCTCAAGGCCGCCATCGATTACGACATCCTCCGCCAACGCGGAATGCGTCGCAGCGAAGCCATCGACGCGATCCAGCCGCGGACGAGCCTCTATATGCCGCAAATCCTGGCCGCCATATGGGTCGTCGCCGAAAGGGAAGACGCCGCCGAGATCCGCACCGTGCCGCTGTCGCATCTCGCTCCCGGCATGGTTCTCGAACAAAGTCTGCACAGTGACAGCGGCTTGCTGCTGCTTGCCAAAGGGGAAGAGGTTACCGCGACGTTCGTGGCTCGCCTCGAAAGCTTCAGTTATGGCCTGCGCGGCGAACAGGAGATCAAGGTCCGCCCCTGACCGCTGCCGCGAAAACTTACGTTCTTTCATACATTTAGTTGCACTCCGCGCGCTGTGCTACGCTATCAATCGAAAACCGACCCGCCAGCCTGAAGAGTCGTGTATGAATAAAATTCTCGAAACGCGATTGAAGCTCCGCTCGGAACTCGAAGCGCCTCCCGTATTGCGGAAATTCGGCAGCGGATGGATCAGCGGCGTAATCGGCTTCGTCTTCGGCGTCGCCGCTCTGCTCCTGATGATCGCCATACGCGCCCCCGGAATTCTCTCGGTCCCGCCCTTGCAGGCACTGCATGACAATCCCTGGTTCCGGCTTGCGCTATTCCTCATCCTGCTGGGCTCGTTCCTCGCATCCCTGCTCAGCCTGATTCTCCGCCCCAAGAAGATTCTCGGCCTGACCGGCCTGACGATCACCCTACTCGCGACGATCATCGGCGGCACCATTCCCGCCTCCGCCGTTCGAGACTCCACGCCCGTCTATTTCGGACTCGACTTCTTCGTCCTCAACGTCCTCTTCACCGGCTTCCTGTTCGTCCCCCTCGAACGTCTGTTCCCCAGAAACGACCAGCCTTTATTCCGCGCCGAATACCGCGAGGATCTCTTTTATTACCTCGTCAGCAGTATGCTCGTGCAGATTTTGACGTTCCTCACCTTCCTGCCCGCGAACACTTTGAAAGCGACCCTCCCGCTCGCCGAGATCCGCGCCTGGGTCGGAGCGCTCCCCTTCATCGTGCAGTTCTTCTCGATCATGTTCCTCACCGATCTGGTCCAATATTGGGTCCACCGCTGCTTCCACCGGATCCCCAGCCTGTGGCGCTTCCACGCCGTCCATCACTCCGCCCAAACCATGGATTGGATCGCCGGCGCGCGTATGCACTTCGTCGAGATCCTCGTGCTGCGATCGACGACCGTGATCCCGATGTTCGTCCTCGGGTTCCATGAATCCGCCATCAACGCCTACGTATTTACGGTGTATCTGTATTCGACGTTCATCCACTCGAACGTGAACTGGCGCTTCCCGTTCACAGAGCGGATCCTCGTTACGCCCCGCTTCCACCATTGGCACCATGGCATCGAACCGGAAGCCATCGATGTGAACTTCGCGATCCATTTCCCCATCTTCGACCGTTTGTTCGGAACCCATTTCCTCCCCGAAAATCGTTGGCCCAGCGGCTACGGCGTCGAGGGTCATCCAGTCCCCAAAGGATATTGGAAGCAGTTGCGGTATCCGTTCCGCCGGCCCGCCGCGGCAGTTATCGCAGCTTCCGAGTAATGGTGGCCGCTAAACTGCTCTAACATTCTGACCAGACAATGGATCGGGACTCGAACGGCACCAGCAATCCGGACCTCGCATGGGCCGTCTTCGACACCCTCAATGCGCTCGTGATCATTCTCGACCACGAGGGCCGGGTACTCCGCGTCAACCGCGCGTATGAGAACATGTCCGGCTATTCGTCCGCGGACTCGGCCGGCAAATTCATTTGGGATCTCCTCGGCGCTCCATCCGAGGTCAGCACGCTGCGCAGACTGTTCGCGCTGGTCCGCGATCGTCCGGCAGGCCAGGAGTTCGTGGGCCACTCGATCACGCGTTCCGGGAAACAAAGGATCATCACCTGGTCCCTCACCGTCCTCGAGGCGACCGCCCAAACGCCAGCCGTCGTTGTCGCATCCGGAATGGACATCACCGACCAGCGCCGCGCGGTGGCGAAGCTCGAAGGCCTGCTCGAGGCCGCGCCCGATGCCGTGGTCGTCGTCAATCAACATGGAAAAATCGTTCTGGTGAACGCGCAAGTCGAAAAGGTTTTTGGATATCAACGCGGGGAATTGCTCGGCGAGGAAATCGAAAAACTCGTGCCGCCCCGCCTGCGTGGCAAACATCCCGGCCACCGCCGCAACTTCATCTCCGAGCCTCGCGTCCGCCCCATGGGCGCCGGCGTGGAGCTCTACGGCCTGCACAAGGACGGACGCGAATTCCCCGTCGAAATCAGCCTGAGCCCGCTCGAAACGGAGGAAGGTCTGCTAGTCTCGACCGCGATCCGCGACATCTCCGAACGCAAGCGCCTCGAAATGACGATCCTCGAAATCAGCGAAGCCGAACGCCGCCGCATCGGCCAGGATCTGCATGACGGCCTCGGGCAGCACTTGACCGGTGTCGCGTTCATGAGCAAAGTCCTCGAGGATCGCTTAGCCGAATCCTCGCCCGCCTTGGCCGCCGAAGCCGGGAAGATCGTAAAGCTCGTGAACGACTCGATCCGCATGACGCGTGAACTGGCTCGCGGCCTGTTGCCGGTCGTCTCCGATCCCCGTGAACTGATGTCCGCCCTCGAACGTTGGGCGACAGAAGTGCGGGATTTATTCCACGTGATCTGCGACTTCGAATGCCGCGAGCCCGTCCTCGTCTACGATGGCAGCCACGCCGAGCATCTCTATCGCGTCACGCAGGAAGCCGTGACTAACGCCGTTCGTCATGGTCACGCCCGCAAGGTCACCATCGGTCTCGCACTCGTCCGGGGCGGCGGAGTTCTCACCGTGCTCGACGACGGCCACGGCTTCCGAAACCCAAAGACCGAATCCGGCGTGGGCTTGCGCATCATGACCTATCGAGCCAAAGTAATTGGAGGCTCGCTCAGCATACAATCCTCACCCGAACGCGGGACGTTGGTCCGATGCCAGTTCCCGATCGCTGCTCGAACCTCCGAGGCCACCAATGCTACCTGAGCCGAATTCTCCTTCCGCCGCACGCAACACCGTCTTCATCGTGGATGACCACCCGATCATTCGCAATGGACTCGCCCTGCTCATCAACCGCGAGTCCGATCTCGAAGTATGCGGCGATGCCGAAGAAGCTTCGACCGCGCTCGAGCGGATCGAAGAATCGAAACCCGACCTCGTCATAGTCGACATCTCTTTGAACGGCCCCGACGGCCTCGAACTACTCAAAAGCCTCCGCGCACGCGAGCCTAATCCTCCCGTCCTGATCCTATCGATGTTGGATGAAACCGTATATGCCGAACGCGCCCTCCGCGCCGGTGCCAGCGGCTACATCATGAAGCAGGAAGCAACCGAACTCGTGCTGGTCGCGATCCGCCGAATCCTGGGCGGAGAAATCTACCTCAGCGACCGCATGGCGAACCGCATGCTGCACCGATTCGTCGGCGGCAACCAGGTTCCTGAACATTCTCCCATTGCGGATCTGACCGATCGCGAACTCGAAGTCTTCCGACTGATCGGCGCCGGGCACGGTACGCGTCAAATCGCCGAGGATCTTCATATCAGTTCGAAAACAGTCGAATCCTATCAGGCCCATATCAAAGACAAATTATCGCTCAAAAATGCCCGTGAACTGTTACAAAGAGCGATTCAATGGTCACTTGCAGCGAAATCGAATTGATTATTGCTAAATACTCGCTCATCAGGAAATCCCTGATCTAATTCTTAGATTTTTCCTGGAGTCTGAATCAGGCCCACACCGCTGGAACGATATTCCCTTTGGCGTTCCAATAAGAACGGCGACATAGCGCGCGCCCCGCAATGTGCGGAGTTCAAAAGGAGCCCAGGCATGCCTTCTGACACTGTTCCTTATGGCCGGAAAACTCAAAAACCCTCTCCTGTCGCAGAAGTTCACATCTTATGGATAACCGCTGGCCTCGGTTGTGACGGCGACTCTGTTTCCATCACTGCGGCAACTCAACCCAGTATTGAGGATGTTCTCCTGGGCGCCATTCCGGGATTACCGAAAGTCCATTTACATAATCCCGTGCTTGCTTATGAAACTGGCAGCGAGTTTCTTCGTTTCTTTCATCTCGCGGCCGAGGGTAAACTCGAACCCTTCGTACTCGTCGTCGAAGGTTCAATCCCAAACGAAAAGATCAAGAAGGAAGGCTACTGGGCCGCGCTCGGCACCGACTCGTCGACTGGTCAGCCTATTACCACCAACGAGTGGATCGATCGTCTTGCCCCCAAGGCTCTCGCCATCGTAACGGCGGGCACCTGCTCCGCCTATGGTGGCATCCACGCGATGGAAGGAAATCCCACCGGATGCATGGGCCTCGCCGACTATTTGGGTTGGGATTGGAAGTCGAAGGCCGGCCTGCCGATCGTCAACGTTCCCGGCTGTCCCGTGCAACCTGACAACTTTATGGAGACCGTCCTCTACCTTCTCTATCAGGTCGCGGGCCTGGCTCCGATGATCCCTCTCGATGACCAGCTCCGTCCGAAATGGCTCTTCGGCAAAACGGTACATGAGGGCTGCGATCGCGCCGGATACTACGAGCAAGGCGACTTCGCGGAAGACTATAACTCTCCAAAATGCCTTGTAAAGGTCGGCTGCTGGGGACCCGTGGTGAATTGCAACGTCCCCAAGCGCGGATGGATGAACGGCCTCGGCGGATGCCCCAACGTCGGCGGCATCTGCATCGGCTGCACCATGCCTGGCTTCCCCGATAAATTCATGCCCTTCATGGATGAACCTCCCGGGGCGAGAATCTCGGCCGGCACGATCGGTATCTACGGCCGCACGATTCGCGCCCTCCGTTCCTTCACGAATCACACGGTCAATAAGGAACCGAAATGGCGGCATCCGGGCGCCGAACTGACCACTGGCTACACCGCGAGAACATACGGACCGAGGAAACACGAGGACCATTATGAGCACCATCACAACCACTGAAACCATGCCGCGAGGCAAATCCGGAAATCTCGTGGAGATGAACTGGGATCCGATTACCAGAATCGTCGGCAGCCTCGGTATCTACACCAAGATCGACTT
>DASXZC010000015.1:0-3549 GCA_036502165.1 Bryobacteraceae bacterium
CAACTGTTTCAATCTTCACGACTATAAGGAGTTTTTTCATACCGGCCGAACGCGGCACCTTCATGGGTTGCATCCGACCAAGGGCGATTTCCTTTGGTCGGCGCCGCCGCGAGAGCGGCCAATGATGGCGATCATCGAGGACACGGTCGGCACCAACGACGTGCTCTATCCGCGATGCAGCGGCTTTCTGTTCGAGCATCAATACGGCCTACCCGTTCACACCAATTGTCATGACATCCAGGCGGAAGCTCAGCGGGAATACGGATTGACCCCGGACGATGTGCACGACTCCTTCAATTTCTTCATGCACACCGGTGTGAGTCCGGACGGCCATCCCTTCATCGCCGAGAACACGGCACGCGAGGGGGATTACGTCGAGTTGCTTGCTTTGATGGACGTGCTTGCCGTGCCCAACGTCTGTGGGGCGGACGTGATGAAGACCAGCGATTTTGAACTGAAGCCGCTGAAACTGACCATGTTCGAAGGAACGGCTGAGGACTGGCGAAACATCCCCGACCTGCCGAAGCTCAGAAATCAACGCAGCCCAGCCGATTTCAAAATCAAGAATATCAAGGCCGATCGTGAGCTTTATCCGGACGCATCCTATCGTCCTGACTTCGTCAATGTGCCCCTCGTCATATCCGAGCTGGAAGTTGAGTTGTCATCCGCGGAAATGGAATCGCTTGAGCGGCTCAGGACGGCTGGAAAATATGGCGACACGGACGCAGAAGTTCTGCGCTACGTGGTATTCACGTGGTGGATTTCCCGCTTCATGCGCGGTCCGAAGCATGCATCGCCCTAGTCTCCAGCAGGCGCAAAATTGCTGACATCGAGAAAACCTTTGCAAAACCTCGCCGTGCCTGCTGTTTTGTGAGTAAGAACGCTACCAGCCGTCGAATAATCGCGTAAATAGCAATCTATGGTGGTCGGTCGTGCCTATGCCTCCGACCGGGGATATAACGGGGATCGACAGGCAAATGGTTGCGGCGGCCAAGAAGAAAACGGCGAACGACACGACCGAGACGCGAATTGGCTTGAAGATGAAGCACAGGCGGTTGCTCAAGGGGCTGACCCTGAAGGCGCTGGCTGATCTCGCGGGCTGCTCCGAATCGATGTTGTCCCGTATCGAGAACGGCAACGCCAATCCCTCGATCAACACGATCCATCGCGTTGCACTGGCCCTGGGAATACCAGTGTCGGGTCTGTTTCAGGACGAAAATGAAGGCGATAACGTCGTGCTCCGGCAAGGCTTCCGGCCCACGGTCGAGATCGACCGGTTGAGCCGAGGGCGCGGAACCACGCTCGAGGCATTGATCCCAAGCGCTCGTGGCAATTTGCTGTCCGGCTACATCAACGATATTGAGCCGGGCGGAGGCAGCCGCGGCACCATTCAGCATGAGGGTGAGGAGTTCGGTTATATTCTCGATGGTGCTCTCGATTTGACTGTCGAGAACAAGCGCTATCAATTGCGCCAGGGCGATAGTTTTCACTTTCGCTCCGAGCGGCCACACTCGTACATCAATAGCGGTCGTCGGCGGGCACTCGTCTTATGGATCAACACGCCGCCGTCATTTTAGCGTCGACGCACAATGATGCGCGCCCGCGAACGGCAGAAGCCTCTTCAAGACAGATGCTTCTTCAGGAACGGCCGCGCCCACGGCGGTGAACCCTTCCGGATTATCTTCCAGAACCATGTGACCGGTATTCGGAACACTGGCGCCTTCTCCATGCTTCAAGGTTTGAATCATGCGGTTGGCGCATTCGACCGTTACAAGGTCGGAGTCGCCGGCGCGCACGATGAGGGTTGGACATTCGATTGTCGCCAAGGCGGACCATGATCGCTCAGCAGGAACTGGCTTTAGCGGAAAAATGGCAGGATCGATCCGCCAGGTGAGTCGGCTATCTCGCTCCACCAACACCCAGGCAAGGCGCGTGTTGATGCTCCGCTCGGAAGCGTTGACGTGTAATGTACGAAGATAGGTCCGCGCCGCCGCCTTGGAATCGAATGATTGCGGCATGTTAGAGGTTTCACGGGCGATCCGCGCCAAACCAAGCGGGTTCAGTTCGGGCGCGCTAATCCGTCGAGTCGCGGCCGCGTTGGTCCGGTGCGATCAGGAAAAAGTCGGACGCGACGGCTTCGGCGTACTCTTCGAACCATCGCCCGTAGGCCCGCAAGCCGTGCAGCATGACGAGGGGCGAGCCCCACGTCACGCAGTGCATCCGCAAAGACCGATGCGACGCGACGTCACGGTCTCTGACTCTAGCGCGGCGGGGGCGAAAAATGCACCGGGTTGCGAGCGTATCCGACCTTGAGTTCGATCTCGTAGCCATCGGGATCGCGAATGTAGATCGAAGTGCCGAAGCCGCGGGCGCCGTATACTTCCATCGGACCCATGAAGACCGGGCATCCCTTGCACTCGACATGCGCGGTGAGTTCGTCGAGATCCGCCTCCACGCTCAGGCAAAGATGTTCTATGCCGCGAGCGGACGGTGGTGGCAGCGTTTCGCCGGGCTTGATCGCAACCAGGTCGATCAGGTTGCGGCCGCAGCGCACCTGATGGAGCCCGATTCGTTCAAAGATGCGCTCGACCCGCAGCCCGAGCACGTCCTTGTAGAACCCGACCGTTCGCTCCATGTCGGTTACACGAAACACGACATGGTCGATACCCAAGAATGTTGCCGGGATAGCCATGATCCAACTCCTTGTTGTCAGAAGGAAACACGCGCTCTAGCGAGACTAAACAAGGATGGCTTGGCAGCAAGATCAGGTTTTTTGATCCACGGGACCGACCGGGGATCGCCCTGTTCCCGCAGGATCAGGAAAACTGAAGCAGGGACGAGCCAATAATAATTGCGATGGCCCCGCCGGCCGCCTTCTAATCGCGGGACTGGCGGACAGGTCCGCCAGGATAATGGCCGTGAGCGCTGGTGCTGGATTCCACGATCAAACCTCAAGACAACGGTGCGGGCAACTTGCTCTGTGACTTCGCTGCTGCCCTCGACTTTGCGGAGCTTCCGCAAGACGTCCGGGAGCAGAACAAGCTCGCCATCCTTGACGTCTTGGGCGACGCGATCGCCGGCGCGCATTTTGCGGAAGGGGGTATGGAAATTCGCCGCTATGCGCTCAGCGCTGGTAGCGGGGGGCGCTCGACCTTGTGGGCGACAGGCGAGCGATGCGCGGTGGGCTTTGCGGCGCTGGTGAACGCCACCCACGCCCGCGGTCTCGATTACGATGACATCATCCCGTTTCCGCAGATTCACGTCTCCGTACACATCGTCCCGGCGCTGGCTGCGCTGGCGGAGGACCGCAAGACCGCAACGTCCGGCCGCGATTTCCTGACGGCGATGGTCGTGGGGTGCGAGCTGCAGGCTCGGCTCACCCGTGCCATCGCGCCATTCTTCGGCAGTGATCTTCCCTCGCTGCTGTCCAGTCAGATCTTCGGTTATTTCAGCGCGGCGCTGGCCAGCGCACGGTTGATGCGCCTTGATCCGCGCGCGACCCGGAGTGCGCTGGGCCTTGCCCTGATGCATGCGGCGGGAACGCAAGAA
>DASXZC010000016.1:0-11173 GCA_036502165.1 Bryobacteraceae bacterium
CGAGGGAGTAGTCCGTCCACCTTCCTGATTCGGGATGACGACCGGCTGGCCGCCTTCCATGACGGCTACCACGGAGTTGGTAGTTCCAAGATCGATTCCAATGATCTTGCTCATGATGTTTTTGCAATCCTCCTGCTGCTGCTCGATCGTGGCCGGCTGGATGCCTCCACTCACAAATCGATGATCTGAGTGCGCGGCCGCTCTCGATGGCTTAGCACGTTTCCAGTATCAGATATTAGTGAGTTATTGTCAAGCTTGGAAAGAGGAGCTTGCGCAAGTTGCTGTTTTTGGGGAACTTCTCATTTCCCGGCGTTTGTCACGAATGGAGGCTCTCGGCACACTATAGCCTTGTATACTGTTTCTACCTGCCCATGGAACCTACCAATCCGGACCAGGCTAAAATCACGGAACTCCTCGCCAGGATCTCGAGCGGAGACACCCAGGCGCTCAAGGAGCTCTTTGGGATCCTCCATGGCGAGCTGAAGCGTATGGCGATCGCCCAGATGGCGCGGGAACGTAAGGATCATACACTTCAGCCCACTGCTCTGGTGAACGAGGTGTTCGTGCGGCTGGCGGCGGGCAGGGAGAAGAACCTCATTGATCTCGCGCACCTGCTGGCCGTGGCGTCGAACGCGATGCGGCACATCCTGGTTGACCATGCCCGCGCGCGGCTCAGCAATAAGCGGGGGAGCGGCAGGAAGGTGTCGCTCGATGACAACCTCGTATATGATCGGCGGCGGCCGGAGGACATGTTGGACCTTGATCGTGCCCTTAGCCGTCTAGAGGCTTTGAGTCCACGGCAGGCGAGAGTCGTTGAGATGCGCTTCTTCGGCGGGTTGAATGAAGAGCAAATCGCAACCGCGCTGGACGTGAGCACTCGCACCGTCAAGCGGGATTGGCAGATCGCGAGAGCCTGGCTCTATGGCGAACTGAAAGGGGGCGGCTCCGGGAGCGGTGAATCACCTGAGGATACAGGCTCAGGTGGACCCCTGGTACCTGCCCGACCGAAGGGCCATCCACCTACGGGTAGAGGGACGGCAGCACTATCCGCGGGAAAAACTTAAGTTATCCAATCAATGGGACTTAGGGATCTTGCGCGATCTGCAAAGCCTCCGAATCGAACATCGGATGGACCGTTAGTACCAATCGATACGTAGAAAACAATCTTCGATTGGGGTATTGCTCGTATATCAAGATAATTCGATTGGCCAGTACACTGAGGGCGGTAGTCTTCGGGGACTGCTCAATCTATGACCTCATCCGCTCGAATAAGTGTAGCCACTCTCTGGTTAGCCGCGTTTTTTGGCTCCGCCGCAGTGGCGCGGGCAGAGACCGCCGGAACTGCCTTCCCGCTCGTCAGCAGTTGCTTCGACGACGCGGACCGGCTGGGCGAAGTCTCCGCCGCGGATAGCGTACGTGTACGCTACGCCTCCGTCGCTGGCGGCACCGGCGGATGCTATGCCGTCGAAGTAAACAAAGATGGCAAGACGCTCACAGGATTCCTTGTGGGGGCGTCGCTCCCCGCGATCCAACAATTTGAAAGTGAAGTGCGGAAGCAGAAGCTGCTCATGCCGCCTCCGCCGCCGCCTCCTGCAGCGGTCGAAACTGCCGCCTCGGTTGCGCCGAGCCCAAGGCCTGAACCGCCTCCCGCGCCGGCGGGCCCGTCGAGCCTGGTCGGACTCCGTGGTTTCGATATGTATGGACGGGCGGTCGACCTCGCTGCGATTCCTGCGACTCATGTTGTCGTCTACTTCTGGACGCCCGCGAATCGGAAGTCCACACAGTTGGCCGAGGGGATGGAAGGAATTTACACCCACTTCGGATCGCCGCGGAAGCTCGAAGTCGTCGGAGTCGCCGCCGCGCGCGACCAGGATCAACTGCTGCGTGCCTGTCAGGAAAATGAGGTCATATGGCCGCAAATCCTCGACCGCGGCCAGGTAGCAAGCCGCTACCATGTCGATCCCGCTAAACCCTATCTATTGCTCGATCGCTCGCGTAAAGTGGTCGCCGCCGTCGCCTCGCCCAAGGAAATGGAAGCGGAGCTTCGAAGGATTGGCCTGAAATGAGGAATTCCATGCGACGCACCGGAACATCCGCCCGATCCCGCCGGCGGAGCGGCCATGTGCTGCTCGAGGCCGCCCTGGCATTTATGCCCTTCTGCGCACTGATCTTCGGCATCGCCGATTTTTCGATGGTCATGTTCATCGACAGTACGTTCCAGAACGCCGTGCGTCAGGGAGTCCGCTTCGGCATTACCTACAATCTGACCTACAACGGCACGACGTACGCTTCTCAGACGGCGGCGATTCGAGCTGTTGTTGAAGCGAACAGCGCGGGATGGCTGACTTCGGCGGCCACTAGCGGGCCGGCTTATATCCAGGTCAACTATTACACACCGGATAATCTGTCGACTCCGGCGACTTCCGCCTCATTACCGAAGACGGTAAATAGTGTCCTCATTTCGAATTTAAATCAGTCGGGAAATGTCCTCGAGGTAAAGATCCTTAATTACCCGTGGAACTGGATGGTGCCCTTGCCTAATTACATGCCAGGGCAAGGATTGACCCTGACAGCGACTTCAGTCGATGTCATGCAGGGGTTACCGGTGGGAACGACGACGCCGCCGAGTCCGTAAGCAGGGAGAATTATGCCAATGATGATGACTTTAACATCAACGATAAAAGGGAGCCCGGGCCGCGAGCGCCGGGCGAAAAACCAGAAGGGCAGCTTCATGGTGGAATTCGCCATCGTGGGATGGACGTTGTTCTTCCTGATGGCCGGTGTGCTGCAACTGGGCCTCAATATGAGCCGGGCGATGACGGCCGCCGCCGTTTGCCGGGATGCCAACGTATTGACCGTGCGCGGCATTGATTTATCGCAGACCGCCAATCAACAGTTGATCGGCCGCGCCGCCTCCGGACTTGGGCTGAGCGCGTCGGGCAGTTGGACGCCGAGTTCATCCGGCACCGCCGCGGTTTATATCAGCAAAGTGATGCTGGTCGGGCCGCTCGAATGCGCCAACGGTGTTGCGAATTTTGATGGCACCAGTTCGACTTGTCCAAATTTGAATAAATACGTGATCGCGATGCGGATCGGCATGGGCAATACGTCGCGTTGGACGAGTGCTGTGGGGACGCCGGCATCGACGCCGCAGTCGAACGGCACTCTTACGGACAGTCAAATTTGCACGGTTGCAGGGAATATAACGACCGCATTTCCGGCGGATCTGTCATTGACGGCCGACGAGTACACCTGGGTATCCGAAGTATTCGCCGATACCAGTAATATCAACTTTTTCACCTTTTTGACGCCTTCGGCGATTTACATGCGAAACCTTTCGTGAACCGAATTGAACAGAATTGAAAACTGGAGAAGTGTTTATGAATAAGCACCCCCGCAAATGGCAAAAAAGACTGGGCCAAAGAGGCATAGCGACCATGCTGACCGCGTTCAGCATGCTCATGCTGGTGCCGATCGTCGGCCTGGCGATTGACGGCGGACTCGCCTATATCGTCATGAGCCGGTTAAGCGCCGCAGCGGACTCGGCCGCGCTCGCCGCCGCCCGCGGCTTGAATGGAAGTTCGACCATCGCCGCTGCGCAAACGCAGGCGACTACGCTGGCGACGACGTTCTTCAACGGCAACTTCCCTTCCGGTTACCTCAACACAGATACGACTGCCGCGAACCGCACCGTCACCACAGTGTTCACACTCGGAACCGGATCGGGAACCGGCGGCAACGGCGTTCCGAACGGCGTCCTGCAGGTGCAGGTCACGACTTCTGTTAAGGCCGCGACTTATTTCATGAAGTGGCTCGGGTACGCGAACCTTCCGGTGACGGCGACCGGCACGGCTACGCGCCGTCTTCTCGTCATGACGCTAGTGCTCGATAAATCCGCGTCGATGGGCACTCGTACAACGACGGTCGGGAGCACCGCTGTCGGCATCGGTACGACGTCCTGCGATGCGATGGTGTATTCGGCGATTCAGTTCCTGAACAGCTTCAGTCCGTACGATTACGTCGGCATCCTGCCGTTCGACTATACGGCCTATGCGACTTATGCACCGACGACCAATTACCAGTCGACGGGCGGAGCCGCGCAGCAGATCGCCAATATCAACTGCGGCAACAACACGAATACGACGGCGGCACTCGAGCTCGCTTACCGACAGATCAAAGCCATCAACCTGCCGCTCGCGAACAACGTAATCGTTCTGTTCACAGACGGCGTGCCGAACGGAGTGAATGGTACGTTCCCCGTCAGGAACAAAGCGGACGTTCGCCTGACGAGCGCGTGCAGCGGCAACGATTCCCATGGATATCCGAATGAGTGCAATACCCCGGCCTGCACCACAGTGACGGGCGCAACGGTAACCGGAGTCATTACGCAGACGGCGAACTTCAGCGTCAGTTCCGGCAGCCTCGATGGTCCGTTCAAGATGTTCAACACCGACTCGACGCCGACTGTTCCTTCGAGCATCACCTCGGGTTCGTCGACGTGCGCGAGTTCCGGAACTGACTTTGTTCAAAAAACGCTCGCCTATATACCGGCGACGGATTACTTCGGCAATTCGACCAGTGGGCCCTGGAACTCCTGGCTCTATCAGGTGAACCCCCAGACTGCGCCGAACGGTACGGTCATTACCTCCGGTAACAGCGCCACTAAGAATATGGGCGACCTTTGGTCCAATTATCCGACCACCGGTGTCGGACGCTCGTCCAACTACTATCAAAATGCGGAATGCATCGGCGCGAGCTGCCCATATAAAGGCCAGTTGCGTCCCGATCTCGCCAACACCATCGGCGTCGCCAGCATGAACAGCGCCGTCAATGAAGCGAACGTAGTCCGCAATGATACGACGTATCGCATCACGATTCACACGATCTACCTGCAAGGCAACGGATCCGACCCCGTCGACCGTTCGTTCCTGCAAATCGTGAGCAACCAGCCCACTATCGCGCCTCTAATCTACGATACGGGCGATTCGTCGTACGCGAATACGTATTACAACTCCGCTCAGCAGCAAGGGCTGTGGCTGGCAACGACTTCGGCGACGGCGCTGAATGGATTGTTCGCGCAGGTCGCGTCCTCGCTGTTGCGCATCAGCCAGTAAGTCAGGGCGATCGTCAGAGCACCACGCGGCTGTCTCCTTCACGCCGCGTGCGGCGTTCACGGTCGAGGAATTCGAGGAGTGGAATCGCATATTTGCGGCTCACATGCGTCCACTCCTTGAACTCCGGAACACTGAAGCGGTGGCCCTTCTTTGAGCCGAGTATGTTCATCAGTGCCTCGATCGCGGAGGCATGGAACACCAGGTCGTCGCCAATCCTCACGAGCCGCTGCCGTTTGATCAGAATTTGCAGCAGTGATTTTGCCCGCGTCGCCTCTACCCCGCAGCCTGCCAGCACTTCACCCGTCGACGGAACCGCCAATCCCGCCTGTTCAAATGCGCCCTCGATCTTCGCGAGCGCCGCGTCTTCGTCTTCCTTGAACGTTACCTTGTGAGCTGCGAGCCGCAACAGGTCGGCGTCGGCCACAATATCGCGCGTTTGCTTGAGTAGCGCGTCGAGCAGGAACGCCGGCGCGCCTTCGAAGAATTTGCTGCGGATTTCTTCTTTTGCCATCCCGGCGAGCAGCGGACTCGCGCGGTGGAATTGGCGCAGCGTCTCGCGGATCGCTGCGATCTTCGCGGTCGCCCACGCGCGGCTCGCGAGCCACCACTGCGGCTGCTCGATCCGGATCAGTTCCTCTTGTGCCGAGAGCTTTTCGACCACTGCATCCGTCCATCCGGTGAGCCGGACGATGTCGTTGAATCCTAATCCGAAGGGACTTTCCCGCACGTATTCGAGCAGACGTTCCGCGGGCGTGCCGCTGTCAAACCGTGCGGCGCGTTTGCCGGCGAGAGGCCGATTCATTCGCTTGGGAGGAGTCGAAATGTCGACGACTTTGCCGCCTCCGATGGTCACGACGGGCGAGAACATACGGATGATGAAGCGGTCGCCGGGGAGCGCCAGTAGTGGCTCTTTCAAGTGGAAGCGGATCAGGGTCCGCGTGCCCGGACGCACCGCCTGCGGCTCGAATAGACGTACTTCGGCCTCGATCTCCGCGGCGCCCATGTGCAGGTGCACGGGCGTCCCGTGCTTCAGCGGTTTCGCTGATTTGAGAAGTTCGAGCGAGGCATCAAAGCTGGTCACAGCTTCGAACAGTCCGGGCTCGGTCAGCACCATGCCGCGCGCAAGTTCCGAAGGCTCGATGCCGGCGAGGTTGATGGCCGTCCGCTGGCCCGCGACTGCCTTCTTGACGGCCGCGCCGTGGACTTGCAAACCTCTCACGCGCACGCGCCGGCGCAGCGGTTGGACGTCCATCTCGGCTTCGATCGCAATTGAGCCCGCCATGAGAGTGCCGGTGACGACGGTGCCAAATCCTTTCATCGAAAATGCGCGGTCGATCGGCAGCCGCGGACGCAGTTGCGAATCCTTCTGCGCGGTGTCGGACGCCATCCGCTTGAGGCTTCGCTTCAGCTCGTCGAGTCCGGCGCCGGTCGTAGAACTGACCGCGACAATCGGCGCGCCTTCGAGGAAGGATCCTTCGACGAACTCCTCGGCCTCGAGCCGGACCAGCCCGAGCAGGTCGGCATCCACGAGGTCGGACTTCGTCAGCACGACGATGCCGCGCGGAATTCCCAACAGGCGGCAGATTTCGAAATGCTCGCGCGTCTGAGGCTTGATCGATTCGTCGGCGGCGATGATGAACAGCACCAGATCGATGCCGCTCGCCCCGGCGAGCATGTTCTTGATGAACCGCTCGTGCCCGGGCACGTCGACCAATCCGATGCGGACGCCGTCACCGAGGTCGAGGCTCGCGAACCCGAGGTCGATCGAGATGCCGCGGCGCTTTTCCTCCTCGAGCCGGTCGGTATCGACGCCGGTCAGCGCGCGTACGAGGGACGTCTTGCCGTGGTCGATATGGCCGGCGGTGCCGACGATGAGGTTGCGCATCGTTTGATTACTGATCGTACCCCGATGCGCGACCGCTACGCCCCGACCGCCATGGTTCCGGCTTCGATCCTGCGCCGCAATTCCTTGCGCACGCGCGTCATCAGTTGATCATCCGCGGGGCGCCGGGCAACGAGATCGCCGAGCACTTCCGACCACTGCAGGACAGTCAGCCGCCGCGCGAGCCTGTATAGCGTTTCCGCCGGATGATAGGGCAGTTCCGCGGCGAACATCTCGGGGGACGAACGGTATCGCTCGGCCAGTTGCACATATTCACGATCCGGCGAGCGATCGCGCGCGAAGATCCACAACGCGCACTCACGGCCCTTCGCTGCGCGGACCAGACAATCCGCGAGTTGGATGATCCGGTTGCGCCGCGGATCGTGCTGCGAGTGCGTCGTCAGATCCTGCCGGATTCTCGATTCCGCGAACACGAGCCAATCGCCGCCGTCGAATTGGAGATCGACCCGTGCGGGCGGCTCGAGCGGCTTGGTGTCGATCGCGCGCAGATGATCGCGCCCGTTCCTCGGAGTCTGCCGCATGTGGATCCGGCGCCATTGGTCGTACGCTTCCGAGGGCTCCGCGAGTTTCCAGAATCCGGTATTCGGCGCGGCGTCCAACGCGAATTGATTGGCGGGATTCAGCCGCGTGGCCGTACGCGCGATTTCGCTCCACCAGTCGTGAGGATGCGAACTTGTCAGCAGTTGCACGGCGTTCCACGCCGTCCAATCCGACGATCGCGGACTCTCGATCAGACGCGCAATCTCGATCGGCGTCAGATGGCTGGTGGCAGTTCTGAAATCGGCTTCCGCAAGCACTGGATACCCATGTCCCGGAGCTTCATTCGGAACCGCTCGAACACCCAGAAAACGCTTGCCCAGCTCATCAGTGAGGCGCTTCCAAAAATGTAAATCAGATACGGGAACGCGAGGCGCGCGGAACGCGAACGATCCCTGTGCTGATGGACTCCCGACGATCTGCTCGATGGGCCGCCCCAAGGCGATGGTGGGCATGAGACGCAATTCCCCGGAAGAATAGTCGCGCACGGACCATCCGATATTCTCGAGGCAAACAAGAACGAAATGCGGAACAGCGTCCGGCACGAAAACCATAAACCGCCTGTTGGGTGCAGGCGGCAAATGTTCGGGCACGCTATTAGTGTATTCCGAATTGGCCTCGGGTGTTTCCCTTATGGCGGTTTTGTGGAGAAAGGTCGAAAACAAAGATAGGTCGACCATGCATCCTGAAGGTTCCGATTCCCAAAACGCGCCCGTAGCATCTGCCCCAACGATCGAACAACGTTCCAATCCATCCCGCGAGCGCGAGCTTAGCGATTGCTATCTCGGTTCGCTGCTAATGCTCGGCCGCTGCGCTGCTGAAGTGTATCCACCGATCGGTCAGGGCGTGCATGAGACGCTCTTGCGCTTGCGCCGGCGTCTGGCGTTCGATCCACAGTATCGCGGGCTCACCGAAACTCATCAGGTCGCAGAAGGAATGATGCGCGATTTCGGGCGCCGCGCCAAGGAAATGCTCGATCGCCGGACTGCGGAATCCGATCATATTCTGCAAGTGACGTCGCTCACCGCGAATCTGCTCGCCGCGCGCGACCGGTCGTATCTCGAACAGTTTCGCGAAGTGCTGCGCCGGCTGCAGAATGCCTCGAGGAATGAGGACGAACAAGAATTGCGCGATCAAATCGAGACGATCACCGCGTCGGTCGCGCGTACGGTCGAGACGTTCCAGGACGATTCAAAACTCTCGCTCGCTCAACTTGCCCAGGAAATTGAGGAGTTCGAGCGGCGGCGCGTCTCCGCGCAGACGATGACGATCCTCGACGTCACGACGGGCTTATATAATCACGACGAGCTCCAGCGCCGCATCCGCATTTCGATGCGCGTCAAGCAGCAGTTCAGCGTCCTGAAGCTTTCGGTGCACGACTTTTCCGCATTGAACGATCAGCTCGGCGCCGCGGGCGAAGAGCAGCTCATGAAGCTCGTTTCGGAAAGGCTGACTGAGCAGGTGCGTCCCCGGGACATCGTCGGCCGTTGGTCGCCACGCGTGTTCCTCATGATTTTCAACGATTGCCCGCTGTCGAATGCGGAATCGCGCGCCGCGCAGATTTCCCGCTGGCTGTCGGACACCTATCTCGTCGCCACCAAAGAAGCCACGCTCGCCGCCGAAGTCCACGTCACCGCGACCGCGACCGAACCGCAGCCGTCCGAGACCATGGACGAATTCGTGGCTCGCGCCGAGGCTTTGTCGCCTGTTCCCGCCTGAAAAGCGACGTTCCGCGCACGGCCCTCTGCTTGTACTACCTTGTATGGGGAGAGATTGAGTGCAAGCGCACTTCAAAGACAAATCCATTCTTGTGACCGGAGCGGGCCGTGGAATTGGAAAACGGCTCTCAATCGGTTTTGCGAAGCTCGGCGCCCGTATCGGACTTCTCGCTCGCAGCAAGGCGGAACTCGACGCCGCTCATTTGGAAATTGAACACAGCGGAGGGAACGCGCTGCGGATCCGCGCCGATGTTTGCGACTACGAACAGGTCGATTCGGCTGCCCATCGCATGCGCGTCCACTACGGCCACATCGATGTGGTCGTCTGCGCCGCCGGCATCCTCGGCCCCATCGGACCTTTCACCGAAAACTCCATGAAATCGTGGATGGAAGCGCTGCACACCAATCTCGTCGGAGTCGCGAACGTGTGCCGCGCCGTGATCCCTTCGATGGCTGAGCGCCGCGCGGGCAAGATCATCGTCCTTACGGGACACGGAGCCGACACGGGGCGCCCCAATTTCTCCGCCTATTCGGTTTCGAAGACTGCCGTCGTGAGGCTGGTCGAGGTGCTCGCCGAAGAGTTGGGCGAATCGAATATCCAGATCAACAGCCTCAATCCCGGCGGAACCTACACGAGCTTCACCGACGAAATTCTGCACGCCGGTGCACGCGCTGGATGGAAGGAAACTGAGGCCGCCAGTCAGGTGCGCCTCACCGGCGGAACCTCGCCCGAAAAGCAAATGGAGCTCGTGCAGTTCCTCGCCTCCGAGCAATCGAATCACATCAGCGGAAAGCTGCTGAATATTAGTGACGACTGGAAGCGGCTGCAGCATGGCTCCGCGAGCCCAGGTATGTATACATTGCGGCGCGTGCAGCAGAAAAGCTGAGTTTAATTGGCCGAAGCGATGGTCACGCTCTGCGGCGTCGGCGGAATTTCGTGATGCTCCACCGTTCCGAAGCCTGCTTCGCGACACATCGACTCGAGTTCGCGATACGAGTACGCATCGCCCGCCGTCGTGCTGGCCAGCATGTTCATGGCGAACGTCCCAGCGCCCAGCGGCGTCAGCCGGTCGTCATTGACGGCGAACTCGAGGATCGCCATTTTGCCTTCAGGCTTCAGCGCCGCACGCACGCGTTTCAGCAACGAGACGTTGGTCGGAATATCGAAGTGATGAACGAAGTTGGTGACGAGCACCAGGTCGTAATCCGATCCATAGTCGACCGTGAAGGCGCTGCCTTCGATCGCCTGCCAACGATCGCCGACGCCGAATTTCTGCGCATGTTCGCGCGCCACTGCGAGCACGGGCTTCCAGTCAAGCGCGTGAATCTCCGCTTGCGGATTATGTTGCGCGACCACGATTCCGAAGAGTCCGTGACCCGCGGCGATGTCGAGAACTTTCATCCTGCCCTGGCCGGCAGTTAGCGCCGCGATCGCCTGCGCCTGCGGCATCATCATCGGCATCATGCCGCGTGCGAAGTCCACCCAGACGGGGTTCTCAGGGCTCACCGATCCTTCGGCGGGCAACTGCGTTCCACCCTTTCGCACAGTGCCTGCCAAGTCGTCGAACCCCGACTTCATCATCGGGTGCAAGAGGAAATTCGCGGCGCGTCCCATATACGCCGGCGATCCTTCGACGAGGAACGTCTCTGAAACGGGCGTCAGCGAATACGCGTCGCCTACCTTTGTGAGGAAGCCTTGAATCGTCAGGAAATCCGCCAATATGCGGATGCCTTTCGGCGACGCTGCGCAATGTTCCGCCAGGGCTTCGATTGTCGACGCACCGCTGTGAATCGCCGAGAACAGCTTCAGTTCGATTGCCGCTTTTAACGCCTCTGTGCGGACGTATCCTTGCAGGGCTTCAAAGATTGGTTGTGGATTGGGAGCACTCTGACTCATCTCA
>DASXZC010000017.1:0-2326 GCA_036502165.1 Bryobacteraceae bacterium
CTACGCTCCCGATTGCGCTCCTGAAGAAACCGCTGGTACTCGCGCTTGAGCTCGTACTCGAGCACCACGCGATCGATGCGCGCCCCTTTGTCGACGAGTCGCTCGGCGGCCCGTAGATACGCGCGGTACAGGTGCGCGTCGTGCGCGAGTTCGCGGCTTCGCACGATGCCCGCGTAGAACGCCTGGGCGGGCTCATGGCCGTGTGTCCGATGGCTCTCGACCAGGTCCCGGCCGCGCTCCGTCAGCGTGAGGAGCGGGGTTCCCTGCTCGTCCCCCAGCGGCGCCACGACGCGAATCAGCCCGGCGGATCGGAGACGATCGAGGTCACCGTGCCACAAGTCAGCCGCACGGCCACGGTCGTCGTGCAGGTCGCTCAACGGCACGACGCGAAACGCGCCGACCGCGCTCAAGGTCCGCACTTCTGATCCCCGCAGGTCGTACTCGTGCGCGTGGAGGCGGACGCGCTCGCGGTCCAGGCCACGCGGGAGGTCTAGCCCGGACGCGAACACGTCGCGGGGATCCGTGGAAGGCGTGTCTCGCGGATCGGAGGCCTCCCGATCCCGACTGTCAACCGACCGAGGGTCCAGGCTGTCCCACATACGTCCTCACTGGCGCAGCGACCACTGCTCACTGGGGAGATCCTGATGCACGCCATGTGAAGCCATCAGTTCGCGGTCGACGTGCATCAACTTGCGGCCGGCGTCACGCAGAAAGAGCCACCGGGCGACCGCGTAATACGCGACGAACAGATTCAGAAAGACGAGCAGCGCGCCTCCGCCCATGACGAGACCATAGTCCTGGAACAGGGCCGTCTTGAACGGCGCGAGGAAGCTCAACTCGCCTGCCAGCCAGGCCGCAATCAGAAACACCGTCAGCGCCGCGCCGAAGGCCGTGTTCGCGATCATTTCGACGACTCCTCAAAGGCTTGGTCCACGTGGACGTCCGTGATCTGGAGGCCCAGGGGATTGACCGGCACGAACGCGTTGGGCACGTGCGTCCGCATCACGAACGTCACCTGCGCGACGTAGTCCTGGTGTGCGTGCTCGGTCCGCGTACCCGGGGTGTAGAACAACTTGTCGAATGTCACGGACGCCTTGTAGGGCGGCTTCGACAGTTCGCTTAAGCTGACGTTCTGGACGGCCACGTCAACCTCGTCCTGCGAGGGATCGGTCAGGAAGGTCTCGATCGATCGGCTCTGCTGATCCGCCGCGATCGTCGCGTTGGCCAGCGACGGATCCAGAAACAGCAGCGAATCAGGATATTCCTGCTGCACGGTGGCGCGAATCCGACTGAAGTACGTCACAACAAACTGCGTCAAGAAGTACCGAAGCTCCGGCGCCTGCGGGTGATAGTCGCTGGCGTCGTATTGCACCGCCTCGGCGCGACCGACGTCGTCGATCCGCACAACGAGCGGCTTGCGGTCCGCGTACGTCGACGCGGTGTGGAAGTTCAGGACGATCAGCCCCAAGGCAACCAGGGAGGTGAGAACGAGCGCGATCTTGAGATACGCGTTCATCACGAGGGCTGAACCATACAGCTCAACAAACTGCCGCTTGGCGTTTTCGAGTGTCTTCGGCGGGAGGTCGGCGACGGTGGGCGGCATGTGTGTTGACTCCGCCGGCGTTACAACAGATTCCACGCGATCCACAGTGTCCCGGACATCAGCCCGACCAGCAGCGCGATGCCAAACGCGAGTCCGAGGCCTGGGACATCCGACCAGCGGACGAGGTCTGGCTCACGGTAACGATTTGGAAACGCCCTCGGCATGGCACGACTCCTTTAATGGGCACGAATGAAACGCGACAATGATGGGACCACCGCCTGGCCGCCCTGGCCGGAAAAGATCGACGACGTGAAGGACGGCACGAGCACGATCCCGATACAAAACGTCACGATGACCGCGACGGCCTGCAGGCCGTAGACCCCGTATTCGGCGGTCGAAATCGAGGGCGGCAGCGTCGTCACGTAGCGATACACGAACTGCTCGAAGATCATGAGAAACGCGATGGCCACCACCGGAATGAACGAGTACTGAATGAGCGACTTGAACCACCCCCCAGAAAATCCAATCGAGCTTCGGGACGATGAAGAACGGCACGAAGATGGGTCCGAGCAAGCCGCAGACCGCCGTCGCAATGAGGCCAAAGGCGATGACCGCCAGCGAGAGCGCTTTGGCGAGGGCGATCAGGACCAGCACCGTCCAGTAGATCAGATTCGCCAGAATCGACCACGCATCCGGTTGCAGAAAGTGCGCCGACAAATCGTCGAAGTGTTGATAGATGTTGTCGAAGGCGCGCGCTTCGAGCACGCGTTGAAAGTAGAAGGC
>DASXZC010000018.1:0-3224 GCA_036502165.1 Bryobacteraceae bacterium
CTCTACGCCAAGCAGATCATGAACTACGATCTCGGCAGGAGCGGCGGAAGCTTACCAGAAATGTGGGATTTCGGCCATATTCTTTGGCGATTCACTGGTTATGGTTTGTTCCATCTGGCACGGCCGATCTGGGCGATGTTCGAAGATCCCGCTACGTACCAGGCTTACTTTCTTCCACTGCTCGTCATGTCGTGGATCGCGACGGCCGTCGCCCTCTATGCGACCCTCCGCCTGATCGAGCGGTTCGACTCCTCGCTCACGACTGCACTCATCGCCGCCGTCGTTTACTTGAGCATCAATGCCGTTCTCAACTATCTGCAGGCAGGCAGTTCGTATTCAGTCGGACTGGCGTTCCTCACGCTCGCGATCCTCGAAATGCACGTGCCATCGGGAAGCCCGGCCGGATCCGCGCGCCCATTGTTAGCAGGGATCCTGCTGGCGCTCTCCGCTGGATTCTGGTTCCCTTACGTCGTCGTGTTCCCGGCGATACTGCTCACGCCCGTGCTGCTGCCCGCCGACGGCCGCGCTGAAGGATGGAAGACGGCGATCCGCTGCGCGATTTACACCAGTGTTTTCGCGGTCGCGCTGTACTTGATTCCGATCATCCAGATGCGGCTCTTCTCGATCCACCAGATCCTCGAATGGATTCGATCCGCGAGCCATGGCTGGTCGCAGAACAAGCGTTACATCCGCTTCGTGTTCGGATTTCCGGCGTCGTTCTTCTATCAGGCGAATGAGGGGATCCTCTTCAAGCGGTACCTGCTGCACGATCCTTACGCGCCAGTCACGCTCGCGGATCTGTTCCGCGCCTCACTCGCGAAGATGGCGCTTTTCTTCGGATTTCTTGGCTTGCTGCTGCTCGCGATTTTCCGGCGGCCCGAGCGCAACGTTCTTTGGTGGATGGTCTTCGCACTGGTCTCGGATATCGCGTTTGCGATTTTCATCTTCGAGCCGAGCAGCATTGAACGCTACCTCGGCCTGCTTCCGTTCCTCTTTGTCGCAGTCGTGGTCGCCTGCCGTGGGACGTGGATGAGATGGGCGACGCTCGCGTTCGCGTTCCTGCTGGTCGTGAATAATGTCGGCGCGCACTGGCGCCCTTCCGCTCTCGAGGATTACGACCACGCGCAAGCACGCGCCCAATCCGTCGCGAGCCGTTTGACTCCGAACGATCTCGTCTTCGTCGTAACGCAAGAGGACGAGATTGACTCCCTCTCGACCGGCTACGTCTTTCATCCGTTGAACCGGAACGCCTCGCTGCATACGACGCCGATGGTGTCGATCGCGATCAAGAACATCATCGTCTGGCGCGAGAATTTCGGCCGTTTGACGAAATTGGTCTGGGACCGGAATGGCAACGTCTGGCTCTCGAAGCGTCTCTTCGCCGAGCGTCCGAAGCCGGAATGGCGATGGGCCGAAGGCGATGACGCACACATCAAGTGGACGGACATGCCGTCCTTCTTCAAACAATTCGATCTCGGCGACAGCGTCGGCGGCGAGGATGGCTTCGTGCTGTTTCCGAAGACGGACAAGAACGTCCAGTTGATCGAGTCACTCGCTGCGAACTGGCGCAAGGTCGACTGACGCCGCGCGGGTCTGAAAATCCCAACGGGCGAATTCGTCGAGGAACCGCACGACGCCCTGCGCCGCGGCATCGAGGAACTTCTCGCCTTTCTCCGCCGTCGCGAAGTCCGGCATGCCGATGACACCGGTCTCTGAGAATTCGTCGAACTCGTTGATCATGAAAAACGGCTCGCCCTTCAGCATGTCGATCGTGCGGAACCCCCGCTCCTCGCTCGGTCCCCCGCGTACGGCTTTCGACGTGTCGACCGTTTGGGGATCCGTCGCGAGCAGGATGGACGTCTCCATCTCACAGGCGTGCCCCATGCCGCCAGAGGGCGACTCGCGGATCGCCATGAACTCCGCAGACGCGAGATTCCAGTAGGTCGCGTACGCGATGTATAGATCGCGCAGATCTTCAAACTCGCTCTTCAATTCCCTGAGCGCCGCCTTGCACGGAACGTCGTTGCCGCCGTGTCCATTCAGCAGAAGGATCCTTCGCGCGCCCATCGCGACCAGCGAGCGGCACATCCCGCGGATCAGTTCGATGTATGGGAAGAGATCGAGGCTGACGCAGCCGAACCGCCGGTGATGCGGAGAGTGGCCCAGCCACTGAACGGGCAGCATGACGATCTTGTCCGACCGCAAGGCCTCGACACGCTCGGCCACATGGCCGATGATCATTGAGTCCGTAAAGACGGGCAGGTGCTTGCCGTGCTGTTCCAAAGATCCCAGCGGAACTACGAAGGTACGTCCTGAAAGCGCCGCGATATCCGGCCAGCGTGCATGTTCGAACCGCATTCTCTCTACCTCAACTTTGTGGGAACTGCGACTTCGTAGGCGCCCTGTACGCAACGTCCAATTGCGGCGTGTCGAGCTTCGTATGCCCGCGCGACTTTGAGATCAAACAGTTCTCGAGCATCCCGCTGACGATCAGCGTCCGCTCGACCGGATAAGGGGCGATCCCTGTGTGGAACATTTCCTCGGCCTTGCTCATCAGACATGCCGAGTATGTGACGTTCGGCTCAGGCGTGAGCAGGAATTGCGTCGACTGCGGATCCTCGACACCCTTTATGCGGGCCGCGAAATTGTAGTCTCGCAGCGCTCCGTTCAACATCAGCAGCGTCGCATGCAATCCATCGCGGTATTCGATGAAATAGGCTGCCGGCTTCTCGACCAGACTCGGCAGTACGCCCGGCGCGGTGAGATCCTGCGGACGTCCATCCTCGAGCGACTTGCCGAGCGGCGTATCGCTGCGCGACAGCGCGGAGCTCAACAGAGCCTTTGAGTATCGGCCCTGTTCGCCGGCCTTCCACACGTCGTCGCCTTCGATCATCTGGACGGATTTGATGCCCGTTTCGCCATGCGGTCCGCGGCGCTCGACCATGCACTGCATCGCTTCGAGCGCGTGGAAATCCATCGCATCGGATCCTCCGACGCCGACCATGAGCGCCTCTTCAATGTGGCAGCCGATTGGCAGTTCGAGCGAGGGCAGCCGCCACGTCACCGGCAACGATGATCCCGCGAGCATCGGGAAGTGCAGCCGCCGCGACGCGCGCACCATCGCTTTGGCTTTGTCGAAACTGTAAGAGAGGTTCTTGTCGTTGTAGACGGGCACCGCGCGGCCATCCTTCTCGAACACTTGCACGCATTGAGAGAAGAACTCG
>DASXZC010000019.1:0-23481 GCA_036502165.1 Bryobacteraceae bacterium
CTTCGGGACGGGATTGATTCTGTCAGTGGTGCTCTTGTACCTGATCATGGTGGCGCAGTTCCGCTCGTTCGCCGATCCGATGCTGATTCTGATTGCAGTGCCTCCAGGGCTGATGGGGATCCTCATTACGTTGGTCGTGACGAACACGACATTGAACGTGATGTCGCTCATGGGAATCGTCATGTTTGTGGGCATTTCGGCGTCCTACAGCATTCTGATCGTCGAATTTACGGGGCACCTGCGCGGCGAGGGGATGGATGTGCGATCGGCAGTCGCGCTCGCCTGCAGAGTCCGATTGCGTCCAGTGCTGATGACTTCGCTTGCGACGCTGATCGGGTTGTTGCCGATGGCGTTAAAGCTCGAGGAAGGCAGCGAATCGTACGCTCCGCTGGCGCGCGTCGTCATCGGCGGACTTTTCGTGTCGATGGTGTTGACGGTACTGCTGGTGCCGGCCGCTTACTATCTGTACTATCGCAAAGACGACCTCACGCGTCCGGCGACGGAGCCGGGAGGGGCGCACTAAACATGTCGCGATTTGCTATTGCGACGCCGTATTTTATCGTCGTCGTCTGCCTGATCGTGGCCGTGCTCGGCGTGAACAGTATCGCGAGCATGCCCGTCGACATGTTTCCTGCCATGAATATTCCGGTCGTCATCATCGCGACCTTCTATTCCGGAATGGCGCCCGAGCAGATCGAAGTCGACATCACGAGCCGCCTCGAGCGGTACTTCACGCTCGCGCCCGGGGTCGATCATATCGAGTCGCGCTCGCTACCCGGCGTCAGCGTGATCAAGGTTTACTTCCAGCTCGGCACTGACGTCGACTCGGATACCAGCTCGATCAGCAACCTCGCCATGGCGAACCTGCGCCGTCTTCCGCCTGGGACGTTGCCGCCTTTGGTGATGAAGTTCGACGCCTCGAGCCTGCCTGTGTGCCTGATCACGCTGAAGGGCGAGGGCTTGAACGAAATCCAATTGCGCGACATCGCGCAGTACAACATCCGCAATCAGATCGCGAGCGTTCCTGGATCCTCGGTGCCGCAGCCGTTTGGCGGAGCGCCGCGCCAGATCATGGTGTACAGCGATCCTTATAAGCTCGAGGCGCACCAGTTGAGCCCGATGGATATTGTGCGCGCGATCAACGAAGGCAACCTGATTCTGCCAGCCGGCGATGTGCCGGTGGGCCGCTATGACTACAACATTTACACCAACAGCCAGTTGGCGACGGTGGGCGACATCGATCAGGTTCCGGTAAAGATGGAAGGTTTGACGCCGGTCCGCGTCGCCGATATCGGCAAGGCGATGGACGCCAAGCAGATTCAAACCAACGTCGTTCGCGTCGATGGCCAGAGATCGGTGTACCTGCCGATTTTGAAGCAGGGCGGCGATTCGAATACCATCGCGGTCGTCGATGGGATGCGCGAGGCATTGAAGCATCTGGTCGATATTCCGAAGCAACTGGTGGGAACGGTCGTGTTCGATCAATCGAAGTTCGTGAAGACGGCGATCGAGACACTGCTGCACGAAGGCGCGATCGGGTTGTTCCTGACATCCATCATGATCCTCGTGTTCCTGGGGAGCTTCCGCGCGACAGTCGCGGTGTTCTTCTCGATTCCACTGTCGGCGCTCGCGACTTTTATGGTGCTGGCGATGGGCGGCGGCACGATCAACAGCATGATGCTCGGTGGCCTGGCGCTTGCATTCTCACGGCTGATCGACAACTCGGTAGTCGTGCTCGAGAATATTTATCGGCACCTGGAACTCGGCGAGACGCCGGAGGTGGCCGCGGCCAAGGGGGGACGGGAAGTGGCGCTGGCGGTGCTCGCCGCTACGTTGACGACGGCCGTCGTCTTCTTTCCTGTGACGCTGCTCTATGGAGTGAGCAAGTACCTGTTCTCGGCACTGGCGCTCGCGGTAGTGATTTCGCTGGGAGCATCCTACATGGTTGCGATGACCGTCGTGCCGTTGTTCTGCGCGAGGTTCATCAAGAAGCCGCATCATTCGAGCGGAGGCTTCAATCATTGGTTCAACGGCCGGTTTGAGGCGTTCCTCAACCTGTATGACAAAGCAGTGAACTTCGTTCTGAATCGTCCCGGCCAGGTGTTGACGGTGTTTGGAGTTCTGTTCGCGTTGACCGCGTTGCTGCTGCCGCTGTTGGGTGTATCGTTCTTCCCGAGGACGGACCCCGGGCAGTTCATGATGAACGTCAAGCTGGCGTCGGGAACGCGGATCGAAGTCACCGAGAAAGAAATCGCGCGAGTCGAGCAGTTGGTTCGCGACGTGGTGCCGCCGAGCGAGCTCGAGCTGATTGTTTCGAACTTAGGGTCGACTCCGGATTTCTCGGCGCTCTACACGCCGAACTCGGGTACGCATACCGCGTTCGTGCAGGTGAGCTTAAAGGACGGCCACAAGACGGGCAGTTACGAATATATGGAGCGCGTTCGAAAGAAGCTGTCGGAACAGATGCCTGAGGTGACCGCGTACTTCCAATCCGGCGGATTAGTCGATGCGGTTTTGAACGCAGGCATGCCAGCGCCGATCGATGTGCAGGTTGCGGGTTCGAACTTGAACCGGAGCTACAACACCGCGCTCGAACTGGCGGCGAAGATCCGCAAGATCCCTGGAGTCGCGGAGTTGTACATTCCGCAGAACCTCGATTATCCGACGCTGAAGTTGAATATCGACCGCATACGCGCGGGCCAGTTGGGGCTCGATCAAAAAGAGATCGTCAGCAATGTCATCACGGCACTGACTTCGAATGGAATGATCGCGCCGACGTATTGGATTGATCCGAAGACCGGATCCGACTATATGTTGACCGTGCAATATCCGGAGAATCAGATCCGCAATCTGGACGACCTGCAAGCGATTCCGATTCGCGCGGGGAATGCGAGCGAGCCCTCGCGCATCGACGCCGTTGGATCGTTGACGCGCATGACGTCGCCGACCGAAGTGGATCACTATCAGATCCGCCGCATCGTCGATGTCTACGTACGCAATGGTCCTGAGGACTTGGGCCGCATCGCAAGCGCGATCGACAAAGTGATTGCGCAGACGAAGATCCCCGATGGCGTTGATGTGACTTTGCGAGGGATCGTGCAAGGGATGCGCACGTCGTTCCGCAGCTTCGGAGCGGGGCTGCTGTTATCAGTCGTGCTTTTGTATCTGATCATGGTGGCGCAGTTCCGATCCTTCGCGGATCCGATGTTGATTCTCGTGGCCGTGCCTCCGGGGATGATGGGAATTCTGATGACGCTGGTACTGACGGATACGACGTTGAATGTGATGTCGCTCATGGGAATCGTGATGTTCGTCGGTATCTCGGCGTCGGACAGTATTCTGATCGTCGAGTTCACGACGCGTTTGCGTGAGGAAGGGATGAGCGTGCGAGCGGCGGTTGCGCTCGCGTGCCGCGTGCGGCTTCGTCCGGTATTGATGACGTCGCTCGCGACGTTGATCGGATTACTTCCGATGGCGTTAAAACTTGGTGAAGGAAGCGAATCGTATGCGCCACTCGCGCGCGTGGTGGTGGGTGGGTTATTGATGTCGATGATGTTTACCGTCTTGCTGGTACCAGCCGCTTATTATCTGTACTATCGCAAGGACGATTTGAATCGCCCGGATGCGGGTCTACACGGATTGGAGCAGGCGCATGCGTAAGAAAGCGGCCGTCGTGTTCGCGTTGACCTTCGCCAGCTTGCAAGCTGCGGACCGGTTGACACTGGCCGAAGCGAAACAGTTGGCACTCAAGAATCATCCACAGATTCAGACGGCGCAAGCGCTCGAGGAGGCTTCGGATTTCGTTCCCAAGGAGATCCGCTCGCGCTATTTTCCGATAGTCTCGGGAAGTGTGTCGGGCGTTGGCGCTCCCGGAACGACCAACGCGATTCAGGCGGGATTCCTAACGAATTCGACCGTGTATAGCCGCGTGGCCGGCGGTGTTTCGGTCAACCAATTGATTTCGGATTTTGGACGGACCCATCACTTGGCCGAGAGCGCGGAGTTGCATGCCAAGGCGTTGGGACAATATACGAACGCCACGAAGGCTGACGTGGTTCTGCAGGCGACGCGTGCGTATTACGACGCACTGCGGACGCAGGCGGTATTGAAAGTGGCGCGCGATACGGTGGCAGCGCGGCAGTTGGTTGTGAATCAGGTGACTACGCTTGCGAACAACAAGTTGAAATCCGAATTGGATGTTTCGTTCGCGCAAGTCAATTTGGATGAAGCGAAGCTGCTCAATTCGGATGCGGAGAACGATGCGAAGTCGGCGATGGCGCAGCTCGATCAGGCGCTCGGCTCGAACGCGGGCACGACCTATGATCTGGTCGATGACGGGACGGTCCAAGATCTTCCTCCGGATCTGGCGCCGCTCGTTCCGGAAGCCGTACGCGAGCGGCCGGAGGCGCAGCAGGCGCAACTTGAAATCGCTGCGGCGCAGGAGTTCGCGCGAGCTGAGGATGCGCTGAAGCGTCCGACAGTGACGGCTCTGTTTACTGCCGGATATTCTCCGCTGCATTCCGATAAGCTCGATGATCATTGGGTCGCGGGAGGTGTGAACATCGACCTTCCCTTTCTGAATGGCGGATTGTATACGGCCAGACGAGCGGAAGCGGAAGCCAAGCAGCGGGCGGCTGCGCAGTCCGCGAGGGACCTCAATAATAAGATCAGCCGCGATGTGAGGCTCGCGTATCTTTCGGCGGTGAACGCGAAGGAAGGTCTGCAATTGACTTCAGAACTACTCGAGCAATCGAACAAGTCGTTCCAGTTGGCGAAGGCGCGTTATGACTTGGGATTGGGGACCATCGTCGAGCTCACGCAGGCACAGTTGAACGTCACGCGCGCGCAAATTGCACAGGCCGGCGCGCGGTTCGAGTATCAGGCGCGGCGCGCGACGCTCGACTATGAGTTAGGTGTGAACCGCTAAGCCGCTTATTTTTCGAAGCCGATTTGGCTAAGAATTACGACGCGTGATACGGTTTTGTCGAACCGCAGCCGAACGACTTTGACCTGCTTCGAATCGTCCACGCCGAAGGCGTGCAACGGTAGATCGAAGGTCTGGAAGATTGGTTCATCCGCCTTCTTGTACGCGTAATCGTCGAGCATCGCGAACTTCGTAAAGCGAGCGCGGAATGGCGGCATCAGCGTCCCGAAGCGGCTCAGCGGAAGAGCGGTCTTCGTTCCATTGACCGTCTCGATCTCCACAGTCAGGTCGGTGACCTCGTCCTTCTTCGGCTCTTTCTTTTTTGAAGTATCTTCTTTGGGCGAGCCCGGTTCAGGAGCCTGCTGATCAGTCGCTGCCAATGAGAGTGTCAGGGTCGATCCTCGTGAGGGATCGGGCGGCAGCGTGATCGAATAAGACGGGATTTTGTTGTTGTTTTCGCGGTTCCAGCCGAGGAAGACGCCGTTGTAGCCACGATCGCCCTGGCGCGTGGGAATGCGGCCTTCCTTCCAAATGGAGAGGTTCTCGGCGCTGATGTGGCCACCTGGGACGGTCGTCGAAGTCACGTCGGCGTCCTCTGAGTAATTCGCGATCGGGCGATAAGTGGCGTCGAGATACCGGTTGATGTAGAGGGTCGCCGGCAGCCAGTCGCGGCCCACGCGAAAGTCGCGGAACAAGGGCACGTATTCGCGCTTGCCGCGGAGAGTCGCCTCGAGGAAAGCCGAGATGTACGTCTTCGAGATGCGGCGTTGGTCCTCGGGATTTAGCAAGGGTCGCAAATCGAGATAGCGTCCCATTGGTTCGCCCGCATCGGACCTTCCCCAGACCGTGTTGAACTGCCCGTGATTGGCGCGATAGGCGTAGATTTCCGCCTTGAACATTGGGTTCGAATCCTGGTCGCCGGTGAACTTCACGCGGTCGAATTGCGAGCTTCCACCGAAGCTCGAGACGTCGCCGTCGTTCGACCCTTGCAGGGTCAAATAGTTCACATTCTCGATGGTCCTGCGTTCACCCGCGGGCTTGTACTGGCCATCGGGCGGCGCGATGGCGACGATCGATTTGATGTCGAATCCATAGGAAAACGGGATTGTGGCGTCATCGGGATAATACGAGAGCCGGTTGAAAAATGCGGCGGTGGCCGCGGCTTCTCCTCCACGGGAATGGCCCATCAACGCGATGTTGTGCATGTCGACTTTGCCGAAGAACGGATTGCCGGATTGCTCGTTCCACTTGCGCCAGAGCTTCAAGTGTTCGAGCAGCATCCATCCGCGAGTGGCTTGTTCCTTAGGCAACTCGATGATCCAGCCGTTGAGGAAGTTCTCGTCAATCGACGCGAGAATGAAGCCGCGGCTGGCCAGCAGTTCGCCCAGATACCGGTAGCCGGGATCGGAGAATTCGGCCATGTCATGATTGCCGTGGACGATCAGCACGAGTGGGAACGGGCCGTTGCCATCCGGATACCAGACGCGCGCGTTGAGCGGAAATTTGTCGGTGCCGAAGCCCCAATAATAGCGGCGCGTCTTCTCCTGCCAACCCTTGAAGTCCTTGAAGAACGGCGAGGCATCGACGGTGGGCGTCTTGAGTGCGACTTGCGCATTGTACTCCGGTCGGCGTTGATCGGTGCCGCTTCCATAGAAGAGGTGCTTAACCGCATACGGCCCTTTTTCCGAAGGATTTGGGGCCGCGAGCGGCGCCGGCTGCGGACTCGCCGAAGCTTGCAATTGGATCCGATCAGTGTCCGGGCCTTCGCCTTCGAGGATCACGAGCAGAGTGACGATGGTCGCGAGCGAGGCAAGTCCGATGACGATCGTCAGGATCTTCTTGCTCAGGTGAGCATTCGAAAAATCGCCCTTCCAAATCGTGGCCAGCGCTGCCCCGAAGATGATCGCCAGCGGGACAAAGACGAATCCCGCGGGAGGCATGATCATCGAGACGAATATGCATGCGCCGATGACGACGCCCGATGCGACCTTAGGCAGCCGCCGCACGATAGAGATCACAATTGCGGTTGCGAGAACGATCAGTCCGATGCCGAGCGCTGCGACAAGGAAGGCGAACAGGAGATCCGCAACGACGCCGAAGCCGGATTTCAGATTGAGTCCGCCGAGAATCGCGCCGGCGACTACGGTGACAATGGCGGCGATCAGCACGCCGGAGCGCGTCTCAGGGCCTGGGCGTATGTTGGTCCAAGTCCGCTTCCACCAATCGCGCAGACGGCCCCACCAGCGTTTCACAAACATACGGGGAAGTATAACCTGTCGGTTTGCATGAATTACTCTTGCCGCAACGCCTGCATCGGATCGATCCGTGCTGCACGCCGCGCAGGCAGGAACGTGGCGGCCGCGCCGATGGTGAGCATCAGAGCGAACACGATCGCGAGCGAGAGAGGATCGCCGGGCTTCACGCCATAGAGGATCCGCTCGAGGAGTTGACCGGCGACCAGAGCGAGCGCGAGGCCGAGAGCCAGTCCTGTGCCGATCAATGTCGCGGCGCGGCGGGCGACTGAGGTGAGCACTTCAGCCTGAGTGGCGCCGATCGCCATCCGAATGCCGATTTCGCGAGTGCGGCGCGATACCGAGTACGCCATGACGCCATAGATTCCTGTCGCCGCGAGAATCAGCGCGAGAATGCCAAATACGCCGAGCATGGTCGCAGCGATGCGGGGAGGGAAGAAGGTGAATGCGAGTTGGTCGTCCACGCTGCCGGTGGCGAAGAGCGCGACGGTGGGATCCATCTCGCGCGCCACACCGCGGATTGCCTGCACGACTGATTCAGGCGGCAGTTGCGAACGTGCGACGAGGGTCGCCTTTGCACTGTAGTCGACCTTCAACGGCGTCCAGTAGGCGGGCTCCGGACGTTCCCGAAGATTGTAGTATTTGCCGGTTTCAGCGACGCCGACGATCTCGAAAAGTTCGCCATGAGCGGCGATCGAGAAGCGGCGTCCCAGCGGAGTGGTGGCTCCGCTCTCGAGCAATTTCGCAGCGAACGCGGTGTTCACGATGGCGACGCGCTTGGAGCCCTGACGGTCGCGGTCGTCGAACTCGCGGCCGGAGATCAGGTGCGTGCGCATGGTTGTGAAATATCCATTGCTGACCGGATATGTGTAGGCTTCCGGCGTGTCTTTCGCGCTCTCGGGGATTGGCTTGCCTTCGACAAAGATCGGGCTCGTTCTGAAGTTGACGGTCAAAGGGATCGGATCGACGAGGGCGGCGGATTCGACTCCGGGAATCTGGCGGACGCGCTCGAGTAAGAGCCGTTCAAACTCGCGGCCGCGCGGTTCGTCGTAGCCTTGCATTTGTAGATCGAAGGAGGCGGTTGCGAGTCCATGAGGATCGAAACCGATCGGCGCGTCGAGCGATCGCTGCAGGCTTCTCACGACGAGTACCGAGCAAAACAGCAGCAGTACCGAGAGGCAAACCTGCGCTGCGACCATGTAGTCGCGCAGGTGCCAATAGCGGAATCGTTTGTTCGAGGGTTCGTTCTTCAGGGCGGGAATCAGATCTGTTTTGGTCGATTGGAAAGCGGGCAGCAATCCGAACAGCAGCGCGGTCGCGGCCGAGACGAGCAGCGCGAACAGGAACACGCGGGTGTCGACGGGCGCATTCACAATGATCGGGATATCGAGCGGCGGATGCCATGCCGCGAGCGCGCTCATGATCCAACTGGCGAGCAGGGCTCCGCCGATTCCGCCGAGCGTGGAGACGATGAGATTTTCGATCAGCAGTTGGCGCACGAGGATTCCGCGGCTCGCTCCGAGCGCCAGGCGGATCGCGGTTTCCCTGCGTTTGTCGCTCGACCGCGCGAGCAGCAGACTGGCGAGATTTGTGCAGGCAACTAAAAGCACCAGACATGAAACGCCGAACATCGCCGCCGCGAAGGCGATGGTGGCGCTTCTCAGAAAGGCGCCAGCCAGCCCGGGAGGAGTGAGCGACATCTTGATGCCGCCATTTTCTTTCGGATACTCGCGCGCCAGTTGCAGTGCGATGCCGTTCAAAGCGGCCTCCGCCTGAGCGACCGTGACGCCCGGCTTGAGCCGGCCGAGGGCGAACGTGTTGCGATGGTCGCGGCGGTCGAGCGAATCATCGCCGGAGTTCAACACTCGCGTCATCGTCAGGGGAAAGAAGATTTCCGGCGAGAAGAACAGCTCGGTTCCTGAAAATCCTTGGGGGGTGACTCCAAGTACTGTGTAGTCGCGGCCGTTGACTTGGATCTTCGATCCGATGATGGCGGGGTCGCCCCCGAAGCGCTTTTGCCAGCCTGTGTAGCTGAGCACGACTACGGGATTACCGCCGCGGACCTTGTCATCCTCGGGCTGCAACAGTCGGCCGGCGAGCGGCTTGACGCCTAGCAGGTCGAAATAATTGCCCGAGACGGTGTTGCCCCAGATTCGTTGGCTGTTTCCCTTTTGGCCCACGCTTGCCGGCAGGAATCCGATGGCGGCCACATCGGTGAGCACCGAGCTGCTGCGATCGCGAAAATCGACGTAGTTCGGATACGCGATCAGTGGCAGCGCCGGGCCGCCGCCGATCGTCTCGTTCAGGGTAACCAACTCCGATCCACGAACGACCGGCAACTGCCGGAACAGGATCGCGTTGATGACGCTGAAAATCGAGGCGTTGGCGCCAATCCCGAGGGCGAGGGTCAGGATGGCGGCGAACGAGAATCCCGGACTCTGCCGCAGGCGGCGGAACCCGGACCGGAGATCGTGGGCGAATGGCATTAGCCCTTCTAACGCATCGAGGCTCCGGTTTGTTCCCGTCCGATTTCTATTACAACTTCGAGCAGGCCCAGACGGCGACTTTACAATTCCTGCCGCCGGCTTTTTGGCATTCGGCGACGGCTCTTTGCTCTGCGCTCGACTGGACGTTAGCCGTGCCCCAGGTGACGATGTTCCCGTCAGCGGCGACCGCGCCGCAGGAGTTCTCGAACGTCGCCCACATCTCGCAGGCTTTGCCGGTCTTGACGCATCGGGCCATCGCGTCCTTCTTGGCTTCCGCCTCGGTGTTCCATTTAATGGTCCATCCGAATTCCCCATCTGGCTTGCTGTAGGCGATGGCTCCCCACAGCCGCCTGCCGGAGCAGCGAGCCTGGCATTTCGCGCGTTGCTCCTGGCAGAAAGTGGTGTGGTTGCCGAAGTCGTAACAGGTGGAGCCCTCGCAGTCGTACAAACAATCGCCGGCGGCGAGCGAGGTCGGAGGAGCCTCTTTCAGGCCCAGGACCAGGAGGAGTAAGAGCAGCGTGCGCCCTTTCGAAATCAGCGGTCTCATCGGATACGCTCATCCTTTCCGAACGAGGTGAGTTTTGCCCTGCGATACTTTTTGTTTAACAGTATACTGCCACGATCCGCACGCGCAAAGTGTTTTGTGGTCATTTCGAATGAATTCGCCGGACACGCCCGTGTGGCGATTCGGTGTATGCTGTTTACCGGTGAAGCATGGGGTCGGTGACGAACTCGAAGGCTCCGCGTTGGAGCGAGCCGAATGATAGCGAAGCGATAGCGGAACAGAAGATGGCGGTTGCCCACCTGCTGGCGAGCGCCACTCTCGAGCGGTCTCCGCGCGCCCGGGAACTGCTCGAATATCTGGCGGAATGCCGGTTTACCGGCCGCGTCGAGGATGTGAAAGAGCAGATCATCGGCGAGCGTCTGTTTGGACGTCCGCCAGGTTACAATTCCGCCGAGGACAATATCGTGCGCGTGGCGGCGCGGCAGTTGCGCACGAAGCTGCACGAGTTTTATGAGTCGGAAGGGCGCGCCGAGGCCTGCGTCCTCGAGATTCCCAAAGGCGGCTATTTGCCGAAGTTCTGCGCCCGGGATGTGCTGGCGGCGGTTCCGGAACCTGTCGTCATCGCGCAGCGGGGCGGATATTTTTGGAGAGTAGTTCCGTGGATGATTTGTGTCGCGCTCGCGATCGCCCTGGCCTGGACTTGGAACCAGAAACGCGACGTTCGTCCGCAACCTGCGGCCGCCGCGGCACAGCAGCCGCCTCTGAATACGTTGATACGGCTGCTGGCTCCGAAGCCTGGACAGCATCTGAATATCGTCGAAGTTGACTCGAGTCTGCAACTCTACCGCACGATTACGGGACGCACCATTTCTTTGGCCGAGTATATTGGCGGGCACTATTGGTCCGCGCCCGATCTGCCGCCCACGTTCGCACGCGATTCCGCGGTCGGTCGGTACCTCGCCGGGGAGATGCTGACGCAACATTATCTGGTTCCGGCCATCGCGCGGGTGTTTGAGTCGGTGCCGATCGACCAGCTTTCGTTCCATCATCCGTCGGAAATGAATGCGCGGGATTTTCAAACGGACAATGCGCTGCTGATCGGGGGTCCGTTCGGGAACCCGTGGGCGCAGTTGTTCGAGGACAAGTTGAACTTCCAGATTGAGACGCTGCCGGGGCATACGCATTCTCAGATCCGCAACCTTGCGCCGGCAGCGGGCGAACTGAGCGTTTACACCGATGCCGCGGATGGCGCAACGAACTACGCGCGGGTGAGCTACCGGCCTAATTTACGGGGCACGGGAGTCGTCCTTTTGGTCGGAGGTCCGAGCATTGCGGCGACCGATGCCGCGGGGCGGTTCGTTGGAGATCCGAACGAATTGAACCGCGTCCTTGCGCTGATGAAAGTCCGAAATCTGCGGGATATTCCTTCCTTCGACTTGTTGCTCAAGGCCGTTACACGGGCCGGGCGGGCGAGCGAAACGTCTATTGCGGCGTGGCGCCGGTCCGACAAATAAGCCCTTTACAGTCAATCGTTATCACGGTGAGAAACACCGTATCTCCCCTGCGGCATTCTTGACACAACCGTGTCTGAAGCGCACTATTCCTTCACCAGCATTGGTGTAGGCACGCTTACGTTGACATAACTTTCCTCCTCGTATATAGTATTGTCAATAGGATTAGTCGTGTTTTAGCAGGGAGAGGCCTTTCGTGACCAGAAGATCGTTGTTATCCTCAGCCGCGGCGGCAGGGGCGTTGGCGGGGATCCCGGAAGCTCGCGCGGCGGCCACAGTCCAGAAGCCGAACGTCATTGTCATCTTCGCGGACGATCAGGGGTACGGCGATTTGGGCTGCTATGGATCGCCCGAGATCCGCACTCCGAACATCGACCAGATGGCCCGCGACGGCACGCGGATGACGAACTTCTACGCGGCGCCGATTTGCGGACCTTCACGGGCGGCCATCATGACCGGCTGCTATGGGCCGCGCGTCGGGATGAATACGAATCTGAGTCCGAAGTCGCACCTGGGGCTGGATGGCCGCGAGACGACGCTCGGCAGCCTGGTGAAGCCATCGGGTTACGCGACCATGGCGATCGGCAAGTGGCACCTGGGAGATCGGCCGCAATACCTGCCTCCTCATCGTGGATTCGATTCGTATTACGGACTTCCGTACTCGGCGGACATGTGGCCGTTCCATCCGATGATGCCGAAGCTGCCCAATGAGTCGCCGAGGATGACCGCGGCGCGGAAGCGCGCGGAGTACACAGGTTATGCGGGCGAGGGACGCGTCCTGCCGCCGGATCGCCAGTATCCTGATTTGCCGCTGATCGAGAACCTCGAGACGATCGAACTGAATCCTGATCTGACGAAGCTGACAGGGAACTACACGGAGCGAGCGCTCGGGTTCATCCGGCGGAATCATAGCAATCCCTTTTTGTTGTATCTTGCGCACAACATGCCGCACGTTCCGGTATTTTCCGGGAGCCGGTTCACGGGCAAGTCGAGGCGGGGAATTTACGGCGACGCCGTTGAAGAAATCGACTGGAGCACCGGCGAGATCCTGAAGCTGTTGCGGGAGCTGAAGATCGACCGGCGCACGATGGTTGTCTATACTTCCGACAATGGTCCGTGGCTCGCCTATGGTGTGGACGGCGGCTCGGCTGGCCCACTGCGCGACGGCAAGGGAACGACGTGGGAAGGCGGATGCCGCGTGCCGGGGATTTTCTGGTGGCCGGACACGATTCCCGCGGGGCACGTGTGCTCGGAAGTCGGCGCGACGATCGATCTGCTGCCGACCGTTGCCGAGATTTCAGGGGCGAAACCGCCGGAGCGGATCATCGACGGGCGTTCACTGCTGCCTCTGTTGAAGGATCCGGAACGTGGGAAGTCGCCGAGGAGTGAACATTATTATTTCAACGTCTCGCCGTTCGGCGAGCCTCCGACGCTGCAAGCGGTGCGGCGTGGCGAATGGAAGTTGAGGCTGACAGTCGGCGATGGAACTTTGGGGCCGGCCGGTTTATATCGTCTTGAAGAAGACGTCGCAGAGCGATTCGACCGGACGAAGCTCGAGCCCCAGATCGTCGAAGACCTCCGCAATACCGCGCAATCTTTTTATGACCGGCTCCTCAAGGACGTCCGGCCGCTGGCAGGTTGAGGATCCATAGAACAAATATGAAGACGAGCTTTGGCATTTTTTCGATTCGAATCCTGGCGATTTTCGCGTTCCTGATGGTTTGCGATACACCGGCGCTGCGCGCGCAGTCGTCGACGGGCGAGATTGATGTGGTCGTGAAAGACAGCACGGATGCAGTCGTCGCCGATGCGCGCGTGACGATCCGCGGCGCGGAGACAGGGGCGGTCGTGCGAACGCTCGAGACGAACACGACCGGCTTGGCGGCGGCGCCGCTGGTCAATCCCGGTGTGTACGACATCACGGTCGAGAAGGAAGGCTTCAAGACGGTCGTCCGCAAGGGATTGGTGTTGCGCGTTACGGAAACCGTGTCGCTGCAAATCAACCTCGAACTGGGGCAGACCACTCAATCCGTCACGGTCGGCGCGGCCGCGGAGCTCGTCGATACGACATCGAATGCGGTCGGTCAGGTCGTCGGCGGAGAAACAGCCGAGCAGTTGCCGCTAAACGGACGCAACTATCTGCAGTTGGCATTGCTCACCGCGGGTACGGTGCCGTCGGCAAATAAGGATCAGTCGTTTTCAGCGTTTGGAAATCGCGGGATGCAGAACCAGTACATGCTCGATGGCGGCATCAACGAATCGTTCATACGAGGCATCGACAATCACCAGCGCGATGCGATGCGGCCATCGCTCGAAGCGGTGCAGGAGTTCAAGGTGCAGACCGGGAATTTCTCAGCGGAATACGGCAGCTCCGCGGGCGGCGTGGTGACGGTCGTCACGAAGAGCGGAACGAATGAGATCCACGGGTCGGCGTTCGAATTCCTGCGCAACAGCGCGATCAGCGCGCGGGACTTTTTTGCGCCTCCCGGGAAGGTTCCGCCGTTGGCGTTCAATCAATTCGGAGGATCCGGAGGAGGGCCGATCAAGAAGAACCGCGCGTGGATTTTCGGAGCGTATCAGCAGACCGAGATCCGGCAGGCGTCGACGCTCATTTCCGCCGTGCCGACCGTCGCGATGAAGAACGGCATCTTCCCGAACACGATTTACGATCCATCGACGACCGCTCCCAATCCAAATGGAAGCGGATTCGTGCGCACGCCGTTCCCGAATAATACGATTCCCGCGGCGTCGTTCAATTCGATCGGGCTGATGCTGGCGAAGTTATATCCGGATCCGAATCTCTCCACGTCGGGCAACAACTATGTGCTGAACGCCCCGGGCAGCACGAGTCTCGGGAACGGTACCTTCCGCGGAGACGTGCAGTTGTCATCGAAGGATAATGCGTTCGCGAGGTTCTCATTCAACCGCGGGACGATCAGCGGATATCCGGCGCTGCCGCAACCGGCGGACACTCCGGTGCTCGAACATCTGCCGGCGTGGAACGTCGGTGTGGGCGAGACGCATGTTTTTGGGCCGGCGCTCGTGAACGAATTTCGTTTTGCCTGGAGCCGTCCGACGGTCGCGAAGGATGGGACGTTGCCAAGGAACTCGATCATCCCGAATGCACTGTCGGCGGGCATCGACAGCAGTATTCCGATGTTCAACGTGACCGGATTTGCAGGCCTGGGCGCGCAGCCGATCGGATTGACCAACGTGCCTTTGAGCAAGACTTCAGGCGTGTGGGAGTTTTCAGATAACGCGTCGAAGAACGTGGGCAATCATTTGCTGAAGTTCGGATACACGCACCAATACGTCAGGATGTACACGTTCACGGCGCTGAGTGGCCGGGGCACGCTGTCGTTCGACGGAAGCTATACGCAGAATCCGCAATCGCGAACCGGAACCGGTTCGGGCCTGGCGGATCTTCTACTGGGCCTTGCTCAGGGCGTGACTACGAGTTCGACAGGGGTGAGCAATCTGCGGGCGAACAACGACCTGATGTACTTCCAGGACGACTGGAAAGTCACGCGGCGTCTGACGCTCAATCTCGGGTTGCGTTACGAACTCTATTGGCCGCTGACTGAGGTCAACAACGAACTAGGAAATTTCGTGAGCGATCCGTCGGATCCGAATTTCGGCAAGATGATTTTCGCGGGCACGGGCGGCAATTCGCGGAGCCTCATGAACGTCGATAAGCGTGCGATTGCGCCGCGCTTCGGCTTCGCCTACCAGGTTCCTCACAGCGGCGATCTGACGATTCGCGGCGGATTTGGCCTGTTTTATGGCAATCCGGATGAGCAAACCGGTGTGGGCAACATGATGACGAACAATCCGCCGTTCGTTGGTTACGGCAGCGTGAGCCTGGCGGGTGACAAGAACAATCCGGCGACGGCGTTCAATTTGAATGGAAGCTTGCCGGCGGTGCAGAGTGTGACCAATCCTTCGTCGTTCGTGCTGGTTCCGACTGCGACGTCGGGCCTGATCAGTTGGCCGAAGTACTACAAGGATCCGGTCGTCAATCAGTGGAACCTGAGTATCCAGAAACAGCTTCCAGGCAGCACGATTATGGAGTTGAACTACGTCGGCAACAACGCCAACGGATTGTGGAACTCGTACCCAGGGAATCAGCCGCTGTTGCCTGGCCCAGGCGCGGTCATTCCGCGCAGAGCGCTGGCGGCATTCACGCAGGCGCCGATTACGGCCATGGGTGCGTGGGGATTCAGTCACTACGAGGGCGTGACCGCGCGCGTCGAGAAGAAAATGACGCACGGCATTTATATGCTCGCGAGCTTTACATACGGCCGTGCGATCGACTTGAGCTCCGGTGTGAGTCTCGATGGTTGCAGCTATTGCGGCGTGTCGGAATCAGTCGAGAACGCCTACAATTTGAGCGCGCAGAAAGGGCCATCGGATTCGAATGTCCCGCGGCGTCTGGTATTCAGCACGACTTGGGATCCGCCGTTCGGGAAGAGCCGGCATTACTTGAAGACCGGTGTTCCGGCAGCGATTCTGGGCGATTGGGAAATGAGCGCGATCTGGACCGCGCAGGACGGACAACCTTTCACGCTCAACCTTTCCGTGGATAATGCGAACGTCGGCAATACCAACTGGCCGAACCGCGTGTGCAGCGGCAGGCTCGATCATCCGACATTGCAGCAATGGTTCGACCCGAGTTGCTTCGTTGTGCCGCCACTCTACACGTACGGCAATGCGGGACGGAACGTCCTGTACGGGCCGGGCACGGACAATGTGGATTTCGCGGTCCACCGCTTCTTCCCGATTCCGATTCGCGAGAATATGCGCCTCGAGTTTCGGGCGGAGTTTTTCAATTTCCTGAATCATCCGGAATTCGCGATGCCGAACGTGACGCTCAACCTCGCAACGACCGGACAGATCACGGCGACGAGCATACCGAATCGCGAGGTTCAGTTCGCGCTCAAGCTGGCGTTCTGAGGTTATTCGCAGCGGAGCGCGGAGATCGGGTCGAGACGGCTGGCACGCCGCGCAGGGACAATTGCGGCGATGCCGGCACACACGAGTAGAACCAGAAGTGCGCCGCCGAACGCGGTGAGATCGAAGGATCCGACGCCGTACAGCAGCGTGCGTGAGATGCGGCCCAGCACGAAGACAACGGGCGCGCCGATGCCGATTCCGCAAGCTGCCAGAATCAGTGCTTGGCGAAGGATGAGCCAGACGGTCTCGCCCTTGGTGGCGCCGAGCGCCATGCGGATTCCGATTTCGCTCGTGCGGCGCGTGACTGCGTAAGCGAGGATGCCGTAGAGTCCGCTGCAGGCGAGAATCAGCGCGAGAAATCCGAAGGCGGAGGATAGCGCGGTGACGAGACGTTCGCTGGTGAGCGACTGGCGCACCTGATTCTCAACGGTCGTTACGTTGTCGGTCACGAGCGTCGAGCTGACACTTTGGATCTCATGCCTCACAGGACTGGCAAATACGCTTGCCACCCCGGCACAGCGGACCGCGAGCACCAGCCTGTTCAGGCGTTCGACGTACTGCGGAATTGGAAGATAGATGTAGCGCGAGGTCTGGTCGCGGACGCTGTCGTGCTTCGTATCTTTGACCACGCCGATGATCTCGTACACGAGGTCGTGCGTTGGATAGTTGGCGAACCGAACCTTCTTGCCGATGGGAGATGCGTTGCCGAAATAGAATCGGGCCGCGGTTTCGTTGAGGATCGCAACCTTCGGCGCGCTTGAGTCGTCACGGGGCGTGAACGTACGGCCGATTAATCGAGGGATTCCAAAGATTTCGAAGTACTGCGGCGAGACGGCGGCCATATGCACGTCTTTGTCATTCTCAGATCGGGCAGCGAATCCGGGGACTTCGAGTAGCGCGCCGCGGCCGCGTCCACTGAGCGGAGTTGTGGTGGCCCAGGTGGCGGCGCGTACGCCCGGCATGGCGGCGACGCGGTCGAGGATCTCCTGCTGCGCCGTCAACCATTGCGGATTTCCGGCCATATCGCGCGGCGGCTTGACCTCCATGGTGAGAATGCCTTCACGGGTGAATCCAAGATCGACCGATTCCAGTTGTTGCAGGCTGCGTATAAAGAGTCCTGCGCCGGCGAGCAGTAGGGTCGAAAGTGCGACCTGTAGGATCACGAGTCCGTGACTGATGCGGACGGAAATCGGGCTGCCCGCAACGGATCGGGATCCGCTCTGCAATCCGGCGGCGGGATCGGTGCGCGAGGCTTGCAGAGCCGGCAGGATTCCGAATGCGAGTCCGGTGAAGATTCCGACGGCGAGTGTGAATAGCAGAATGCGCCAGTCGAGCGAGAGGTCGAGGACGATCTGATTGCGGCCTTCGCCGAAGAAGGCGGCGAGGGCGGTTTCACCTTGCTTCGCGAGCGCGATTCCCAATGCGGATCCCGCGCCGACCAGTACCAGAGCCTCTGTCAATGTCTGCCGGATCAGACGTCCACGCCCGGCGCCGATCGCGAGGCGGACCGCGAAGTCTCTTTGACGGGCCGCGGCGCGCGCCAGCATGAGGTTGGCGACGTTCACGCACGCGGCCATTAAGACGAGCCCGGCCAGAATCATGAGAGCGATCAGCGGCTGAGAGAACCGCGTACGAAGGCTGTTAAATCCTTTGGCGGCAGGCGTGAGATCGATGTGATCGAACAGCATCTTGCGGACTTGCGGAAGAACGCGCACATCCGCCATGTAGGACTGAAACAGGACATCGGCTTCCGCACTAGCCTGCTCCGGTTGAACGCCCGGCTTGAGGCGCGCGATGATCGCTACCCATAAAGCATCCCGCGATCGCAGGCGCGCGGCATCGGAGAGCGTGATCGGAACCGCGATGTCGACTGGCGAACCTCGCTCGAGCGACATGACTTCCGACGGCATAACGCCGACGATCGTGACCGTGCGGTCGAACATTTGCAGCGTGCGTCCGAGGATCGCGGGATCCTCGCCGAAGCGGCGTTGCCAGAAGGCGCGGCTGATGAGTACGGCGGCATCGTCCGAAGGAGTGAGTGTGCGTCCAATGACGGGCGGCACTCCGAGAATGTCGAAGAAATTGCCGGACACGCCGATGCCGTGCGCCTGTTCGCGTCCACCATCGATCAGCAGTTCCATGTCGGATGCACTGTATGCGCCGATCGCCTGATAACTGGAGGCACGGTCGCGTAGCAGTTCATAGAACGGATACGGCGGACCGTCGTGTCCACTGGTGCCGGCGGTCTGGACGAACAGCAATCCGCCGGGATCGCGAACGGGAAGTTCGCGTAGCATCACCGCGTCGATCAGGCCGAAGATCGCGGAGTTCGCGCCGATCCCAAGAGCGAGCGAGAGAATCGCGATGGCGGCGAAGCCTGGATTTCGGCGGATCGTGCGGAACGTCAGGCGAAGATCGGCGCGCAGTTCGTCGATCTGCTGAAGGCCCCAAGCCTGGCGGCATTCGTCCTTGATTGATTCAGTGGCGCCGAATTCAAGACGTCCGCGGCGCTCGGCTTCCTTACGCTCGACGCCTGACCGAACCAGATCGTTCACATAGGCTTCTAGGTGAAAACGAAGTTCAGCGTCCATCTCGCTTTCGAACTGACGGCGGCGACGGAAGATCCTCACGAGCCCTCCGGCACGGCGTCGAGGACGCTGGCGACGACCGTCGAGAAGCGATTCCAGGACTTCTCCTCGGCCTTCAATTGCTTCTTTCCTGCGCCGGTGAGCGTATAGAATTTCGCCTTGCGCTTGTTGTCGCTCTCGCCCCACTCCGATGCGACGAGGCCCTGGCGCTCGAGCCGGTAGAGGGCCGGATACAGGGATCCTTGTTGGATCTGCAAACGGCCGCCAGTGAGTTGCTGCAGGCGCAGCAGTACGCCGTAGCCGTGCAGACCGCCGAGAGAGACTGCTTTCAGAATCAGCATGTCCAGCGTGCCTTGCACGAGTTCGACCTGTTTCTTCATACCTTGACCGTCTAGGAGAATCTTATCCCAGTTCTCCTAGAGCGTCAAGGAGAGCTTCCGGATTGTCGAAGGATTCGATATACTCATCGCCGCTATGCCTTACCAGACTCGCCGCAATTTGCTCCGCTTGGCGCTCGCGCTGCCGGCCGGAGCGTGGCTCTCCCGCTTCCGCGCATTGGCTGCGCCGCTTGCGAAACGGGTGAAGATCACGAACGTCCGCGCGCTGGCGATTAAGAATATCGCCGGCAATTGCCTGATCCGGATCGACACCGATAGCGGCCTCACCGGCTATGGCGAGGCCGGATCTACAGGTCCAATGGCGCGGGCGCGCCTAGAAACGATGCGCCCAATGCTGGTGGGAAAGGATCCACTTGCGATCGAAGTTCACTTCGAGAATCTCACTTCGCTGATGCACACCTACATGGCGCACATTCCCACGATCAGCGGAATCGACATCGCACTGTGGGATCTCGCGGGCAAGATTACGGGTCTGCCAATTTCCGCTTTGCTTGGCGGACCCTTTCGGGATTCAATTCCGATGTACTCGCACGGCGTAGGACTGACGATGCTCGACAAGCAGTCCTGCAAAGATTTCGCTGCGCGTGTGAAGCAGATGCCTGAGGGATTCACGGCATTCAAATGCGACATCGGTCAGCCCGCCGGCATCGCCACAGGCCGGTTCGCATTCACGCTCGACAGCAGCCAGTTGCGGCAAGTGGCGCGAGCGTACGGGAACATCCGCGAAGCAGTGGGCGACGAAATCGACATCGCGGTGCACTGCCACAATGAGCTCGACGCTCCGAGTGCTATCGGTGTCGCGAAGGCGGTTGAGTTTATGAATCCGTTGTTCATCGAGGATCCGCTGCCACCGCCATATACCGAGGCTTGGGCATCGCTTCGGAGGTCCACGCGGCTGACGCTGCTGACGGGTGAGAAGCTCGAACTCGTGCGCGGGTTCCGGCCGTTCCTCGATTCGCAGGCGGTCGACATCGTCCATCCGGATCTCGCGTTCGCCGGCGGATTCACGGGTGTCAAGAAGATCGCCGACTACGCGATGCTCACCCGCACGCCCGTCGCGCTGCACAATGTCGGGTCGCTGATTCTGACCTACGCGAATGCGCACTTCGGGTCTTCGATCCAGAACTTCTACAGGTCGGAGAGCCAGCTCGGGCGGCCGAATCATTACATTGAAGGGATGTCGGCGACGGGTGCGCCGGAAGTCCGCAAGGGTCAACTTACGGTGCCGACGGGTCCGGGACTCGGGCTCGAGATCAATCCGGACTTCATCCGTCAGAATCTGGCTCCGGGCGAAGAGTATTGGACTTAACTGCGGACGACGTAGTACGGCTGTCCAGCGAGATTCGGCGGGAATCCTGGGTACAACCAGGCGCGATCGGGAGCCGATTTCAGTTCGAAATAATACTGCAGCGGATAAGGCGAGGCGGTGTACGCTGCTGGGATCGCTGCCGTGTACACCGCGTCTTTTCGGTCCATCAATAATGACTCCCAACGTTCGGCCTGATTGACGTGGCGGTAATAAAGCCGCACTGACTCAAGTGCCGGACTTCCAAGCTCTAGGGCGAGCGGCTGGCCGCGTTGAAAGCTGTGAGGTCCACTATGTTTTATTGCGGACGAACTCGGACGCGATGGACGGCGCAGGGCCTCGGCGATTGCCGCCGTAACCTTCGGATCTTTGACATACTTCGCTGAGGACATCCGCTGATCCAGTAGCGCGATGTCGGCGTCCATCGCGGGGAGCCGGTCGAGCCAATGGCCACGCAACCAGGGAAGCTCGCCGACGGTGATGTCGGGAACATAAACGTCCTTGGCCCGCTCCGCAAAGGCGGCCCAAACAGCACGCGCGGTGCGATACAACTTGAGGGACTGCGCGAGCGCGATACGATCGCCGGTGCGTTCGTAAATCGCATAGAGCACTCCGGCGCGGAACTTGGCCGCGAAGAATCGGCCGAGCCCGGCTTGGATCGCGACATCGATCTCGACACGCCGGTTCCGGATTGGCCGCGAGGCGGTCACGGCCAGATCTTCCAACCACTGTGCGACCTCGATGGGAGAGTACTTGCCGCTTCGCTCGCCCTTCAGCAATTCATCCGCAAAATCGTTGATGCGCGAGAAGAGCTGCGGATCAAGCGGGCTGGTGTTGCCGAAAACCTTCGGCGATGGAGTATCGGTGTACTCGGTCTTAGCGGGCTCAACGAGGGATTGATTGGTGTAGATCTCGGGCCAATAATTGTTGTTCGCCGCGGACGGCAGATGAGCCGTCGTCACGATCGGCAGGATCCGGCTGGCGGCTGCGAGCGACGGATCGACTTCGACCTTCGAATCGGGATCGAAGAGCTTCGCTCCCCAGACGCGGTAGGTGTCGAGATATTTCTCCCAATCCCATTTCGGACGCAGCGAAGCATCCGCGTACGCGCAACGTCCCGCGCCTACTGTTGAGCCTGATCCGCGCCGCCCTTTGAACGAAAGCGGCTCCATGATTTCGACGCCCCTCGATCCGCAGAATTGGAAGGCGCGCGCGTAGCCGGAGGCGAACACCGGATCGGCCCACAGCAGCAGACGCTGCGTGCCGGGCCAAATCCGCCATAGGATTTCGAAGCGGCGGTCTTCGCGTAGCAGGTCCGCATATCCATAGCGCGTGAAGCTGCGCGAGCCTGTGCTCAAGGCCATCAGTCCGCTATCGTGGTGGCCGGCCTTCGGTATCTCGGGATCGCGGATGTCGGCCTGATGATACGGCATCCCCATGTGCTCGGCCCAGAACTTCGGCGACACCTTGACGGGCATTCCGGTTTCGAGAGCGAGGTCGATCATCTGCTGGTCGATCCCCTTCGAGTGGAGATCGATCTCGAGCTTGCGGCCCGAGCGCGTCACACCGCTGAAGACGGTCTTCCAGAATGGATAGCTGGCCTCAGCGACTCCGCTCTCGCCATGAATGCGAAGGGTGACTCCCTTGATGGCGGGGCAGGCTCGCAACAGAGCGGCGAGGGCGTCGCGGCAATACTCGCCATGGTTCGCGGAGTTGAGTCCTTCGATCGTGTAATTGGGATGCGGGCTGTTCTCCCACTGATAGCCGTGCATCCACAATCCGAGTTGGAAGTGCAGGCCATGAGCCGCGGTCTGTTCGCTGATGTAGCGCAGAGTCGAGAGGTTACGATCACGCTCGGCATTCGGAAGGTTAACGGCGCGGACACTGTAGCCGGGAACCGAGAGCAGGAACGGATAGGCGAATAGGAGGTACGCATCGGTGACTCCGCGGAGGAAATCATAGCCGATGCCGAAGCTCAGGTTGAAGCGATTGAACCGATTCTCGGCGAGCATCCCCAGATAGCGCTTCCACATCTCGCGATCATAGAACCACGGCTTGTCCTCGACCTCGCTCGTGAAGAGGCGTTGAATACTGCGGACGGAGTTGGCGGGCCGCTTAGCGGCGGGCTGGGCGAGCGTAGAGGACACACCGCTAGCGAGGGCGGCGCTGGCAAGAAAATCGCGACGGTTCACAAAGGGATTGTACGACGTTGAGGGCCGTGGTGGGCGGTTAGGGACTCGAACCCCAGACCCCCTGCTTGTAAGGCAGGTGCTCTAACCGACTGAGCTAACCGCCCGGCGCTTCTTTAGTGTAGCGGTTCCTCTGTTCTTGCGCTACAATCGTTCAACACCGCTTCCCCCCTTTGATCCGTCCGAGTTTCCTCCCCCCTTCGTTAGCTCGTCTTTTGTGACAACCGCGACAGAGCGGTGTTTCGATATCGTTAACGAATGTCCACAACATTTTCCACACGAAATGTTTGATCAGGGAAACCTCCTAGAGCGTAAACCCATGTGCCGTATATAGATAAATTTCTTGACGTAGTACTACATATTGGGGCA
>DASXZC010000020.1:0-22951 GCA_036502165.1 Bryobacteraceae bacterium
AGATGCGGGAGATTCTCGAGACCGCCGAGCAGCGCGCGCGGGAAGCGGACGCCAGTCACTTTATTCACAAGTAGAATGTATTTGTAATGGCTCAAATCCTAGTCCTCTATAACGCTCCCGCCGACCCCGCCGCATTCGACAAATACTATCGCGAGACCCACATTCCGATTGCGAAAAAGATCCCCGGGCTTCGCTCGTATACGATCAGCTCGAGTACGGTTCAGTCGTTGGGCGGAACTCCGCCGTACCTGATCGCGGAATTGAGTTTCGATTCCACCGAAGCGATGAGCGCGGCCCTGATGTCCGCGGAAGGGCAGGCCGCCGCGGCCGATGTGCCCAACTTCGCAACCGGCGGAGCGACGTTGTTGATGTGCGACACGAAGCTCGTCTAGTTCTTTGTCGGAATCGATCCGGCCGGCCAATATCCAGGCCGCGTGCGGATGGCGACCGCCTCCGGATGGCCCTTCACCCGAACCTCGACGCGGTGGAATTGCGCTTCATTCGGAGTAGGAAGAGGCGGCGTGAAGGACAACAGGTATTGGGAATGCAGGTCCTGCGCGACCCTTTGAATCACCTGCTCCAATCCCTCGAGCTTCGTGAACTGCCAATGTTCACCGCCCGTGTACTTCGCCAATACGCCGTGTGAATTCTCCTTCGAAGCGGCCGCCAGTTCCGTAAAGATCCCCTGAAAGCCGGGGATGCCGCCGGAATCGTACACGAGGTCGCCCTCGCCATTCGTGCCGAAGCGCTCGCCGCCTTTCGAAGTGAACGCCGACGCATAGACCGAATAGGTGAGCGGATAAACCACAATGTTCGCAGCCTGTGCCCGCGTGACCAGATCTTCGAGTTTGGTCTCGCTTGCATGATCTTTCGATTCGCTGACGACGATGATGATCTTGCGCCGCCGGCGGTCAGGCTGCTCGATCAGCATATCCACGGCCTTCGCAAGCGCGTCGTGCATCCTCGAGCCTGAGCCTTGGGGCTCGATTGTTTTGAGAGACTCGCTGATCACGCCCGCCCGCGATGTGAACTCCTGCCACACTCGGACATGATCGGCGAAGGTCACGACAGCGGCCGTGCCGTGCAGCCCGAGGACGAGTGGCTGAATGAGGCTGCCGATCTTCTGGACCTTCCGCAACACCGCTCCTGAACGCTTGTTGGCTTCGATCACTAGCGTCAACGAAACGGGCGCGAGCGTGAATTCAAGACTCGGATGGCGTTCGATCCCGTTGTCGAGGATCACGAAATCGGTTTCATTGAGGCCCTCGATCGTGTGCCCCTGAGCGTCCTTGACCGAGGCGGGCACCAGCACCAGCGGAGCCGTCACCTTGAACGCGGGCGCCGTCTGCGCACACAAGCCGATGGCCAACAGAAGGCCGATCATCAGTTCCTCGCGACAGCCGGCCAATATCCCGGACGCGTGCGGATCAGCGCTTCCGGATGTCCTTTGACTCGTACCTCCAGTTTGTGGAAATCGACAGCAGCGGCCCCGCTCGTTGACGGCGAGAACGACAGCAAGTATTGCGAGTGCAGATCCTCGCCGATTTTTTGAACGACTCGCTCGAGACCTTCAAGGCGCGTGAAATGCAACTGTTCGCCGCCGGTGTACTTCGCGAGCGCGACATGTGAATTCTCGTGGGAAGCCGCGGCCAGTTCAGTGAAGATCGCGATCAGTCCGCCGCTGTCGGCATCATAGACAGGTTTGCCGGAGTCGAAGGTTTCCGCTCCCTTCGAGGTGAACGCCGTCGCGTATACCGAATACGTCATCGGATAAATGATCACATTCGCCGCCTGCGCCTTAGTCACCAGCTCGGTGAACTTCATTTTACTGCCGTGATCCTTCGATTCGCTGACGACGAGCACGACGCGCCGCTGCGCCCGATCGTTGCGCGCGACCAGCATGTCGACCGCTTTCGAAATGGCGTCATGCATGCGGACGCCTTCGCCTTGCGGCTCGATCTTCTTCAGGCAATTGCCGAGGATCTCCGGCTTCGATGTAAAGTCCTGCCAAACGCGCGCTTCATCGGCAAACGTCACTACCGCCGCCGCGCCACGCTCGCCGAGTACAAGTGGTTGAATGAGGCTCCCGATCTTCTGGATCTTCCGCAACACCGCCCCTGAGCGTCCATTGGCCTCGATGACCAGAACGAGGGAAATCGGCGAGAGCGTATATTCCATGCTCGGCTTCTGCGGCACGCCATTGTCGAGCAATTGGAAATCGGATTCGGTCAACCCATCGATGGTCTTGCCCGTCTTATCCGTCACGGTGGCCGGAACCAACACGAGCGGAGCGGTCACCTTGAAGACTGTCGATGCCTCCTGCGCCCCAGCGCAGGCGATCGCGACGAATACCAACGCCCATCTCAGGCGCATTTCAGATCCGATTGATGAGGCTCGCGACGTAGCCGGCTCCAAAGCCGTTGTCGATATTCACGACTGTGACGTTCGAGGCACAACTGTTGAGCATCCCCAACAATGCCGCGAGACCGTGAAAGCTCGCGCCATATCCGACGCTGGTCGGGACGGCGATCACTGGACACGAGACGAGTCCGCCGACGACGCTCGGCAGTGCGCCCTCCATTCCGGCGCACACGATGACCACACGCGCGGACGTCAACCGCTCGCGATTGCTCATCAGCCGATGGATGCCCGCGACGCCGATATCGTATATTGCATCGATCTCGTTGCCCATCAGTTCGGCCGTGATCTTCGCTTCTTCGGCGACCGGAATGTCGGTCGTTCCGGCGCACACGATGGCGACCGTGCCTCTGCCGTGAATCGTTCGATCGCGCCAAATCCGGATTGCCCCCGACATCGGAAAATGTTCGGCCCCATCCGGCAAGGCTCCAACAATGCTGGCCGCCGCGTTGGGATCGACGCGAGTGATCAGCACGTTGTGGGCCTTATCGGAAAGATGAGAAGCGATGGCCACGATCTGTTCGGGTGTCTTGCCCTTGCCGAAAATCACTTCCGGAATTCCATGCCGGATCGCGCGATGATGGTCAATCTTGGCGAATCCGAGATCTTCAAAAGGCATATGGCGCAGTTGAAGCAGCGCCGCCTCCACCTCTACCGAACCTTGTTTGACTTCCTCGAGCAGCGTACGCAGTCGTTCTTGATCCACTATTGAGTTTCCTGAATCGATGATGACACGCCTGCGCGCCAAGGGAACGCAAGACCGTGAGAATCCGTCTTTCTCTAATAGACGCCTCGGAGGCGCCGGTTGGTGGAACATTTTTCGTCATGGATGGTTTTTCCACTGTTCACTCCGATGTAACCGGACCGGCCTAAAGTGAGATCATGGCAGCTATAGCGCGAGTTCCACAACACGTGCTCGAGCGGATCGCCCTTGGCGATCACAACATCATGCTCCGCATGAATCGTTGGCGCGCTCCACGCTGGATCCGATTATGGATGATCTGCGCGACGCGCGGAGGCGATGGCTGGCTGTGGTATGCGATGGGCTTGTCGGTCGCGTTATTCGGCGGCGAGAATCGCGTCGAAGCTCTGCTTGCGACTGCTGTTGCGGTTGGCATAGGCATCGCGTTGTTCATTTATCTCAAGCGCCTGTTCAGGCGCAAGCGTCCTTCGGCTCTCGAACCGCATTGCTGGGCGACGCTGTTGCCGCCGGATCAGTTCTCGTTCCCTTCCGGCCATACCATCACAGCATTCGCAGTTGCTGTCAGCCTTGGCCAGTTTTACCCGACGCTGTTGCCGATGCTACTGTTCTTTGCCGCGAGTATCGCCGTGTCACGAGTCGTTCTCGGAATGCATTTCCTAAGCGATGTCATCGCCGGAGCCGCCATCGGCGGATTGGTCGGACATCTCGCCTTCGCTCTCGCCGCGTAGTGTTTCATCTTCATGTCCGAAAATGGCTAGCATGCCGAGTCTTCCTGTGGCAGACTGGTCGTCATGGAGCCAATTGCTTTCGAGGAACTGACCCCGGAAGTCTGCTACCGCGCCGGTTCGTCGCGCGATCCGCGTTTTGACGGCCGATTCTTCACAGCAGTCAAAACTACTGGGATTTACTGCCGTCCCATCTGTCCAGCTCGTCCTCCGAAGTTCGAGAACTGCCGCTACTTCTTCTCCGCTGCGGCCGCCCAGGAAGCTGGTTTCCGTCCTTGTCTGCGATGCCGTCCAGAGGTGTCGCCCGAATTCGCGTTTTGGCGTGGAACTTCGAATACCGTCTCGCGAGCGATGACGCTCATCAACGATCACGCGATCGATCCCGATTCGACGATCGAGCAGCTCGCCGATCGCCTTGGCGTCGGCGCGCGCCAACTGCGGCGCCTCTTCCACGAGCACCTCGGAGCCTCGCCGATTTCCGTCATGCAAACGCGCCGCATCCTCTTTGCGAAGCAGCTCATACACGAGACGCAGTTGCCGATGTCGGAAGTCGCACTCGCCTCCGGATTCGGCAGCATACGGCGCTTCAACGATACGTTCCACAAGCTTTACCATCGCCCGCCCAGCACGCTGCGCCGCGCGTCGCAGCCATCGACGGAGATTAAGCTGCAGCTCGCGTATCGTCCTCCATATGATTGGGACGCGATGCTCGGCTTCCTCGCCGCACGGGCGATTCCGCGCGTCGAGTGGATCGAAAACGGCCATTATTTCCGCAGCGGATCGGCGGCAGCGGGCTCGACGGCGATCATTGAAGTAGCCAACGCGCCTGGACGTAACGCGCTCGAAGTGCGGATTGAAGTCGGCGCATTGACGGGACTCATGAAGCTGATCGCCCGCGTGCGGCGCGTCTTCGATGTGGCGGCGGATCCGGTCACCATCGGAAGCCACCTTTCAAGGGATCCAACGCTTGCGCAATTGGTAGCGCGGCGTCCGGGTCTACGATCGCCGGGCGGATGGGATGAATTCGAATTGGCCGTCCGCGCGGTGCTTGGGCAACAGGTGAGCGTCGCGGCCGCACGCACGCTTGCGGGACGCCTAGTCGAATTGACGGCCGGCGCTGCAGGGACGAGTCCGCTCCTCTTTCCAACCGCTGCACAGGTCGCCTCAGCGGATCTCGAGAAGCTCGGAATGCCCGCGACCCGCCGGCGGACCTTGAAAGCGCTCGCCGAAGCCGCGGTAGCGAATCCCAATCTGTTCGAACGCGCGGCGACTCTGGAAGAGTCGGTGAAGACCCTCTGCCAAATCCCAGGCATCGGCGAGTGGACCGCGCAATACATCGCGTTGCGCGCCTTGCGCGAGCCCGACGCATTTCCGGCGAGTGACCTCGTGCTGCTGAAAGTCGCGGCCAACGGCTCCGGAACGCGTCCCAAACCCGCTCAACTGCTGGCCCGCGCCGAGGCGTGGCGTCCTTGGCGAGCTTACGCTGCACAACATTTATGGAACTCCTGATCGACCATCTCGAAACACCCATCGGTCTGATGCGCATCGTCTGCGATGATCTCGGCAACCTTCGCGGCACGGACTGGGATGATCATGAGGATCGCCTTCTGCGCTTTCTCAAGATTCACTACGGCGCTGCGGCTCAACACCTCAAGCGCGTCAAAAATCCTCATGGACTTTCCGAAGTCATGCGGCGTTACTTCGAAGGTGACATCACAGCCATCGACGCTTTGCCCGCAGAGAACAATGGAACCGAGTTTCAGCGCGACGTATGGAACGAACTGCGCCGCATCCCTGCCGGTACGACGATCAGTTACGGCCAGCTCGCGGAACGCATTGGACGTCCAACGGCGGTCCGCGCGGTCGGGCTTGCGAACGGTTCGAATCCCGTGGGCGTCGTGGTGCCGTGCCATCGCGTGATCGGGTCGAACGGCAAACTGACCGGCTACGGCGGCGGACTTCCTCGCAAGGAATGGTTGCTGCGGCATGAGGCGCAGTACTCGAGTCCACTGTTCGGGCGCAGTGCCGCAGCTACGGGAACATAGCTGATTGCGGGCTGGTGGTAAACTGCCCCTGTAAGGAGCTTCCCGTCCATGCCCACCACCCGCAGGCATTTCCTGACCTCTACGGCAGCCGCCGGAATCGGCGTCGCTCAATTCGCGCAAGGCGCCGCTCAATCCGGCAAGAAGCTTTCCGCCAATGACAAAGTGCAGTTCGCGTTGATCGGCGCGGGCGGACAAGGTTCCGGCGATGCGATGGCTGCGATCGCGACCGGACTTACAAAGATCGTCGCCGTATCCGACATTTATGATGGCCGCCTGACGCGGGCGAAAGAGCGTTGGGGCAACGATATTTTCACGACGCGCGACTATCGCGAAGTGCTTGCGCGGCCGGATATCGATGCCGTGATCATTGGGACGCCGGACCATTGGCACTCGAGGATTTCGATCGATGCGATGGCCGCCGGCAAGGACGTCTACTGCGAAAAACCAATGGTGCAGCACGTCGACGATGGCAAGCCAGTTGTCGAGGCGGCCAAGAAGTACAACCGTATCATTCAAGTCGGCTCGCAGCGCGTCAGCTCGATCGTCTATCAGAAAGCCAAGGATTTGATCGCCGCCGGTGCGATCGGTCAAGTGAACATGGTCGAGGCATGGTGGGATCGCAACTCGGCGATTGGAGCGTGGGAGTATACGCTTCCGCTCGACGCTACGCCTGAGAACATTGATTGGGATCGGTTCCTGGGCCGCGCTCCGAAGGTTGCGTTCGATCCAGTGCGCCTGTTCCGCTGGCGCAACTATCGCGACTACGGGACGGGTGTTGCGGGCGATCTCTTTGTGCATCTCTTCTCAGGCATGCACTTCGTCACCGGCGCCATCGGACCTACGCGCGTCTTCGCGACCGGCGGACTGCGCTTCTGGAAGGATGGACGCGACGTGCCGGATGTGTTCGTCGGGTTGTACGATTATCCGGAGACGGCGAATATGCTTGCCTTCAACCTCGCGTTGCGCGTGAATTTCGTGAATGGCGCGGGTGAGACCTCGGGCTTCCGCTTCGTGGGTTCCGAAGGCGTCCTCAAGATCGATGGCGGCGTGACGGTCTCGAAGCAACTGCCTGAGACCGAGCCGGGAATGAGCATCGAGACATTTGCGGAGGCGACGCAATCCGAATTCCGCAAGCGGTATCGCGAGCAGTATCCGCTCTCGAGGCCCAGCGCCGATGCGATGCGTGCACAGACTGAGGACGTTTATCTGCCTCCACCACACTACAGCGATCACCTCGATCACCACCGCAATTTCTTCACGGCCGTTCGCACTCGCCAGCCGATCACCGAGGATGCGACCTTTGGCCTGCGCGCTGCCGGACCGGCGCTGCTATCGAACATGAGTTACTTCGATAACAAGCTCATGCATTGGGATCCGCAGACGATGACGGTGAAGGGTTAAAGAAGGAGGATTCGAGCCATGGCAAACGACAACATTCAAATCGCACTGATCGGCGCCGGCGGCATGGGGCAGAGCGATGCCCATCAATCCTCGAGCCTGCCTGGAGTGAAACTGGTCGCGGCATGTGACCTCTACACATCGCGCCTCGAACATTGCAAGGAAGTCTGGGGCCGCGATATTTTTGCGACGCGCGACTATCGCGAAATCCTTGCGCGGCCGGATATCGACGCGGTCATCATTGGAACGCCCGACTTGTGGCACTCGCGGATCTCGATCGACGCCATGCACGCGGGCAAAGACGTCTATTGCGAAAAGCCGATGGTGCAGAAAATCGACCAGGGAAAGGACGTGATTGCCGCGCAACAGAAGACGGGGCGCATGTTGCAGATCGGTTCTCAGTACGCGAGCTCGGTTGCGTTCAAGAAAGCCAAGGAACTGCTCGCGCAAGGTGCGATCGGCAAGCTCAACATGGTCGACGCGTGGCTCGACCGCAACACGGCTATGGGCGCGTGGCAATACTCGATCCCGCAGGATGCGTCGCCGCAGACGGTCGATTGGGACCGGTATTTGGGCGACATTGCTCCAAAGCGTCCGTTTGATGCGATGCGGTTCTTCCGATGGCGGAATTATCAGGACTACGGCACCGGCGTGGCGGGCGATTTGTTCGTCCACTTGCTGACTGGATTGCACGTAGTGACCGGAGCACTCGGACCGACGCGCGTCTATTCGACCGGCGGACTGCGCTATTGGAAGGATGGCCGCGACGTACCTGACGTAATGCTGTCGGCAATGGACTATCCGGATTTCACGCTGACTTTGCGCGTGAATTTCAAGAGCAGCGTGCCGCGAGGGGAGGCGTTTGGCCTGCGCTTCGTGGGATCCGAAGGGATCATGATGGCGAGCATGGACGATGTGCGTGTCTCGAAGCAGCCACGTGAATCGGAGCCTGGATACACGATCGACACGTACAGTGCGGCGCAGCAGAAGCTGATCCTTGCGGATTATCGCAAGAAGTACCCCGAGCACACTGTAGCGCCTGAACAATTGTCGTCGAACGATACGATGCATTTCGTGCAGCCGGCGGGCTACAGTTCGCATCGGGAGCATCACAAGAACTTCATCAATGCCGTGCGGACGCGAAAGCCGTTCTTTGAAGATGGAGTATTTGGACTCCGCGCGGCGGGTCCGGCGCTGTTGACGAACACGAGTCTCAATGAAGGGAAAGTTTGTGTGTGGGATGCGGAGTCGATGACGCGAACGGCGTAACAAGGTCATGAGATGCCTGTGTGCCAGTCTTCAAGACCATCGGGTGACCGACCTTCCATTCAACATCAGTGACACGTCAATCGTCGTTTTAAAGGCAAGTGCTCGACGGAGTATAGCCGTTAATCTGAATGTATGGCCACGAAGCCCCGATCTGTCCGCCAAAGTGTCACGATCCCAACCTCCCGAGTTCGAGCCGAAGCCGCGGAAGAAGAACTGAAGGCTGCCTACGATCGCTTCATGAAAGGGCAGGAGCTGCAGAGTAAGAACGAAGCCGGCCGCGCTCTGATCCGGTCCATCTTTGGGAAAGGCTCTATCGCCGGAGATGCGATTCGCTGACTCACACCTTTACGAACGTCGCCCGTTCACGATCCTTGCGAGTCTTGTCAACCGGGAAGACTTGATTGTGCATCACCACATACACTCCTGCGGGGAGGATTCGCGCTGCTAGTAAGCTCTCGGTGAGGTTCTGCAGGCCGTCGCTGCGTTCGAAGCCGAGTGGGGACATCGCTCCTGTGAGGACGATCGGCACGGGGAGATCAGCCAATTGCGATTGCAGGAAGGTTCCGGTCTCGACCATCGTATCGGTGCCATGGGTGATGATCAGCGGAGCCATCGACGCCAGGCGCTGACGGACTGCGCGTAAGACGAGTTCGCGATCCTCCTGCGTCATCTCGAGCGAGTCCTTGTTCATTAGCCGCACGGTTTCGATCGCCACATCCGGCAGGCGAAGCTGGCTTAAGTAGCGGTCGATTTTGGAGTCGAGATTGACCACTGCTCCGCTTTGTTCGGAGTACACTTTCTCGATCGTCCCACCGCAGCACAGGACGTAGATTAGCTGAGCCACTTGGACGTGATCCTCGCTTCCAACTGCGCCAATGACTCACGCGACGGAACGGACCCTTGCGCTGACACGGGGCTGCCGCCGCCGCGGCCGCCGGCTTCTGCGAGTACTTCTTTGACGAGTGCGCCTGCGTTCAGGCCGGAGTCCTTTGATGCAGCGAGGAGGAAACTCGGCGGATCGTCGCACACTTGCAGCAGCATCGCTTTGCCGCCGGCGGTGAATCCGTTTGCAAGCGCGCGAGTATCTTCAGTGATCGGGCCGCGACGGGTTGCGCGGCGCATTCCATCTGCATCCGGAACGGTCGATGTCCACAGAGCTTGACCCTCGAATGCCGCCAGTTCACCGGCCATTTTGCGGCGCGACTTCTCGAGGTCTTGAACCCGTTCCGCATTGGTTACTGCAATGCGTGGAGCTTCATCATTTGCGCAGGAGAATGCGCGGGCGACTGCTGTCAGGGCATCGTATTCAGCGCGGGAACGAGTCACCGAACGCAGGCCGCAGACGAACTCGATGCGCACGTTGCCGCGCACTTTGTCGAGTTTGCGGATCAGAATGGAACCGATCTCGCCAGTCCTTCGAACGTGCGTGCCGCCGCACGCGCTGCGGTCGAGGGAATCGATTGAGACGATCCGCAGGGTGCCTGAACGTTCCGAGATTTTGCGCAATCCTTCGACGGCTTGCGCGTCTTCGAACGTGATGTGCACTTCGCGATTTTCACCGATCAGTTCGTTGGCGCGACGCTCGGCCGCGATGATCTGTGCGGGGTCCAACTGAGCGGTTCCTAACTCGATCGTCGACACTTCCGCGCCCATGTGGAATGAGAGCGTTTTCATCGCGTACAACTCTTCGAATACGGCGGATAACAGGTGCTGCCCAGTGTGTTGCTGCATATGATCGAAGCGGCGTGACCAGTCGATGCGGCCTTCGACGGATCCGGCTGCGGCGATCGGCCGGTCGAGTTTGTGGGCGACGCGGTCGTCTTCATCGATTACGTCGATGACCTTTGCGCCGGCGAGCGATCCGATATCGAACGGCTGGCCGCCTGAGGATGGATAGAAGGCCGTGCGATCGAGATAGGCAACCAGTCCATCCTTGCCGAGTGCGACGATGTTCGCGGAAAAATCGCGCAAGTAGCAATCGTTGTAGTAAAGCCGCTCGGTCATTTCACGCTTCCGTAAATTGCGTTGAAGAAAAATTTGTACGACCCGTGCGACTGGGCTCGCCATTGCGGTTTGAAGCCAATTAAGATGACGTGTCCCGCGCCGACGGATGCGTCGACCGCGGCGGCTTTGCCTTCGATCTTTTCAGGATGCCGGATGTAGCCGCTTTGCAAGGGATTCTCGGGCGAGGCCGGATACGAGGCGAGGATCTTGCCTTTGAACTCCGGCTTGGTTTCGAACGCGGGGCCGCGCTCGAACATGACCGTCACGTCTTTCGTCAAGCCTTTCACGAGCGGATCCGCCGGATCCTTCAAGATGATGCGGAGCAGCGCTCCCGAGCAACTGAATTCGTCGGGCTTCAATCCGGCGAGCACGTTGGTTAACGGGATGCGGAATTGGTCGATCGCGTACATTGATGCATTGTTGAACGTGATCAGTGTTCCTCCCCCTTCTACAAACTCGCGGAGCTGATCCGAGCCGTGCGCGCCGAGACCGCCCGCGTATTGGCCGGGAATCGAGCCTTCGGGGAAGCCGTCGGCGATCGTCCGCGGACCCATATCCGGAATGATGATCGCGTCAAAGCGGTCGTGCAGATGGCCGGCTTGTATGTCGGCGTTGCGCAGGCTCGTGAACGGGAACTCGTATTGCTCGAGGATCCAGCGCGTCCAGCCCTCGTCAATCGAGGCCGTCCACGGGCGATACAGACCGAGCTTCGGAGCTCGCTTCGGCATCGGTTCGAACTTCTCTTTTTCGCCAGAGACGAGGGGTTGTTTTCCAGAGAGTGACCGATTGATCACGCGAAAGCTCGCGTTCTGGTCGCGAGTGAAGGGGCCGGTATACGGTGCCACCGACGTGACGGGCTCGAGCTCGCCGCGGACCTCGGCGGCAACAGGATCAGTCAAAGGCGCGACTTCGACGCCCATTTGCATGGGCAGCGTCCAGCCGGTTACATCGTAGGGAAGCTCGCCTAAGTCCGGATACTTCTGCGGCTCGAACAAATCCTTCACGAGCAACGCGAACGGCTGATCCATTAGTACAACGTACGAACCGGCAGCGAACTGGCGCGCGCCGACCTTCAATTCAGTTTTCGCGCGCTTGACTTCAATTCCATTCAACAGCAGCTTTTCGGCGAGCGCCGAAGCCTCGCTGTCGTCATGTTGCTGCATCGGAATCACATACGCGAACGGAGGCTCTTTCTTGAACCTTGCGATCGTGTCGCGGCCAGCTTGATAGCGGTTCCACAACAGTTCTTCGTGATACTTCGCGGCGGTCGTCATCACTGACATCGATCCGCCGACCATATAGTGGACGGCGTCGGCGATGCGCCACCATCCGCCACGCCACGGGCTCGCATAGGTGACTTCGGCGCGCAGGTCCTGACGGTCTTTGGGGAACTCGTCGACCGTATAGAATCGCGGCGTCGCATAGCGATAGAGCGCTGTTTCCGTGAAGAACGAAATCTGGTTGCGCCAGTTCCCGATGTTGTCGAGATATCCGGAATACCAGACGTCGAAGCGTCCTTCGTGCATGGATCCGGGCATTCCGTGGCCATCGAGATACGCGGCCATCGAAGTGCCGAGCTTGTTCAGCCAGCGCCACATCAGCGGATTGATGTTTCCCGAGATCGGCTCGCCATAAGGAGGCAAGTAAATTCGCCCTGGGAAGGGAGCCGTCTGATGCTGCGTGTACATGATGACGGGCCAATATTCGAGCTGCGTCTTGACTACGGTCTGCGACTCGATCATGTTCTGCATGTAACCGTCGCGATTGTTGTCGTGTCCGACGTATTCCTGATAGAGCTCCGGTAGCGGCGAAACTTCGTACGCTGTACCAACATTCTTGCGATACCAACTCGAGACGGCTGTCGTTCCATCCGGATTGATCGACGGCCACAGCATCACGATCTCGTTGTCGAGGATCTCTTTGATGACGGGATCGTCGGGCTTGCTCAACAGTTGATAGGCGAGTTCGATGCAGTGCTGAACGCCGGCGACTTCGGTAGCGTGAAGGCCGCCATCGATGTGGACGATCGGCTTTCCTTCCTTCGCGAGGGCGTGGGCCTCGGCGTCGGTCAGTCCTTCAGCGCGTGCCAGTTTGCCCGAAATCTGCTTATATTTGTCGATCTGGCGCAAGTTCTCAGGATTCGAGATGAGCGCGACCCACCATTCTCGTCCGCGTGTGGATTTGCCGATTTCGACTAACTTGATATGGTCGCTCGACTTCTCGAGTGCGCGGAAATATTGAAGAGATTCTTCGTACGTCGCGAGCCAGAAGTCGTCTGTTGGCTTGTGGCCGAGCACGCTTTCGGGCGTGGGGACTTGGGCGGCGGCCGGCAACGATGCCAGCAGCAGGAGGATCAGGGATCGGCTGTGCTTCATCACTTTTTCACCAATTGATCCGTGACACTTTGCGCCAGGGAATCCAGCTTGTATGCGTCGAGGTCGGAGAGTTCCTTCGTCCGCGCGTCGGCTGCGAGTTTTCTTACTTGCAGTCCATAGTCGGCGACTTTGCGCGCTGCGGCGCGATCTTCAACTTGATCTTTGAAGTTGTCGATCGCAGTCGCGCGCTCGTGCAGCAACTGATCGGCGAGGGTTTCGAGCTTCTTCGATTCCTCCAACGCTTTTGCGCCTTTCGCCGCATGGAACGCCTTGTTTTGGGCGAGCAGTTTTCCTGCGTCTGCCTTCACCGATTCGGTGAGCTTCTTCCATTGCTCCGCTTGCGGATTGGTCGCCGGCGCCGCTTCGAGAGGTGGCACGACGGAGCCGAAATAATAGAGCGCGTTGAAGAGGAATTTGTAGGTGCCTTGCGACTGCCCGCGCCATTGCGGACGGAATCCGATGAGGACGACTCGACCTGCGCCGGATTGCACTTCGAGCGCGGCGGCCTTGTCGTGCAGACGCTCCGGATGCAGGAGGTATCCGCTCACCAGAGGATTTCGTTCCTTGTCGTACGACGCCAGCACTCTGCCTTTGAATCCAGGCTTCGTCTCGAAGGCTGGGCCGTGCTCAAACATGATGATCGGCTCTTTAGGAAGGCCGGTGAGCAGCGGATTCTTGGGCTGCTTGAGTTCGATGCGCAGGAGCGCGCCGGGGCAGTTGAACTCGGTCGGCTTTAGTCCCGCGAGGACGTTCGTCACCGGCAGGTTGAGCTTCTCGATCGCGAATGCCGCAGAACCGTTCAAAGCAACGAGAGTACCGCCGGCATTAACGAATTCGCGGATCGCGTCAACACCCGGCGCGCCGATTCCGCTGGCGTATTCGCCTGGAATCGAGCCCGGTTGAAAGCCGTCCATGATCGCACGCTCTGAAATGTCCGCAAACAAAATGACGTCGAAACGTTCTTTCAGATGGCCGGCCTGGACGTCCGCATTGTAGAGGCTGACGTAGGGGAATTTGTAATCCTCGAGGATCCAGCGGGTCCATCCTTCGTCGATCGAGGCGACCCACGGCCGATAGACTCCGATGCGCGGGGCCTTTGTTGGATATGGTTCAAGCTTCGTCTTGTCGGCACCGGCCAATGCCTTGCCGCCGCTCGCGAGCGATTCGTTGATGACACGGAACGACGCGTTCTGTGTGCGCGAGACTGGCGCCGTGACGTGCGGCGCGGCATCTAGGCGCTTCAATCCCGAGCGGACGTCCGCGTTTACAGGCTCGAGCACCGCCGCGGTCTCGACTCCCATTTGCAGAGGAAGCGTCCATCCGGTGACGTCATAAGGTGCGTCGGGCAGTTCCGGATATTTTTGGATTTCGAACAGATCTTTCACGAGCGCCGCGAACGGCTGGTCCATGAGGACGACGAACGTTCCAGCCGGATATTCGATTCCGTTCAATTTGATCGGGCGCGAGGCTTCACTGACTTCGATTCCGTTCAGCATCAGCTTGTCGATGAGAATACCCGCCGTGGGCGCATCGGCTTGGCTGTCGCGCGGAATGACGTAGGCGAACGGAGGCTCCTTCGAGAAGCGCGCGATGATGTCGCGGCCTGCCTGGTAGCGGTTATAGAGCAGGTCTTCGCGATAACGCGCCGCGGTGTCGAGGACGGCCATCGACGCGCCGAGCATGTATTGCACGGCGTCGTTTAAACGCCACCATCCGCCCCGCCACGGGCTCGCGTACATGACTTCGGTGCGGAGATCCTGCTTGTTTTTGGGGAACTCATCGATCGTGTAGAACTTCGGCGTGGCGTAGCGGTAGAGAGCTGTTTCAGTGAGGAACGAGACCGTGTTGCGAAAGCTGTTGACGTGATCGACGAAGCCGGGATACCAGTCGTCGAACTGCCCGCGATGCATCGCGCCGGGCATTTCGTGCTCGTCGAGATACGCGGCCATCGAGGTTCCAAACACATTCGTCCAACGCCACATCAGCGGGTGGACGTTCGATGAGACGGGCTCGGCGAAGGGTGGAATCCAAATTCGCGCGGGGAACGGAGCGGTCTGATGATGGTTATAAAAGACCTGCGGATAGAAGTCGAGCATCGCGCGCGTGATCGTCTGCGACTCGATCATGTTGTTCATGTAGCCGTCGCGATTGTTGTCGTGGCCGATGTACTTCTGCCAGAGCCACGGCAGCGGCGAGACTTCATAAGATGTTCCGAGATTTTGGCGATACCAGTTGACGACCATGTTCTGGCCGTCGGGATTGATCGAGAACCACAGGACGAGAATCACGTTGTCGAGGATCTTCGCGACCTCGGGATTCGTCGCCGTATCGGCCGAGACCAGATTGTAGGCGAGTTGGATCGTATGCTGGGCGTGCGCGACTTCGGTGGCGTGAAGTCCGCCATCGATGTGGACGATCGCTTTGCCTTCTCGCGCCAGTGCCCGTGCGCCTGCGTCGTCAAGGCCTTTGACGAGCGCGAGCTTTTGCGCGATCGATTTGTACTTGGCGAGTTCCTTGAGATTGGCGGCGCTCGAAATCAGAGCGACGTACCAGTCGCGTCCTTCGCTGGTCTTGCCGACCTGGACAAGCTGGATGCGATCGCTCGACGCGGCGAGCTTACGCATGTAGCCGAGCGATTCATCATAAGACGCAAGGTAATAATCGTCGCCGGGTTTGTGGCCGAGGACGGATTGCGGCGTGGGAACTTGCGCGAACGCAGCAGCGGATAAAAGCAGCAGAACGGATATTGGTTTCATCGTCACCCTTGGAGGCGGGGCAAACGATTAGGCTACCAGAGACCGGTCCGGCTACTTCAGGCCAGCGCTTTTCCGTATAGCACGAGCAACCGGCTCCAGGCTTTCTCTGCGAGTGCCTCGTTGTAAACTTTGGAGTCGGGAGGGCACCAGCCGTGCGCGGAGTTTGCGTAGACTTCGATTTCCGCAGGCAGTCCGGCCTTGGCGAACGTCTCTTTCAAGACGTCTTTGTCCTTCGGCGAGCGTGCGTCATCGTTGGCTGCAATGCAGACGAGGAACTGCGCTTTGCTCTTCGCGGCCTCGTTGTGTGGACTGTCGGGGCCATCTCCTCGAACGAGTCCGCCGCCGTGGAAAGTGGCAACGGCTCCGACGCGATCGGGCATCGCGAACGCGGTGCGGAACGCCATCGGGCCGCCCATGCAGTAGCCTTGCGTTCCCATCTTGCGGTTCTTCGCGACCGACGGCTGTTGATCGAGCCATCCGATGAAGGCCTTGGCATCGGTGATGTGCGTCGTTTCGTTCAATGCTTGCGCGAACGGCCGCACCTGGTCGATCGGCGTCGCGCCGCCTTCGGGTGACGTCGGCGCCTTCTTCGAACGGTAGAACGGATTTACAACGAGCACTGAATAACCCGATTCCGCGAGACGTTTACCCATTTGGCGGAATGCGGGACGAAGTCCGAAAATGTCGGGCCACATCAGGACGCCCGGTGCAGTGCCGCTCGCGGGATGCACGAAGTAGCAGTCCGCGTGGCCGTCGGGCGTGGTGATCATCACGTCGCTTTCGGCGACGGCGGCGGCGTTGGCAACACTCGGCAATATCATCGACATGCCCGCGCCCAGCATCACGCCGAACTGTTTTCGCGTTACCAGGCCGCGTGCCTCATATTCCAGCCGGTCTTGTTCAAAATGATCCTGATCGCACATATATATGCTCCTTGTCTATTGGGTATTTTATACCCACGCGGACGTCGAGGTGCGACAATGACCGGCATGACTCACGTCCGCTACCGGGTCGTCGCGTTCGCCGTCGCACTTGCGATGGTCACTTACCTCGATCGCGTTTGCATCTCGATGATGGCGCCTTCGATCATGCGCGATATCGGGATCGGGAAGCCGCAAATGAGTCTGGTGTTCAGCGCGTTCACTCTCGCGTATGGGATCTTCGAAATCCCCACTGCGTGGTGGGCCGATCGCCGGGGCACCCGGCTCGTGCTTACGCGCATCGTAACGTGGTGGAGTTGTTTCACCATGGCGACCGCGGCTGCGTTCAGTTATCCGATCCTGCTCGGGGTTCGATTTCTATTTGGGATCGGCGAGGCTGGCGCGTGGCCCTGCGTCGCACGGACGTTTTCGCGTTGGATCCCTTCGCGCGAACGTGGAACGATCCAGGGCATCTTCTTTATGGGCGCGCATCTTTCCGGCGGATTGACGCCGATTCTCGTTACATGGCTCATGAATTATTTCGCGTGGCGGCAAGTGTTCCTCATGTTTGGCCTGGTCGGGTTTGCTTGGGCGATCGCGTGGCATCGGTGGTTCCGCGATGATCCTCGTGAGCATGCGCAGGTGAGCGAAGCCGAGGCCGATCTGATCGAGCACGGCCGTGTCATCGACGCGCCGAGCCACGGTTTGGAATATTGGCGCAAGCTCTTCAGCAACCGCAATCTGCTGCCGTTGTGCATCATGTATTTCGGCAATACGTGGTGCTTCTACTTCTGCATCACCTGGTTCCCGACTTACCTGACGGAGGCTCGCGGATTCAAGACTGCGGAACTCGGCATCATGGCGGGGCTCCCGCTCGTCGCGAGCGCTATCGGCGATCTGTTCGGAGGCATCGTCACCGACCGCGTCAGCAAGCGTTATGGACTGCGCATCGGCCGCGGCGGCGTGGGAGCTGCCGGTTACGCGATTGCCATGCTCGCTATGTTCGGCGGAGCGATGGTCGAAAATCCGATCGTCGCCGGGTTCCTGATTGCGATCGCCGTAGCTGCCTGCATGTTCACACTGGGCGCGGCGTGGGGCGTCTGCATCGACATTGGAGGCAATCATTCCGGCGTCGTGAGCGCGGCGATGAATACGGCCGGGCAGGTCGGCGGGTTCCTCTCGCCGATCGTGGTGACGTGGGTTGTGCAGCGGTACCACATGTGGTCCGCGCCGATTTATCTCATGGCGGGCCTGTTTTTATTGGGCGCGATCGCGTGGCTCAGCATCGATCCGAATGATCGCGTGTTCGGCGACAAGCCCGAAGCCATCTGACGCCCTTTCTTTCGTTGCCGGATTTAAGGACAATTCAAGTATGCAACCGGCCAGGCTCATCGTATTGTCGTTGTTCCTGCTCTCATACGCCGCGGCGGCCGCACGCCTCGCACCCGGCGTCATCCTCGTCGCGGATAAAGATCTACAGGATCCGAATTTCGCCAAGACCGTCATCGTGATCGCTGACTATAGCGACGAAGGCACGCTCGGTCTCATCATCAACCGCCGCACTACGCTGTCGCTTTCCGAAGTCCTCGAGAAGTGGAAGGAGGCATCCGGCGTCAAGGATCCTATCTTCGTCGGTGGACCTGTCGGAATGACCGGCATGTTCGCGCTGATCCGTTCGAAAGCTGTGCCTGAGGGAGGAAAGCGCGTCCTCGATGACATTCATCTCGTCATCGACCGCGCGGCCCTTGCGCCGCATTTATCCGAAGGTCCGGCGCGCGTGCGTGTTTATGCGGGCTATACGGGCTGGGGCCCGGATCAATTGGAAAGTGAGATTGCGGATGGAGGATGGCACGTCCTCAGGGCAGATGCGAAGACGGTCTTCGACGAGGATCCCGACACGTTGTGGATCCGGCTCAGCCATCTCGCTGATATGCAGGTCGCGTCTTCGAAAGACTACAAGACGAATTTATATCCGACGCCGTGGACTGTGATCAAGTGCTTCGGATCGCCTTGTTCGAGCTTCGCGCGTATGCCGGCGATGTGGTTGTCGACTGTGCGCGTGGTCGGAAAAGCGTCGTAGCCCCATACTTCGTTCAGTAGTTCGTCGCGGCTGACGACGACGCCAGTGCGGCTCGACAAATACTTGAGGATCCCGAATTCTTTGCGAGTCATCTCGATGGTCTTGCCGGATTTGGTGGCCGTGTAGCTATGGAAATCGATCACGACATCCTCGAAGCGTAGCTCGCCTGAAGAGGGCTGCGCGCGGCGCAGCAGGGCTCGCACACGCGCCATCAGTTCGCGGACCGAGAACGGCTTCGTCACATAATCGTCGGCACCGAGGTCGAGCCCCAACACCCGATCCGCCTCTTCGCCTCGCGCGGTCAGAATCAAGATCGGAGTCGTGACGCCTTCCTGACGCAGCTTCTGGCAGATCTCGTAGCCGCTCACCTTCGGCAGCATCAAGTCGAGCACGATGAGATCAGGCTTGGTCTCGCGCGCCAGCTTCAGGCCGGTCTCGCCATCCGACGCGGTGATCACTTCGTATGTCTCGGCCTTCAAGTTATCCTCGAGGCCTCGCAGCAGCGCGGGTTCGTCTTCGACGATTAGAATGCGACTCAACGTTTCTCTCCTTTGCGTTCCTTCGAGATCTTGATGTGACGCTCGCGATCGAGCGGAAGAACCAGCGAAAACGTGCTGCCTTCGCCGGGCCTGCTCTTCACTTCGACTCCGCCGCCGTGCTCTTCGGCGACGTGCTTCACGAGCGTCAATCCGAGGCCGGTGCCGGGCACCGATTGCCCATCCGGCTGCGGAGCGCGATAGAATTTTTCAAAAATTTGTTCCTGCTCCGAGTCCGGCAGGCCGAATCCATGATCGCGGATCCGAATCACCGCGAGTTGACGGCGTGTTCCCAAACGCACTTCAATCTCGCGCGATTTTCCGGAATACTTCATTGCGTTCGACAGCAGGTTCAGCACTGCACGCATCAGCGCGTCGGAGTCCGCCTGCAACTCCGGCACGGATTCGTCGATGTCCATTTTTACTGAGAATCCCTGCTCGGCGAGAGGACGTTCGAGGGTCCGCACGGCGGTGCGCACGAGCTCCTGCAGCGAACAGCGGCGGAAGCGGTACAGGCGTTTTCCCTGTTCGATTTTTGCGAAGTCGAGTACGTTGTCGACCAGGCGCGACAGGCGTTCGCCTTCAGTCAGGATCGTCTCGATGTATTGTTTCGAAGTCGCCGGATCAGTTGCGCGCCCCATCGCGAGCGTCTCGGCATACATGCGGATCGCGGTCAGGGGCGTGCGCAATTCGTGCGATACGCCGGCGATGAATTGCGAACGCTCATCCGCCATTTTCATATCGCGATTGACGTCGCGCCATAGCAGATATCCGCCGAACAGCGAGACTCCCAACACCAGCAACAACGCGAACAGATAGAACCACCACAGCAGCGTCCAGCGTTGGGTTACCGAGCGGTCGATCGATGGATCGAGCGTCAGACTCAGGTCGGGAAACTCGGGGCTCAGGCTGTAGCCTTCGTTGGGATGCTTGATCAGAATTCGCCCGGGGAGCGTCGTCACCAGCGGCCGCAGGCGGACCATTTGCGTCTCTTCTTTGTTCCGCATCGCCAGGTATTCGTCGCCGATACTGCGCCATACGCCAGGGGTCACCGGCAATGCGAGGGCTTGCCGCACGGCGTTTGCGTACTGCTGACGGTCGTCGAGCCGCGCGCCGAGTACGCGAGCCTCGGCGGCGCTCGGTTGGTGGCGCTCGAGTCCACGGACGATCTCCTTGCACAATCGAATTTCCGCGGGATCCATCGGCTTGAACGTGCCGAGTTCTTCACCCAAGAGATCAAGCACCGCCTGCTGCATCACGCCACCGGCTGTGAGCTGTGCTGCTGCACGGACCCGAAACGGAATGCCCGCTTCGTCGGTCAACAATCCTGGCGTGCGCAGGACCTGCATATCAGTCTGAAAGGCTTCGGATGTACGGCCGGCTGCGGCCAGGTTTGCGGCCATCCGAAGCTTTGCATAGGCCCGCTGAGCAGGATGGCGCGCGACGGCCAATGCGCCGACGTAGTCGTCCGTCGAGACGCTTTCGTAGAAATTCGGTTCATGCAATTGCTGCCAGGCGATCTGTTTGTCGCGGTTCGCATCCCAAGGCGGGCGGTTGCCCCTGCCGCGGAACGCGAGTAGCGCGCTTTCGTCGATCGCGTGCGGTTCCCAAGATGCGTCCGGCGGAATCTCGCCGATGCGCCGCAGCATGTCGCGGCGGGCGTCCTGCGCGAGGCGCCGCTGATCGTCGGCGACGCGTTTGCCGGTGAGTTCGCGCTCCTGCGACAACATACGCGCGCCGAGCGCCACCAGGATGGCCGATGGCAACAGCACGACGAGTACGAACAGCCAAACTTGACGTCGATGCATACCGGACCGGGGACCCGTCTTACGCCTTTGTGCCGATCAATCCTTTAGAATTTTCAGAATCGCCTCGAGCTCCTGGCGCATGGCCGCCACCACTTCGGGCGAGGGTCCATATCCGAATAAGGAAGCTTGCTCGGCCTGCTGGCGCTTCTTCTTGGGCTCGGACTTTGCGGGCGCGGCGGAGGCGGTTGCCGCTGCGGCGGCGATGGCCGCGGCGCCTTTCGGACGGCCTTCGAGGAACTGACGCGCGCCTTCGATGGTGTACCGCTTCTCGTACAACAGGCGCTTGATCTCGAGCACCATCTCTACGTCTTTACGCCGGTACAGACGGTGTCCGGTGCCTGATTTCTTGGGGCCTAATCCCGGAAATTCCGATTCCCAAAATCGCAGAACATACTGCTTGACTCCGGCGAGCTTGGCCACTTCGCCAATGCGGAAATAGAGCTTATCGGGGATCTCTTGGGACTCGAGTTTGACGGCGGCTTCAGCCATTGACTTCGCGGACTCCGATTCGTAATCCACCGAGGCGATTCGCTTTCCGGTTACAACCCGGCAAATAATATTGTAGTGCCAGTTATAGCAGGAATCCATCCGATCCGCGAAGCGCTCCTCGCGGGACAGTCGTTCGAGCGCGTCCTGGTCGCGAAGGGGGCGGGCGGGCCGAAGGTGCAGGAGATCGTCGATCTCTGCCGCAAGAGCAAAATTCCGGTGAAATATGAAGAGCGTTCGGAGCTCGATCACATTTCCGGAACGACTCCTCATCAGGGTGTTGTTGCGCTCGGCGGAACGACGACGTACGCGGGGCCCGATGCGGCCGAAGGAAAGGAATTGGTAGTGATTCTCGATGGTGTCGAGGATCCTCATAATCTGGGCGCGATCATCCGCACCGCGCACGCCGCCGGTGCCGGAGCTGTCGTGATCCCCGAGCGCCGCGCCGCTGGACTTACTGAGACCGTTGCCAAGGTGGCCGCCGGGGCGCTTGCGCACTTACCGGTAATCCGCGTGGTCAACGTCAGCCATTCTATTGAGGACTTCAAGAAACGCGGCTATTGGATTTATGGACTCGATGAGCGCGGCGAACATGTGTACAACGAAATCGAATACTCGCGTCCTACGGCGATCGTGCTGGGCGGAGAAGGTCACGGCCTGCACGAGCACGTGCGGAAACGCTGCGATTTTCTGGTGCGGATTCCGATGGCGGGCGCTATCGGATCGCTGAACGTTTCGGTCGCGGCGGGAATCGTATTGTTCGAAACGCGCAGACACGTGAGCGCGGAGTAGGCGTTATCATGTCTGCGAATATGTCGAAAATCGCCCGCCTGGTTTTGCGCAGCGTAGTCTCCGCGGTGTTTCTGTACGCGGCATTTGTGAAGTTGACCCATCCTTATACGTTCGCGTCGTACGGCTATTCGAGTGCGTTCGCGATCGTTGTCGGCATCGCAGAGATTTGTGGCGCGATCGGATTGTGGATCCCGAAGGTCGCGCGCTACGCCGCCATTGGACTCGCGATCATCATGGTGGGCGCGATCTACACGATGCTGCATATCCGCGAGCCTAGACAGGGAGTCGTGCCGGCCGTGGTCCTGTTCGCGCTGACGCGCCTCGCGATGAAGTGACGATGACGGATTCGCCTCGCAAATGGATTTGGATTCCGGCGTTGTTGCTGGTCCTGATCGGTTTGTTGGCGGTTGCGCGGCGCACGTTTGTGCTGGTCGATCCTCCGCAGGGACCTCCGCGATTCGCAGCCGCCGCGGAGTTGGATGCGGGCTTCGCGCGCCATCGGACTCTCACGCTCCTGCACATTCTTCCGGCGGCGCTGTTCCTGGGGCTGATGCCGTTGCAGTTCGTCACACGCGTACGCGTGCGGTGGATCCGCTGGCATCGCTGGTCGGGGCGAGTGCTGCTAGTGCTCGGCTT
>DASXZC010000021.1:0-6865 GCA_036502165.1 Bryobacteraceae bacterium
CAGGCTTGGTGGCAGCAGCAGGTCTTGATCCGGTTGGTAAGAGCGATACCCTTTCGCCATGAAACATTATGGAACGGTTCTGTTTCCGTTGTTCCATCGATCTCCAGGACAACCCTATTTTTTCTCGGACAGGCTCCTAGCAAGAGTTGGATCTCGTCAGGGTGCCGTGCTTTGACGGCCCTTTCAAAAAAATCGAAGGTTTGCCTGCGGCCCTTGCCGACGACTACGCTCGGCATCCGACCGGCGAGCCCAGCCTCCTGAAAGAAGTGTACCCACGCCCGGCGAAAGACATCTTCAATCTCCGAAGAGCCGCCCTCGATGTAAATCTTGACGCTCGACCTCGTGGCTCTTGCCTTCGCAGTCACCAGCGATTTCCTCCGAGTTCACCGCTGCTCCATAATTCGCCCAGTGTATATCTGTCCAGCCAGTGTTTCATCCGCTCGCCATCCAAGCGCTCGAACGTGGATTCTCCGTCGTGCTTTTCGCAGACGACCACGGAATCCGGCAGGTCTCCCAATTCGTCGATCAGTCTCCTCGAATGAGTAGTAACGACCAGTTGGGTCCTCCGCGATGCGTCGATCAACAGTGTGGCAACGTGTTGAATCACGTCGGGATGCAATCCTAATTCCGGCTCCTCGATCGCCACAAACGGCGGCGGATCCGGATGCAACAGGATCGCGAGCAGGCATAGATAGCGCAGTGTGCCATCGGACAATCGAGTGGCCCGAATCTGACGATCGCCAGCCTCTCGAAGGAAGAGTTGGATTGCCGCGCCGACCTTCTGCGGGCTAATCCTGTCGATTCCTTCGTATAGTTTCTTTAGTGATTCGGTCAACTGTGACTTGGCCTTCCCAGGCAGGTTGCTCAGGACCATAGCCAGGTTGTCGCATCCGTCCTCAGCCAGAAAGTCATCTCGGAGGCTGACACTCTGCGGTTGCCGCAACGACGCGGTCGGCCCAAATTGCCAATTACGAAATAACCGAAATCCGTCGTAAGCGCGCTCCAGACTAGCTAAAGCCGGGTAGTTCTCCGGATCCCTGACTTGCGTCAGAATCGATCGATCAGGATGAACTTTCCCAGCCATAAATCTTGTTCCGGCGCCTAGCGCGCTGAAGAGATGAACGTCACCCCGCTTGTAATCATAGTGTCGATGGGCCCCGCTGTCCTCTACTTCGGCCCCCACATCCTCAATCCGTTCATCCGCGACGTCCAGCCGAAGGCCCGATGCGAATACAGTCAAAACATGACGTAAGTCTCGGCTGCCCTTGGGATTCGAAACCGTGATTTCGACCGTTCCCTCCGCCGACGTGTGATCGCCCTCGCCCTTCCAAAGCCAATCTCCCTCTCCCCCAAACTGCCCCCTCGCCGCGGACCGCAAGAGCGAAAAAATCTCAATCAGATTCGACTTCCCCGACCCATTGGCCCCAATCAGTACGTTCAACCCCCGCATCGGCAGATCGATTCCCGTTGGCCCGAACGACAACAGTCCGGACACCTTCAACCGCTTGATGAGCAGCTTCTCAGTCGATCCCGTCCCGTTGTTCTCAGTCATAAGGCCCGTCCCCTAAAAGCATAACCTGCAACCTGCTGTAATAAACTCCAGTGCCAGCCCGTCTTCCCCGGTAGATGAACCCGTTAGGAGGCCAATCCGTGCAACTGGCATTCGCTCAAGGAGCCGCCGCCACGCCTCAATACGACCTCGAATCCGCCTACCAGGAACACCACTCCATGGTTTTCCGCACCGCTTACCGTGTCACAGGCAATTCGTCGGACGCTGAGGACGTGCTGCAGACCGTGTTCCTGCGTCTCATGAAACGCGACGATTCCGCGCCGGCGCTCGAACAGCCTGAAGGATATCTGCGCCGCGCGGCAGTCAACGCGTCGATTGATCTGCTCCGCGAACGGCAGCGGACCGGCCAGGCGATCCTCGAGTCGCTGCCCGCGAGTCCGGTTTGCACAGAGTTGAGAGAACTCCGCGATGCCTTGCGTGCGGCAATTTCAAAGCTCGACGCGCGGCAGGCGGAAATGGTCGCCTTACGGTTCTTCGAAGGATATTCGAACAAGGAAATTGCGCAGATGTTCGGCATCTCGCAAATCCTCGTTGCTGTGACTCTGCACCGCGCCAAAAGCAAACTGCAAAAAGAACTCGTCGCCTACAAGACCAATGACGGAGGCCGCCAATGAACAACAAGCAATTCGATGAATTGATCGAGTCCATTCAGAACGACCAGCCCGATCCGAAAGCCGCGTCTGAAGCGGCCGAGCGCGTGCGGCACAAGTTGTTCGGAGTTGCGGGAGTGGCGCAGGTCGCCGGCCGCATACAGAGCTGCGACGACTACCGCGGGCTGATCCCGGCTTACCTCCAGCGGACCCTCTCCGATTCGCGCCGCATGCTGCTCGACGATCATATCCGCGAGTGCGTTCCGTGCCGCAAGGCTCTCGATGAAGCACGCAGCGGCAAGCCGAAAGGGGCGGTTCGCGTCATTCCCTCGTCGACAGGCCGCCCTTCAACTGAATACCGGAAGTGGGCGATTGCCGCGGCGCTCCTGGTGACTGCTGGCGTTGGCTCCTGGTACACGCTCCGCACCGGCGGCATGAGTGGCGAGCCGGTCGCAACCGTCGACTCCGTGGACGGAGTTCTGTATCAGGTCTCCGACCATGGCATCCTCCCAGTCGGCGGAGGACGGCAGCTCGCAGCGGGAGACGAACTCCGCGCCGGACGTGGAACACACGCTGTTGTGCGGCTGTTCGACGGCACGCTGATCGAAATGAACGAACGCGCCGATCTCTCGGTCGACCGGCCCTGGCGCGGCACGACGATCCGCCTCGAGCAAGGCAACATCATCGTTCAGGCCGCGAAACAAAAGCATGGGAAATTGTTTGTGACCTCCGGAGATTCGACTATCTCTGTGAAGGGCACGATCTTCGACGTCAACCACGGCACGCTCGGCACGCGCGTCTCGGTCGTCGAGGGCGCGGTGCAAGTCGATCACGCTTCAAAATCGGTTCTCTTAAAGCCCGGTGGACAGACGACCAGCGATCCGAATCTGAGCCCTGTTCCTGTGAAGGATGAAATCGCATGGAGCCACGATTCTGCCCGCTATTTGGCCCTTCTCGGCGAATTGAGCGATCTGCAAACGAAGATCTCCGCGATCCCTTCGCCGGCCTTGCGCTATCAGTCGAACCTGTTGCGCTACATCCCCGCAGACACGATGATCTACGCGGCGATTCCGAATGCCGGCGAGCAGTTGCGCGAAGCACGTCAGATGTTTGAGGAACAGGCCCGCACGAATCCTGCGCTGCGCGAATGGTGGCAGAGCCAGCAGAGGTCCTCGCAGAAGATGCTTGCCGGGCTTGACCGGCTGCAGACTCTTTCAACCTTTATCGGAACGGAGGCGGTGCTGGTCGTGCGGCCGAATCATCAGTTCGCGGTGCTTGCTGAAGCGAAGTCGCCCGGGCTCGACGCGTTCCTCCAAAGCGAACTGCAGAACGCCAAGGGAGTCGCCTGGAAGATCCACGCGAACACGCTGATCCTGGCGTCCGATCCTTCAGCGCTCGAGGCTCTCGCCGCGAACGTGGATGCGGGAGGCACACCAACGACGCCGTTCCGCGATCGGATCTCGCAATCCTATACGTCAGGCGCGGGATGGCTCCTCTGCCTGAACGCCAAGCAGTTCCAACATGCGAGCGATTCGGCTGCGTCGCTCGATCTCGGAGTCGATAACATCAATGACGTGGTATTTGAACGCCGCGAAGTGATGAATCGCACCGAAACAACGGCCGCCATCGACTTCGGAACGCAACGCAGCGGAGTCGCCTCGTGGCTCGGCGCTCCCGGACCTTTGAGCACGCTCGACTTCGTGTCGCCCGATGCCGGAGCCGCACTGGCCTTCGTTATGAAGAATCCGCGCGAGGTCGTCGAAGAGGCGCTGGCCGGCCTGCGCAAGCGCAATCCGAATGTCGATCAGCAACTCGCCCTGATCGAATCGACCCTGGGAGTGAAGCTCGTCGACGACATCGCCGGACCTCTCGGCTCGGAAGTGACCATCGCGCAGGATGGCCCACTGTTGCCCGATCTAAGTTGGAAAGTCGCGATCGAAGTGAACGCTCCGCAGACGCTGCAGCACACGATCGAGACGCTCGTTGCTGCCGTGCCGAAGCAAACTGACGCAGGCAGCCCCGCGCCTACATTGACGCTCACGAGCTCGGTCGACGGCGGCCTCACGTACTATCATCTGAGCGGATCCGCCTTCCCGATGACGATTCACTACACGTACTCCGACGGCTATCTGATCGCTGCGCCTTCGCAGTCGATGATTGCAAGCGCGATCGACAATCGCCGCCGTGGAAATACGCTTGCGCGTTCCGAGAAATTCCGCGCACAATTGCCCACCGGTGCGAGCCCGAATTTCTCGGCACTTGTTTATCACAATATTTCTCAGGTAACCGCGCCGGTTGCGGAACAATTGCAAAAATTGAACGTAATGACAGAGGAGCAGCGCCGGTCAGCGGCAAAACTGAGCAACATGCCTCCCGCACTCATCTACGTATACGGCGAACCCAACCGGATCTCGATCTCATCGACCGGCGGATTCCTCGGAATGAATCTGGGAATGCTCTCGGGCCTCGACCGCGGGCTGCCGTTCCTGATTCCGCAAGGCCTGATCCCTAAAAGCACGCAATGACAACGAACCCGGTGATTGAACTCGACAACCTCTCGGTGAGGCTCAGCGGCAGAGAAATTCTGCGGGGCCTCACCGGTTCGCTTTCCGGACGCACCATCGGACTGCTGGGTCCGAACGGAGCGGGGAAGTCGACGATGATCAACACCCTCCTCGGCTTCTATCCGATCTCCGGCGGTACTGGCCGCATCCTCGGTCTCGACATCCGCACGCAGCAACGCGAAATCCGCCGGCAAGTCGGCTACATGCCGGAAAACGACTCGTTCATTGGACAGATGAACGCGGTCACGCAAGTCCGCTACATGGCCGAGCTCAGCGGCCTGCCTCCCGAAGCCGCTCTCGAACGCGCCCACGAAGCACTCTATTATGTCGGCCTCGGCGAAGCGCGGTATCGCAAGTTGAATGGCTATTCGCTCGGCATGAAGCAAATGGCGAAGCTCGCGCAAGCCGTCGTGCACGGGCCGAAACTGGTGATCCTCGACGAGCCTACTAATGGACTCGACCCCTCCGCGCGCCAGCGCATGCTGCGTTTGATCAAGGAAATGCGCGACTCAGGCTCGATGCACATCGTCCTGTGTTCGCACCTGTTGCGCGATGTCGAAGAGACCTGCGAGGAAGTCGTGATCCTCAAGCAAGGCAAAATCGTCCACATCTCGAACCTCGAAGAGGAAAGAAAGTTGAACAAGCGCTTCCTCGAGCTTGAAACATATGGCATTCAAAATGGTTTTGTCGATGCGGCTGAGAAACTGGGCTGCGAATGCGCCGCGCTCGACAACGGACGCGTCAAGATGATCCTCGGCGATGGCGTCGAAATCCGCGATATTTATCAGCTCGCCGCCGACCGTGATCTGCAATTGCGCCGCCTCAGTCACCGCCGCGACACGCTCGAGGATATTTTCCTGAAGGCCATGCGCGGAGAAGATACGCCGGAGGTGAAGCGGTAATGGCCGTCTATAAACGCACCTATAAACCGTACACCGGCGCGATGACTCCGGAATGGTCGCGGTTCCTGATCTTGCCGCGGTTCGCGTGGCGCACGCTGTTCCAGACTCGATTCATCCTCATCTTCTATGTCATCTGTTTCTTCTATCCGGTAGGCGCGGCAATCGCGATTTATCTGAATCACAACCTGAGTTTCCTCAGCCAATTCTCCCCGAAACTGGCATCCTCGAACGGACTTTTCGAAGTCGGCGGACGCTTCTTCGCTTTGTACACGAGCATCCAGGCGGCGATGGCGTTCATCCTGACCTCCTTCGTTGGCCCGGGCCTGGTATCCGGCGACCTTTCGAACAACGCTCTACCGCTCTACTTCTGCCGCCCCTTCTCGCGGACTGAATACGTCGTCGGCAAACTGTCAGTGATCGCGTTGCTGCTCGCCTTCATCACCTGGGTGCCGGGATTGCTGCTGTTCGGAATCCAAGGCAGCCTTGAAGGTTGGAAGTGGGTTTCCGCGAACGCCTGGCTCGCCTGGGGAGTCTTCGTCACCAACTTCATCTGGACCCTTCTCATATCTCTTCTCGCGCTCGCCATCTCGGCCTGGGTGCGATGGAAGGTTGTGGCCGGCGGCATGCTGCTGGTCATCTTCTTCCTGGGCTCCGGCCTTGGACAGGCGATCAACGCGATCCTGCGTACTGACGCCGGATATTGGATTGATCTCGCCGCCGACTTCGGCCAGATCTGTTCCGACTTCTACCGCATCAAGGATCATACGGATGTCAGTACGGAGGAGGCGCTCACCTCGCTCGCGCTGATGTGCGCCCTCTCAGTCTGGCTCCTATGGCGCAAGGTTCGCGCCTATGAGGTGGCCCGATGAACGCCGAAACAGTTCAGTTCGAAAATGTTTCAAAGTTCTACGGCGAAGTCCTCGGCGTCAACCGCGTCAGCCTGACGATCCCGCCCGGCATCACCAGTCTCGTTGGCCCCAACGGATCCGGCAAGACGACGCTCATGAACCTGCTCACCGGACTCTTGCAGCCAACTGAAGGACGGCTCTCTGTACTGGGCCTCTCGCCCTCCGACCCCGAGCGGTTCTTCACCAAGGTCGGCTACTGCACACAGTTTGATTCGCATCCCAAAGGCTTCAGCGGATATCAGTTCGTTTACTCGTTCCTGCGCCTGTTCGGATGGCCTCATCAGAAAGCCGATCAAGCTACCTGGCGCGCCATCGAGCGCGTCGGAATGGC
>DASXZC010000022.1:0-3444 GCA_036502165.1 Bryobacteraceae bacterium
GAATGGGAAGAGTCAGAGCTCAGCGACACCTCCCGCGGCGCCGGCGGCTTCGGATCCTCAGGGCGATAAACATGCAACAACGCAAACTCGGAACCCAAGGCCTCCACGTCTCCGCCCTCGGACTCGGGTGCATGGGGATGAGCGAATTCTACGGCGCCGGCGATGAACACGAGTCGATCGCGACCATCCATCGCGCGCTCGAACTCGGCTGCACGTTCCTCGACACCGCCGACATGTACGGGCCCTTCAAGAACGAGGAACTCGTCGGAAAGGCCATCAAAGGCAACCGCGATGCATACGTCATCGCCACCAAATTCGGGATCGTGCGCGAACCCTCGAATCCGACGAAGCGCTCGATCAGCGGCAAGCCCGAATATGTCAAAGCGGCTTGCGACGCCAGCCTCAAGCGGCTCGGCATCGATACCATCGATCTCTACTATCAACATCGCGTCGACCCCTCGACTCCCATTGAGGATACGGTCGGAGCGATGGCCGACCTTGTCCGCGCCGGCAAGATCCGCTACATCGGATTGTCGGAAGCCGGCCCCGCGACCCTGAGGCGCGCGACGAAAGTGCATCCCGTGTCGGCTCTACAGACCGAGTATTCCTTGTGGAGCCGCGACCCCGAAGACGAGATCATCCCCACCTGCCGCGAGCTCGGCATCGGCTTCGTGCCGTACAGTCCGCTAGGCCGCGGATTCCTGAGCGGCGAGATCCGCCGGTTCGAGGACCTCGCGCCCGATGACTTCCGCCGCATCTCGCCGCGATTTCAAGGCGAGAACTTTGCGAAGAACCTCGCACTGGTCGACAAGATGCAGGCGCTCGCGAATGAGAAAGGCTGCACGGCGTCGCAGCTCGCGCTCGCCTGGGTTCTCAAGCAAGGCGACGATATCGTTCCGATCCCCGGCACGAAGCGCCGCAAATATCTCGAGGAAAACGCCGCCGCTGCTTCGATTGAATTATCGCCTTCCGATCTCGAGCGGATCGACGAAGCTGCTCCGAAAGGCTCCGCAGCGGGGCTACGTTATCCGGAAGCGGGGATGCGCCTCGTCAACGGCTGAGGCCTTGGATCAGCAGTTGCGCGAGATCCGAGATCAGGATGTTGCCCGGATTGTCGACCGAATAATCGATCTGCTTCATGCCATCGACCGTAATCGCCATCGCGATTCTTCCCTTCGGCGAATAGACGATCCCCACGTCGCTACGCAGCGCATCGAGCGCGCCGGATTTCGATGCAACCGCAAGCTCCCCCGTCTTGCGACCGATCCCCTCGGTCAACTGCTGCCGCTTCATGATCGCGATCATCTCTTTCGATGCCGCGGGGCTGACGAGCTCGCCGCGTTCCATACGCTCGACAAGCGTCACCATCTCGTGCGGAGTCGTCTTTCCCAACCCATACTTCTGATTCTCCGGCTTGCGTCCATCGACGCTCCAGCCTTCAGCAGCCTTCAACGCGTTGCCATCGCCGCGCACTTTGCGCATGAGGCGAGTCTCATGGAACCCGAGCTTCTCCATACGCGCATTCACGGCGTCTGCAGTAAATCGATCGATCAACAAATTGGTCGCCGTGTTGTCGCTGACCACAATCATGAGGTGCACCAAATCGCGGATCGGCAGCCACACGCCATCCGACAATTCGCGGACCACACCCGAGCCCGAAACTTTATCGGAATCACGCAGCACCAATGTTTCCGGCCATTTCGCGTGCCCTTCCTCGACCGCCGCGAACACTTCCGTCATCAACGCGAGTTTGATCGTCGACGCCGTCCTCACCGGATCATCGCCCTGCAGCGCGAACGTCTTGCCGCTGTCGAGATTCTTCGCGTACAACGTGACCGTCGCCGGAAATTTCTTCACCTTCGCGCGGAGCTGCGCTTCCCACTTGGCGCCGCTCGCGCCATACGACATCGCCGCCAGCGCGGCCGCGGCCGCTGCAACTCGAAAACTCATCCCACCAGCATATACGCCCGTTCGCGTTATATTGGTCAATTCGACCCGCCCTTTTTTGACCCATGCTCCCCAACGGAATCCTCGCTGCCGCCATCACCCCACGCCGCGGACTTTCAATTGACGTCCCCGCAATGATCGATCTCATACAATTCCTCGCTTCGAAAGGAGCGTCCGGAATCGTGCTATTCGGATCGACCGGCGAATTCGTCCACTTCGATCTCGAAGCCCGCGTAGAAGCCACCCGCGAAATCATCCGCAACGCACCCGTGCCCGTCCTCGTGAACGCATCGCACTCGACTCTCGAAGGAACGATCGACCTCGCGCGCCGCGCACTAGCCGATGGCGCAAGCGCCGCAGTCGCGATGCCGCCGTATTATTTTCGCTACAACCAGCCGCAATTGCGCGACTTCTACATGCGCCTCGGAGAAGCCGTCGAAGGGCCGCTGTCTTTGTATAACATCCCGATCTTCACATCGGAATTGTCACGCGAAACCGCAAAGGAATTACTCGCCCAGGGGCGCTTCTGCGCCCTCAAAGACTCGAGCGGCGATGACAGCTATCTCGAGTCCCTACTCGGCGCATCGAGCGCGAAATTGTACGTAGGCAACGATCCCTCATACCGCAAACTCAAATCCCTCGGCATCGACGGAGCCGTCTCCGGCATCGCGTCCGCCGCCCCGGATTTAATGGTCGCAATCGACAGCGGCGACGAAACGCGCGTAGCCGCCGCCGAGCGTTTGCTACACGAATTCCTTTCGTGGTTCAAGAAATTCCCCATCCCCGCAGCGATTTCGCAAGCCCTCGAAGTCCGCTGCGGATTCCCATGTCCATCGGCAACCCCACTCGATCCGAAGTTGCAACAGCAGTTCCGTGCATGGGTAAAGGAATGGATTCAGGAAATCGAAAGGCAATGCAAAACCTGAACGGCCTCGATCGGCCTCGCGCCTCCGGCCCGCCGCTCCACCCGATTCGCAAACACACGTCCGCGCATGGTTAAAGAAATGGCTTCAGGAAGTCGAATCGCAATGCAACATCTGAACGACCTCGACACGCACAGTCCTTTCGCAGTCGCTCGAAGCGCGACGCTGCATGACGGACGGCCGCAACAGCAGTCGAGCATCCCCAATCGGACCGCCGTCCACGTTCGCGTATCCCGAGCTATTTCGCAGGCGGTCGAAGTGCGGTGCGCATTTCACGGGCCGGCCGCTCAATCATTGGCACCCATTGCGCAGCGATGGAAGCGCAACGCCGCTCGATGCGCACAAACGAATCGGCAACACAATGCATTCAGCAAATCGAAACGCAATGCAAAATCTGAACCGAGCAGCCGACCAGCCGTTTCGACAGCAGTTCGATCGATCATGCATCCAATCGGATCGCGGCCACGTACACGACATCACATCCAGCAGCTATTTCGCAGCTCTCGCAGTGCAACACCGCTCGGCCCCATTCGCAAGAACAATCGCGTCGCATGAGAGAGAATGCATTCAGACA
>DASXZC010000023.1:0-8829 GCA_036502165.1 Bryobacteraceae bacterium
TTGGAAGTCACCAGTTTCTGCCGCGTGCTCAGCAGATTCATGTAGTGCTCCAATTGCGAGGAGACAGGATCGAACATGCCAAACCCAAAGCATGTCCCTTGCCAAAGGAAGTTCCCGCAATTTCAGGCCAATCGCCCGCAAACACTCGAAATCGCGCCAGTATTTTGCCACACGGATTGCTGAAGTGCCAGCTTTCTGTCACTACGGCTTCAAAAAAATCAAAAGCGGAGGCGCGCCCCATGGCACACCCCCGCTCATTGGAACTCGACGATTCTGCGGTCTACTTCTGTTTCGCGATGATCAAGTCCTTCACCTTGGCATAGTCCGCTGCGGATAGGATACCCTTGGCCACCAGATCATCCTTACCCTTCCATGGACGTCCGGCGATGATCTTCGCGGACTTCGCCTTCCCAATCGTGGGCAGCGCCTCGAGATCGGCAGCCGAAGCGCTATTAATATCTACCTGCTTCACCGCCGCGGTTTTCGCAGCCGCCGGTTTCGGTGCCTTACTGTCAGCCAGACTCGTAAACGGCAGGGCCATCGCCACTGCCGCAATCAGAAGCAATCGTTTCATATTCATAGAAGCTAACTCCTTGTGCAGTCGATTCCCGCCGGGGGCCGGGAAACCGTCTAGTGTATCAGCAGGAGAGCCAGTCCGCTATTTAAGACCCGCTTTTTTCCACAAATCGTCCACCCGCCGCTTCACTTCAGGACTCATCTTCAGCACATCCGGCCACTCCCGCGTGAACCCTTCCTGCGCCCACTTCCTGGTCGCATCGATCCCCATCTTCGATCCCCAATTCGCCATCCGGCTCGAATGGTCGAGCGAGTCGATCGGCCCCATCGAGAATTCGATATCCCTCTGCGGATCGATGTTGTTCAACGCCTTCCATGCGACCTCCGAATAGTCGTGGACGTTGACATCTTCATCGACGACGACAATGACCTTCGTAAACATCGCCTGGCCCAATCCCCATATCGCGTGCATCACCTTGCGCGCCTGCATGGGATAGGACTTCCGGATCGACAGGATCATGAGGTTGTGAAAAATCCCCTCTGCTGGCATCGACATGTCGCGGATCTCCGGAATCTGCATCCGCATCAGCGGCAGGAAAATCCGCTCGATCGACTTGCCCATGAAGTAATCCTCCATCGGCGGCGGACCTACGATCGTCGTCGCATAAATCGGATTCTTCCGATGCGTCACGCACTCGACATGGAACACGGGATAGTCGTCGGCCAGGGAATAGAATCCCGTGTGATCCCCGAAGGGTCCTTCCCTCTTCAATTCGCCTAGCGTTACGTACCCCTCGAGCACGTATTCCGCATTCGCCGGCACTTCGATGTCACACGTCTCGCACTTCACCATCTCGACAGGCTTCCCGCGCAGGAATCCGGAAATCATCATCTCGTCGAGATCCGGAGGCAATGGCAATATGGCCGAATACATCGACGCGGGATCGGCCCCGATCGCGACCGCGACCGGCATCCTCCCATCGCCCTTACCCTCTTTCATCAGCCGCCGGTAATGCTCCGCCCCTTGTTTGTGGGTCTGCCAATGCATACCGGTGGTACGCTCGTCATACACCTGCATGCGGTACATCCCGCAGTTGCGCTTCCCCGTCTCCGGATTCTTCGTGAACACCATCGGGAACGTGATGAACGGACCCCCATCCTCGGGCCAGCACGTCAACACAGGCAGTTCCTTCAAATTGACATCCACGCCCTTTTGGATGACCTCCTTGCAAGGGCCTCCTGACACGATCTTCGGAAAGAACGCCCCCATCTCCGCCAGTTTCGGCAGCATTTTAAGCTTCCCCAGCAGTCCCTCGGGCATCCGCATTTGCAGGTATTCGGTAATCCTATCGGCCGTCTCCTGAAAGTCATCGACCTCGAGCGCCAACGCCATCCGCTTTTCACTCGCGAAGGCATTGATCAGCACGGGCACCGACGATCCTTTAGGCTTCTCGAATAACAGCGCCGGACCTTTGGACTTCACCGCCCGATCGGCGAATTCCGTGATCTCGAGATACGGATCGACCTCGAACGGAATTCGCACTAATTCCTTATTCTTCTCGAGAGCTTGAATGAAATCCCTGAGGTCCGCGTAAGCCATATCGTGATCTCCATTATGATGGATGCGTACCCATGGAATCTCGAACTGCTTTTGTCAGCGGCGCCAGCCGCGGAATCGGACGTGCGTGCGCGCTTTCGCTCGCGGGCGCTGGCCACCGCGTTGTGTTGGCCGCGCGATCGCTCGCGAATCTCGAATCCGTCGCCTCGGAATTGAGAGCCCTTGGTCGCGAAGTCTATACGGTCGAACTGGACCTCGCTTCCCCCGACTCGATCAAGGCCGCCTTCGCCCAGACCGCCAAGGACTTCGGCCGCATCGACATCCTGGTCAATAACGCCGCTATCACCAAAGACGGGCTCGCAGTACGGATGAAGAAGGACGACTGGGACACCGTCATCCAGACGAACCTCACCGGCGCGTTCCTCGCGATCCAACAGGTCCTGCCAGGCATGATGAAGGAACGTTGGGGCCGAATCATCAACATTTCTTCAGTCGTTGGTGAATCAGGCAATCCCGGGCAGTCGAACTACGTCGCCTCAAAGGCCGGCCTGATCGGATTGACGAAATCGATCGCCCAGGAGATGGCGAGCCGCAACATTACCGTCAACGCGGTCGCCCCGGGGTTCATAGCTACGGATATGACGGCCGTCCTGCCGGACACAGTTAAGGAGTCAATCCTCAGTCGTATCCCATTGAAACGTCTGGGAAATCCGGAAGATGTCGCCTCGGCGGTGACCTTCCTGGCGAGCGACCAATCCGCCTACATTACAGGCCACGTCCTCGATGTTAACGGTGGCATGTACATGTAGCAATAACCATGCAAATTATCCACGGAGTGGATGATTTACATGGTTACTAAGCTCACTACTACCTTGCAATTTATCCACGGTTTGGATAATCTACATGGTAGATGCTTCCTCGCCGCAAACTCGCAATCGTCGCCGACGCCTTGGCCCGCCAAGCGGCCGTCGCCCTGATCGGGCCTCGCCAAGTCGGCAAGACGACCCTTGCCCTGGACATCGCCGCGAAGACTCCGTCCATCTACCTCGATCTCGAGGCTAGTCAGGACCGGCGCAAGCTGGTCGAGCCCGCCGTCTTCCTCAGCCGCTACGAGGATATCCTTGTTGTCCTCGACGAAATCCATCGTGTGCCGGAGCTCTTCAGCACTCTCCGCGGCCTCATCGACCAGGGCCGCCGCCGGGGCCATCGCACCGGCCGTTTTCTGCTTCTTGGCTCAGCCTCAATGGACCTGCTCAATCAGTCCGGAGAGAGTCTGGCGGGGCGGATCGCTCATGTCGATCTGGGACCGCTTGACGTCCTTGAAATCGCAAAATCCGACGACGTGACCACCCTCTGGGTGCGCGGCGGATTTCCGGATAGCTACCTCGCCAAAGACGACCGTCGCAGCTTCGCGTGGCGGCGCGACTTCGTGCGCTCATACCTGGAGCGCGAGATTCCGCTCATGGGTCCACGGGTCGCTTCCGAGGGGCTCGAGACCCTGTGGACGATGCTCGCCCACAGCCAGGGCGGCCTCCTCAATGCATCGACTTTCGCTGCATCGCTGATGGTGAGTGCTCAGACCATCACTCGTTACATCGACCTACTGGTGGACTTGCTACTCGTCCGCCGCTTGCGGCCCTTTCACCGCAACGCCAAAAAACGCATCATCAAGGCGCCGAAAGTCTACCTGCGCGACAGCGGCCTCGTGCACTCTCTGCTCGGGATCACCGACTATGAAATGCTCGCCGGGCATCCGGTGATTGGAACCAGTTGGGAAGGCTTCGTCATCGAGAACCTCATCTCCGCTGCGCCCGAGCTGACCATCCCGAGTTTCTACCGGACTTCTGCGGGCGCCGAGATTGACCTGATTCTAGAGATCCCCGGTCATGGCGTGTGGGCGATTGACATCAAGCGCGGAGTGTCCACCAAGCCTGAGAAAGGCTTTCACATCGCGTGCGACGACGTGGAGCCCACGAGAAGAATCTCCCTCAATGGCGGTGTGGGCAGCTACCCCCTCAGCGCGAATGTCGAAGCCATGGGATTGCGAGAAGTGGCCGCCGAACTGGCGGCCATGTGAAACCAATAGGATGTCAGATGAAACAAGCCTCGCTCCGCGACCTGCGCTATAATTTAGACCGCCTCGCGGCTCTCTTACAGGAAGGCGAAGAGATCCAAATAATGAAACGCGAGAGTGTCGTCGCGCTCCTGCTGCCCCCGGCGCCGCGCCCGGATTTCGCCGCTCGACTCAAGCAGATGTGGGGCGATAGGTTTATGGAAGTCTCCGGTGCCGCACTGATTGTCGAGGAACGGAGCGGCCGGGACTGACCGGCTACGCCGATTCGAGTCTTCTGGCCTTGCTGAATGTGGAGCGTCGACATTGACATCGACAATGCGGCTCAACTTCGCCTACTCCGAGAAGCTCTTTGTCGCCACAGTGTTTAAACAGGCTAACCCGCAAACTCGCCCAGCCTCCGGACTCACTCTGACTCCTCATCCCGCATCCCTGCCCGTCTGCTCCTCGCAACCGGCCTCTTCGACTTCCGAATAAACTCGACCACCTGCCGCGCGTGTTCGGAGTCAATCTCCGCCTCCACCTTCCGCAATGCGTCCTCCATCTTCAATCCCGAATGAAACAGAACTTGGTATGTCTGTTTCACAACGCGGATCTGCTCTCGGTCGAACCCAGCCCGACGCAGCCCCACTAGATTCAACCCCGTCGCACCCACCTTATATCCCGAGAAAATCAGGAAAGGCGGTAAATCCATATTCACGCGAGTCATCCCCGCCACCATCGCGAGCCGCCCAATCCGCGAATATTGATGGATCCCATTTCCCCCGCTGATAAACACCTGATCCTCAATCTCGCAATACCCCGCCACCAACGAAGTACTCGCAATCACGCAGTCATTGCCGATCCGGCAGTTATGCGCAATATGCCCCGCAGTCATAATATAGTTACCATTCCCGATCACCGTCTCCGATTCCGGCTTCGTCCCCCGGGAAATCGTGTAATGCTCGCGGATTTTATTAGACTTTCCAATCACTAAATAACTCCGCTCGCCCGTAAATCCCTTATCCAGCGGATCGGATCCTAATACCGTGCACGCGCTAATCTCATTCCGCTCGCCGAGTGTCGTCCATCGTTTGACAAACACATACGGCTCGAGCAGACAGTGCGGGCCAATTATGACGTCGCGCTCGACGACGCAATAATCCTGAATGACAGTCTGCGCCCCAACCACGGCGTCGGGATCCACTCGGGCAGTCGGCGCAATTCGGGCGGAAGGATCGACAGGCATAAACCGTTATCATAACGGCTGTGCGTGTCCAACAACTCAGCGCCCTGTTAGCGGCTCGTTTCGAAGGCGACGGCGACCTCGAAATTGAGCGCGTCGCGCCTCTTGAAACCGCTGGCGCCAAGGAGATCGCCTTCGTCTCCAGCCTCAAGTTCGCCGATGCCGCGCGCAAAGGAAAGGCCGCCTGCCTCATCGTCCCGCCCGGCTACGCAATTCCCGGACGCACGTGCATCCTCGCCGCCGATCCACGCGCTGCGATTGCCCAGGCGATCCGTTGGCTCCATCCACGCATTGTCACGGCCGGAATTCACGAAACGGCGATCATCAGTCCCACCGCACGCGTCGACTCGAGCGCCTCCATCGGACCGTACTGCGTCATCGGCGACCGCTGCCGCGTCGGCGAAGAGTGCGTCTTGCATTCGAACGTCACTCTTTATTCGGATGTCCAACTGGGCGATCGCGTCACACTCCACGCGGGCGTCGTCCTTGGCGCCGACGGCTTCGGCTACGTGTGGAAAGAGGATCACTACGAGAACTTCCCGCAGATCGGCCGCGTCATCCTCGGCAACGACATCGAGCTCGGAGCCCAAACCTGCGTCGACCGCGCCGCCCTCGGCGTCACCGAAATCGGCGATGGCACGAAGATCGACAACATGGTCCACATCGGTCATAACTGCAAGATCGGCCGCCACGTCGTCATCGCCGCTCAAACCGGACTCGCCGGCGGAGTGGAAATCGGCGACCGCGCCATCATCGGGGGCCAAGTGGGATTCGGAGACAAAGCGCGCGTCGAGCCCGGCGCGATCATCGGCTCCGGAGCCGGGATTCTTACCGGCAAAATCGTCCGCGCTGGCGAACCCGTCTGGGGCACGCCTGCCCGTCCTCTGCGTCAGTATTTAAAACAACTGGCGACGCTCGCGCGCCTTGCAGCGAAGCGTTAGTTAGAGCTCTTCGAGCGTGATCGCACGCGGCACTTTGCCGTCGATATCAGCGATCCTGTACTCGAGCGCCAAGGCCGCTCCGACGAGCGCCTCGCCACTTCGCCGCATCAATTTAGGATCGGCGGCCAGTGCCGCAATCACCAACCCCGTAAACTCCGGACTCTCGGAATTCGCAAGATCGAAGTGCCCGCCCCGCGCCGCCTCGAGGACGGCCTCAGTTCGCACCAAGCCTGGGTACAAGGAGACCACCGCCACGCCGTGCGGCTTCAACTCACGCGCCGTATCTGCGGACATCCGATCCGTTGCCGCTTTCGAAATTCCATAGATCGCATTGCCGAGGTACTTCACGGCCGCCCAGTGGCTGATGTTGACGATCAACCCGCGCCCGTTGCGCACCATCAACCGCGCCGAATGTTGTGAAGCGACAAACGCTGCCCGCAAGCCTGCCTCCATCATCGACGGCCAACGATGGTCCGGCTGTTCCCAAAATGAAAGTGGCCACGTGAACTCGCCGTCTTCACTGACCATCTTTTCGTATCCGCCCCACGCCGAATTCACGAGGATATCGAGCTTCCCGGATTCGACCGCGATCCGGCTGAACACCGCCGCCGTCTGCTCATCGCGAGTATGGTCGCAGGCCATGCGGATCACGTTCGCCGGCAACTCGGCATCCGCGATATTCCGCCCGGTCGCGTACACGCGATACCCTGCTCCGGCCAGCGCAGCCGCGACTCCGCGTCCGAGTCCACGGCTCGCGCCCGTGACCAATGCGACTCCAGTTATGCTTTCCATTGGGCTCGGTTATTCTCGCACGCCCAGTACAGCGTTCAATACAAACGCCAAGTCGAACGCCATCTCGCGGAACTTGTCATACCGCCCCGATGCGCCGCCATGCCCGGCTCCCATATCGGTCTTCAAAATCAGCGGACTCGAATCCGTGCGCACCGCCCGCATCCGCGCGATCCACTTCGAAGGCTCCCAGTACGACACCCGCGGATCGTTCAATCCCCCACGCAATAACATCCACGGATACTGCGGCGCAGCCGCGACATTCTCATACGGCGCATACGACTTGATGTAGTGATAAAACGGCTCGTTCTGCGGATTCCCCCATTCCTCATACTCACCGACCGTCAGCGGCAGCGTCGGATCGAGCATCGTATTGAGGCAATCCACAAACGGCACGAGCGCCAACACCGCGCGGAACAGATCGGGACGCATGTTCACGACAGCGCCCATCAACATCCCGCCGGCACTGCCGCCGCGAATGGCCAACCGGTCTGCGCTCGTGAACTTCTCCGCGATCAAATGCTCCGCGCACGCGATGAAGTCCGTGAACGTCAACCGCTTGGTCAGCATCTTCGCCGCCTCATGCCACGGCTTGCCCAAGTCGCCGCCGCCCCTGATATGCGCCAGCGCATAAACGAAGCCCCTGTCGAGCAAACTCAGCCGCGACGACGCAAAGCTCGGATCGGATGAAATGCCGTACGAGCCATATCCATAAAGGAACCCCGGTGCACTCCCGTCCCTTGCGACGCCCTTCTTCGCGACCCATGAAATCGGGACTTTCACGCCATCAGGCGCAGTCGCCCATGTACGGCCCGTCTCATATAGTGAAGCGTCGTACCCCGGAACCTCCTGCTGCTTGACGACCTTCGACACCCGCGTTCGCATGTCGTAATCGACCACCGACGGCGGAGTCACCAGCGACTCATACAGATATCGCAGAACGCCGGAACTGAACTCCGACGGAGGCACCTCGTGCGCCATGTACACGGCTTCGGGAAACGCGACGGAATGCTTCGACCCGCTCTCGAAGTCCTCGATCACCAGTCGAATCAGTCCCTGATCGCGCTCCGTCACGACCATGTGCGCGGCGTATGCGGTGGCGCATTCGAGCGTAATCCCATCGCGCGGCGCAATCAATTCCTCGAGCCCATCGACGGACGGCGCAGCCACCGGAGTCCGCGCCAAGCGAAAATTCCGCGCCGTATCGTTGATTACCAGGTAGAACCAATCGCCATGATGCGTCGACGAGAATTCGATGTCCTGCCGACGCGGCAGCAACATGCGGAACTCTCCATCCGGATCGTTGACGTCGAGAACGCGCTGCTCAGTCGTCGTCTGGCTCGAAATGTCCAGGATGATGAACGCACGGCTCGTCGTTCGCTCGAGCCCCATTTCGAACCGCTCATCCGGTTCCTCGAGGATTAACGTATCCGCCGTCTCGCCCAACCGGTGGCGCCAGACTTGGAACGGCCGCTTCTGCTCGTTCAGCACCGTGTAGAAGAACGTCCGATTGTCCGCCGTCCATTCGAGCCCGTAGTAGGTATTCGGGATTTTCTCGCTCAGCAACTCGCCCGAATCCAGATTCTTCACGTGGATCGTGTACGTCTCGTCGCCCGCCGTGTCGGTCGAGTACGCGAGCAGCTTATGATCATGGCTCACGACCGCGTTGCCGAGCGCGAAATACTCGAGCCCCTTCGCGAGTTCATTCGGATCGAGCAGGATCTCCTCC
>DASXZC010000024.1:0-8681 GCA_036502165.1 Bryobacteraceae bacterium
CGCAAACGCAGGTAAGGATGACGTGTGTACCCTCAAAAAGCTTGCCGGCCTTGTAATGGAGCGATACGGGAGTGGACGTCCGATCGGGACTGTGAAGGTTACCAATAGCCAACAGGAACCGACTTACCTCGTGCTCCTCCCAGGCATGGAAGGTGAAAAACCGGGACAGGCAACCATGGCCGGCGACGCATTGATTGGATTCCTTAACATTTCATCACTCGATGCCTATCGCCAGGCAATCATGGATGCCGTGTCGAAGTTACCGAGGCGCTCGACGCTGATTCTTGCTGGACACAGTTTGGGCGGCATCGAGGCGCAGAACGTTGTTCAAAGTCTGGTCCAACGCTACGGGTTCAATGTCGCCAAAGTAATCAGCTTCGGCGCTCCGATCATGGATGTCAAACAGCCAGGGACCACCTATCTCAACGTGCGGTCGCCCAGCGATCCGCTTGCCGCATTGGACAAGCGCTTCAGTTTCGATCCTGGCGAACTGCTGCGTTCGAAGGATGGGCCCGATAAGAACCCGTTTGCTCCGAACGGTTCGCATAACAACTATGACCAAGACTCCTCCGGCCTGAACGAGTACGACATGAATGGCCGGCGTCTGGTCTCAAACATCAAGGGCAAATGCTTCGAAATCGATCTGACCACGCTTCAAGGAACCCCTGCGCCGGACTTCGTTTCGCGAGTGACCAATGGCGGTAAGTGCCCACCCGATTCAATGCCCTCGGCGGTGAAATGTTCGTGGCAGCCAAAGAGCGCTTTGCCAAATGCATCTCCGTCATCGGCAGCGATGGAGCGTGGCTTGCTCTTCGAGGATGAGAACTACTTGAAGCGGCTTGCGGCGTCGAGGTGTTTGACCTTCATCGTCCGCGACTCCAGTGAGCCCGCGCTGCGCTGGATCGGCCGCCCCGGATACAAGGCCAAGCCCGCCGCCATCAAGGGCAAGACTCTCAAGGCGATCGACCTCATACCCTACTCGCCGGACCAGATGAAGCAATACCTGGGCCTGGCGTCGGCGAGGGGCATGACGCCTGAGGATCGGAAGAAGCTGATGAGTGCCGGTTACAACATCCAGCCGACCTCGCCTGAACTCATCCTCGATCAGGACGGATCCAAATTCTATAGTGATACCGATCTACATGGCGTTTATGACGCGAACGGAAACAACGCGTGGTCCGACGCCCTTGGCAAGGAATTGAAGTGCGGCACCGTCGACCAAGGAATTCAGCACCCGCCCCACGATGATTGGGCTGATCGCAACAACAAAGCGGCTGCAGGACAGAACTGTGGGCCTCAGATTGGCAATGGGAAAACAATAACGGCGATATTCCCGGATGGTACGACGCGACGTGCCACGACCCTCGCAGAGATGAAGGAACTATATCAAGCGATCGGGGTATCTTGGAATAATGTTTATCCACCATCAGGCTGTAAGTAGCCATAAGTCCTCATTGAATTGGGCAAAGTGATAGTCGACTGGCGATTGAACCGCAGGAACGCTCGACGTACGCGCTCCCTTCCTGCCCGCGTCGCGAGCACGCGGTTGCTTGATTGGACCACAAGCCCACTGATCGCCCTCTATTTCGCAGTCGAAGGCAGCGCTGTCACGGAGACCGGCGTCGTTCATGTATACGATGCGCCGAAGTCATATGAGATTGCTCCTGATGCGGGCGCGCTGCAAATCGGCTCCCTGGATTACATCGGCCATTTTCGACCGACCAGCCACAGTCAGCGTATTGTCGCTCAAGTTGGCTGGCACACAATTCATCCGACGATGAATGTCGATCTGGACGCCGTCCAAATGCCGGGAACGGAGCGGCCAGACAGCCAGTTCGTCGGGGTGTGGAAATCGATCAAACTCGAACTGCGACAAATGGTAGTTCGTGCGGCGACAGTTTATGGGGACCTCGGGTCTGTGTGCCGGGAGATCGGCGAAGACTTCTCTTCGGAATTGCATAACATTCAGTGCTTCAAGCGCGTCCAAGACGCCTTTCGGATCGCACATGAGACGTCCGAAGCCCAAAATCGCTTCACGCCCAAGGGAGCTACGGGAGCAGATGGACCGGTCGGTAAGTGACGGGGACCAACTGGCGGCTTCGATCAACCCAGGGCACAGCGCCTAAATCGCTGATCTACGCCAAGTCCATCCTGACTGGACTCGCATTCGCAGTCATCGCCGCACTCGCCTGTCTTGCAGTCTGTTTAGAGTTGTCGTTCTCCATCGCCTCGCAACTGCCGGGATATTGGGAATTCGACTGGACGCGGTTCCCGTGCTGGCTCCTGCACCTCAAGTCGCTTTGGGTCTGCGTTGTGACTGCGTTCGGTTGCGGGTTTTATTGGATGTCTCGGCGGCTCGGACATCGACGACATTGGATGAAGTGATTGGGACCTGATGTCCGAGCCGCCAACCGGCCCGGTCCATTCGGCTACAAGATGGCATGGCTGGCGATCAGGTCCGAGAGCCCGGAAGATGCTGCGACTTTCCTCGATTCTCGTGGTCGGATGGGCGGTGGTGGCCATCGCTGATGCACATCCGAACAAGCCTTGTACAACTCATGGACCGAATCAGCGAGCGCTTCGGCGAAGGCCCAGGGCTTCGCTGCGCATTGTGTGAGCGAGTACCATCTGTGGATGTTGGCAAGAGACGGGCCGTTGACCGAGATCGAAACGACGCTGACGTTCTTTCGGCTTCCCAAAGGTGAGTGGTCATCAACTGAGGGGGACGTGATGAAGGTCGCAGCGGCCACGCACGCGGCCCACTTTGCCGTCATCCACGGACAACTCCGCAGCGTTACGTCGACAGCTTCAATACTCGCCTCGATGAGAACGGGGAAAAGATCAGTGACTATCCCGGCCTCGAGACCGTATTTTCCCAGATCGTAGACAAGCGCCTGATCCTGCAGCGCTTTGATCGGAAAAGAGGCGAAAATGGTCCCTGCTAAGAGGCAGGAAAGGGGGAAGCGCTATTAGTAAATAAGAAAGGCTCTAGGGCTATGCGGCACACCATTTCAGGATCCAGACTATATTTGTTTCCATCGACGAAATGCACCGGTAATCCCGGTGTTATGCCGCAAATTGCCACCGGATTAACATCGCGTTCCTTGGATACATAAACGACATCACCCTTCACATAAATCTCGATTGAAATGGCTTCCTTGTCTTTGTGCCATTCTACCCGCATGCAATGAGCAGACTGCGCTCCGCAATCCTTGGTGTACACTTCTGCTCCCTTGGCATGTAGCTGATTGAACTCTACTGCTGCTGTTCCAATAGAGTCCCGTAGAGAATTCCATAGAGAATCAACGGCCGCCGGACGGCGTCCGTCTAGTTCGTATTTTTCCTTTATCCATCCCATGCCTAATGGTACCTCACTTGGTTGTTGTCTCTTCGGAGCCTTGGCCCTGGCTTGTTCGACTCCGCTTGCGAATGCTTCACGTCTCACGATCTCCTTACGGCGACTGACATGATGCGCTCGAAGAGCGCCTTGAAGGTTTCAAGTGTCCTCATTCTGCCCCTGTAATATCCGCCACTCCATATCTGGATTCTGCCCATTGTTCGGTGTGTTAAGTATATGATTGACGAGATTATGCGTGAACGAGCCAGAGAAAGTTGGTATTATTGGCGAATCCGCAAATCTGCACTATGCTAAATCGCTGGATAGTGTCAGCTTGAATCTCGGAATTGGGAAGCCGGCCTCTGGTCACCCCGGCAATGCGCGCTCGGCTCAAGCTATTCTGAAGAACGTCGAAGGAGATTTTGCAGTATGGCAAAACTTGTCTACGGTTTGAACCAGTCCCTCGATGGTTACGTCGACCACACGAAGCTTGGACCTCCTGCGCCCGCCGCCTTCCGTCACTTTATCGAACTGGTGCGCGCCGTGACGGGCCACATCTACGGTCGCCGTATGTACGAGATCATGCGTTATTGGGACGAAGATCTTCCTGATTGGGACGCCGACGACCACGAGTTCGCGGCGGCGTGGCGCAGCCGGCCGAAGTGGGTCGTATCGCGTTCTCTCAAGTCCGTTGGACCCAACGCCACGCTTGTCGCGGATGACTTCGAGAAGGTGATACGCCACCTGAAGACTGAACTGGCTGGCGAGATTCACGTTGGCGGACCGGTGCTGGCGCAAAGCCTGACCGAGGCCGGTCTCATCGATGAGTATCGGCTCTACCTCCGCGCCGTCGTGCTCGGTGGTGGCAAGCCGTTCTTCGCCGGTCCCCGGCCGCCGCTCCACCTGGTGGCCAGCGATTTAATCGCCGATGACCTGATTCGGTTGACGTACGTTCCTGCTTAATCGCGCGACTCGCCCGACTCTTGATCTGGTAATCGCGCTACTGCACAGAAATCTCACAGCGCGCCCCAAGGCGCCAAGAAATCTTTGCGACTCCTTCGTCCTCGCGCCGGATCGAGGCGCGAAAGGCCCACTCCGGCAACTGCTCAATCAACTTCGGATGGATTGCAATTGAACGTCGGATCCTCTACCCCCATTTGCGCCGTTCACCGACTCCCAGACAATATTTTCGCCGCATAATCAACCACTTAATTCGCGATTTTGCGCCGGCGCCCAACGCCGGGCCTATGCTGGTGCTCGAAGGAACAAACCGCAAGAAAGGATTCCAAATGCCTCCAACCACAACGACCACCACCCCTAAGAACTCCCGCTCCGAACAAGCCCGCATCAATGGCTCCAAATCGAAAGGACCCGTTTCCATCGAGGGCAAAGCCGCATCGAGCATGAACGCGCTCAAGCACGGCTTCGCCGCCGCCATCAATGTCGTCATCGAGGTCGAAGACAAGCCCGCCTGGGAGGTTCACCTCGAAGGCTACCGCTCTTCATTCGAACCGCAGTGTTATGTGGAAGAAACGCTCGTCGATCAGTTGGCAAATATCAGCTGGCGGCAATCCCGTCTTGTCGGCCTCGAGACCGCGCTCATTGACGCGCAGATCTCGATCCAGGGCAAAAACGTCGATGACATCCATCCCCGCTCGGCCGACGATCCTTATTTCCATTTGGTCCAAGCCTGGCAAGCCCTCGCTCGGCAGCCAGAGAAACAGAACGAACCCAAGGATCCCTCGATGCCTCCGAACGGATACGACATCGGCAGCATCGAACTCGTCCGCCGTTATCAAGTCTCACTCGATCGTCAATATCGGAACGCGCTCTTAAATCTCCGCCAATACCGCAAGGACTTCGCATCCGCCCCGCCAAACGAACCCAAAGTAACGAAGAACGAAGCCGCTCCCCCACCAGCGGACGTTCTAAAGCCGGCCATCGTGCCACCTCCGCCAAGCTTCCCCGCCGCAAAACCGCCTCAGAACGCCTCGAAATCGTTCCGTCCCGAAGCAGCCGTACCCCAAGCCGAAGCGAAACCGAGCATCGAAAATGAACACAATCCCCAACCTCAAGCACTTTGATAGAACGTCTTGTGGAGTACAACACACTACAACCAGATCGCCCAAAATCCCATGCCCACACGCTCCACTAGAACATCTTGTGGTAGCATCGAACAAGTCCAGTGAGCGACCAACCCGATGAACTTCCGCAAGTTCCTACAGCGAAACCGCCGCGACCGCGATCTCTCGACCGAAATCGACTCCTATATTGAGCACGAGATCGATCAAAATATCGCCCTGGGAATGTCCCCGTCCAGCGCCCGCGATGCCGCTCGACGCAAGTTCGGCAACACCACCCTGATCCGCGAGGAGTCCTTTCATATGAACTCGATTCGCCCCTTGGAAATGATCCTCCAGGACGTCCGTTACGGCCTGCGCCAACTCCGCAACAGCCCCGGCTTCGCCGCCACCGCGATTCTTTCGCTCGCCCTCGGAGTCGGCGCGAATACCGCGATTTTCCAGCTCTTGAACGCCGTTCGCCTCCGCAGTTTACCGGTCGAAAGGCCGCAGGAACTCGCTTCCATTAAACTCGCTGGCGGGAATTCAGGTCTCGGAGTCGGTGTCGGTTGGGGCGATGATGTGACGTTTCCGCTGTGGGAACAAATCCGCGATAACCAGCAGGCCTTCTCGAGCACCTTCGCCTTTGCCACCAATGAAATCGGACTCGGCACTCGCGCCCAACGAACGACCGCCAACGCATTGTTCGTGACCGGCCAGGCCTTCTCGACTCTCGGAGTGACCGCCTATCGCGGCCGAATGCTCGCCCCCGACGACGATCGCCACGGTTGCGGAGCCGGCTCCGCCGTGATCAGCCATTCTTTCTGGCAGCGCCAGTTCGCCGGCCGCGATGACGCCATCGGATCCTCGCTCATCCTCGGCGACCATGCCTTCACCATCGCCGGCGTCACTCCGCCATCGTTTTTCGGAATGGAAGTCGGCAAGACGTTCGATGTCGCCGTGCCCGTCTGCACGATGCCGCTGTTCGGATACCAACTCGACCGCCGCGACCTGTGGGCGCTCGCCGTCGCCGGCCGCCTCAAGCTCGGTTGGACCATCGCCCGCGCCGCGGATCATCTCAAAACCATCAGTCCCGGCCTGTTCGAAGCCGCCGCCCCGGCTGGATACAACGCCCGATCCATGAAGATCTGGTACAGCTTCCGCCTCACCGCGGAACCCGGAGGAAACGGCATCAGCCGCCTCCGCCGCGACTATGAATCCTCGCTCTGGCTCCTATTAGGAATCACCGGACTCGTGCTGCTCATCGCCTGCGCCAACCTCGCGAATCTTCTGCTCGCACGCGCCGGAACGCGCGAACGTGAAATGGCCGTGCGCCTGTCGATCGGTGCATCGCGTGGCCGCCTGGTAGGCCAACTCTTTTCGGAAAGCCTCATCCTGGCCGTCATCGGCGGCGCGCTCGGCGCCGGTGTCGCACTGTTCCTGAGTGAATTACTGATCCGCTTCATCAGCACGAAGGACGACATATTTGAACTCAATCTCAATGCCGACTGGCGGATGCTCGCCTTCACCATCGCGGTCGCTCTCGCGACATGCATCGTCTTCGGCCTCGCACCCGCCCTTCGCTCGACGCGAGTCGACGCCTCGGCAGCCATGAAGTCCGGCGGCCGCGGAGCCACCGCCGATCGCCGCCGCTTTGGATTCCAGCAAGTCCTCATCGCTTCGCAAGTCGCCATCTCGTTCGTTCTCGTCACGGGCGCGCTGCTCTTCGTCACCAGCTTCCGCAAATTGACGACGCTCGACACCGGCTTCAAGCAGGAAGGCCTCATCACTTCCTTTGTCGACTTCGACCGCCTCTCCGTGCCCAATGAAAAGCTCCTCGCTTATCAGGACAATCTTCTGGCCAAAGTGCGTTCCATTCCCGGCATCCAGTCCGCATCGACCAGCACCCACACCCCGATGGACGGCAGCAGTTGGACACTCGGCGTCCGCGTGCCCGGCTTCGAAGGGAAAGGGAAGGATTGGTCGAAGTTCACCTGGGTGCGGCCACATTACTTTGAAACGCTCGATCTTCGCCTGCTCGCCGGCCGCGATATTAACGACTTCGATACCGCAAATTCCCGGAAAGTCGTGATCGTGAATGAGACCTTCGCTCGCCAGGTATTTGGCACGTCGAATCCAATCGGACGCGCTGTAATTAGCCTCGCCGAGCCCGGGTATCCGGAGATGGCCCACGAAATCATCGGCGTCGTCCGAAATGCGAATTATGGCGGATTGCGCGAAAAAATCCCGCCTGAATCCTATGCGCCGGCCTCTCAGAATCCACGCATCGGTTCCTGGGTCGCGATCGTCACCCGCTCGGTCCTGCCGCCCGATCAGGTCGTCTCCTCCATCCAACGTGCCATCGCCGCCGTCAACCCGGCCATCGCCGTGCGCAGCCAGGTCGTGCGGCAAGTCGTTGAGGACGGCTTGGTCCGCGAGCGCACCCTCGCCTGGCTCTCCGGATTCTTCGGCGGCCTGGCCGCTCTCCTCGCCATGATCGGCCTCTATGGCGTCATCTCCTACATGGTCGCCCGCCGCCAAAGCGAAATCGGGATCCGCCTCGCCCTCGGCGCAGGTCCGGAGGGAATCCTCGGCCTGATCCTCCGCCAGGTCGCATTGTTGGTTACGCTCGGCCTCATCGCCGGCGCCGCGCTCTCCCTGGTCGCCTCTCGCGGAGCCGCGAACCTCTTGTTCGGACTGACCCCGCACGATCCAACGACCCTCGTGATCGGCGCCGCCGGACTCGCCGCCGTTGCCTTCGCGGCAAGTTTTATCCCCGCGCTACGCGCAGCGAAAGTCGATCCAATGGTCGCGCTCCGTCAGGAATAAAGTTTGAATTCGGGCGATCCGCTCCCCAGATCCGGATCTCCCTAGTGAAAAGTACCGTATCCGCCGATACATCTATGAGAGGAATAAGGTCCTCCACCGTGCGACTCTGACCAGGCACGGCATTTCGAAAGATTCCTGAGGACTTCCACAGCGGCACGATGTATCGCGCAATGATCATCATGGGGGACGAATCGGTGCGCCGCAAGGTGCACGGATATCTGACTGAAATCGGCCTCATTGGTGACATCCACGAGATCGATCATGCCCCGAACGAGATGGAGTTCGCCCGCCTCGTCCGCCTCAAGCCGCCGCATCTGGTGATCCTCGGCGTATCGTCACTTCAGGTGACGCAGCAGCTTATGACCACGGTCGAAGAGAACTCGCCGGGAACAGCCGTCATCGCCCTCAGCCAAGTCGCCGATCAGCGGACTGTCCGGCAGCTTATGTTGATGGGA
>DASXZC010000025.1:0-5403 GCA_036502165.1 Bryobacteraceae bacterium
CCATGCCTTCGTGTTCGTACGCCTTGCTCAAAGCGTCAAGCGTAGTTTGTTCCTGTTCTTTGGGCAACGGTTGAGGAATTCGTCCGCCGAGATCGGCTGCTGAAATGAGGCCCATCGCGAGGACGCCTGGATCGGCGGCAGTTCCCTCGACGGCCATAAATCCGCCCATGCTGTGGCCGATCAGAACGATTCGCGTAGGGTCAAGCCGCAAGTCCTTCGCGACCTTAGGCTCGCGCAGATAGGCGATGGCCGCGGCGGTGTCCTCGACGCCATGAGAGAACGAGAAGTCGCCAGGTGAACCCCATGACCCGCGGTAGTTGAAATAAAGGACGTCCCAGCCGGCGCGGCGTATATCCTGCGCGAGATCGAGGTTGCGTTCGTTGCCGGGAAATCCGTGCAGCAAAATCACGGCCGGATGCGGACCGGCTCCTGCTGCGATATACACGAGCGCGTTCAGCAGCGCGCCATGGCTGGGGATTTGGAACGAAGTCATCGCCGCCGGATTGGCGCGATCCTGCGGGGGATCGGCTCGCTCGGCAGCCTTGAGAGGACTCAGCAGCAAGGCTCCGGAGAAGGCCGCGGCTAACGCGCTCTTCATCAGCCAGTACCTTCGTATTTCAGTTCGATCGCATGGACTTTCTCGAGCCGCCGCAGATGCCGCTCTTCGTTTGAAAATTTCGCGCCCAGAAAATTGCGGACGAGATCCGCTGCCAGTTCATGACCGATGATCCGCGCGCCCAGCACGAGGACGTTCATGTTGTCATGTTCGACGCCTTGACGCGCGGAGTAGGAATCGTGGCAGATCGCCGCCCGTATGCCGGGAATTTTATTGGCCGCCACGCAGACGCCGACTCCCGAGCCGCAGATCAGAATTCCGCGATCGGCGTCGCCTTTGCGAATGCGATCGGAAAGTGCCTCGGCCCAATCCGGATAATCATCCGGAAGTTCCGGGTGGAAGGTGCCGGCGTCGATCGTCTCATAGCCAAGCGAAGTGACCAGGCCCTTCATGGCCTCTTTCAATTCATAACCAGCATGATCGGCGGCGAGGACGATAGGCGTCGGTTCCATTGGTACATGATAACGTGAGAAGGTTCAGATTGAGATCGACATGAAAATAAGACTGTTCGGTGATTCTATCCGGCTGCGGCTCAATCAGGCCGAGGTCGAATCGTTGGCAGCGGGCGGCGCTGTTGAGATGGTCATTCCGTTTCCAGGCGAAGCATTCGCGTGCACCGTGCAGCCGTCGGGCAATTCGATCGAAGTACGCCATTCCGGCGGACGTCTGTCGATCCTGATTCCGCAGGCCCAGACCACAGCGTGGGCGGCTTCAGCGGAAGTTGGCATGTACGCCGACCAGCAGCCATCATCAGGCGGAGCCGTGTTGCGCGTCTTGATCGAGAAGGACTACCGGTGCGTACACAATCCCGATGCGCCCGATAATGCGGGAACATTTCCCAATCCGTTGGCAGCGAGTGGAGAATAAAAATAAATTGTCCAAAGAATTCGAAGGAATGAAAGTCCTGGTGACTGGATCGAGCAACGGCATTGGCGCCGAGGCCGCGGTCCAATTCGCCGAGCGTGGCGCCGGCGAGGTGCTGGTGCAATATCACTCTGCGAAGGACGAAGCCGAGCAGGTTTGCGAGCGGATCCGCCGCGCGGGGGCGAAGGCCGAGATGTTCGGCGCCGACCTGAGCTCGCGCGCGGGAATTCAGGCGTTCCTTGCGGAACTGGGCGAGCGGCACATTGACATCCTTGTGAACAATGCCGGATCGCTGATCAAGCGCACGCCGTTTCTCGAATTCACCGAGGAGCTTTGGGATCAGGTGATCACGCTGAATTTCCACTCCGCATTCTCGATCACGCGGCATATCTTGCCGCAGATGGTCGAGCGCGGGCGAGGATTTGTCGTCAACATTTCATCGGTCGCCGCACGCAACGGCGGAGGCGTTGGCTCGATCGCCTATTCGAGTTCGAAGGGCGGACTCTCGACCATGACGAAGGGCCTCGCGAGGGAGTTCGCGCCTCTGGGGATCCGGGTGAATGGTGTATCGCCCGGCACGATCGACACGAACTTCCACAGGCAGTTCTCGAATGCGGAGATGTTGAACCGTGTGAAAGGCGCGACTCCGGCGGGGCGGTTGGGTGATTCGGCAGAGACTGCCGAAGTGATCCTGTTCCTGTGCGGCGATGGCGCCCGGTTCATCCACGGGCAGATGATCGAAGTGAACGGCGGATTCCTGATGGTCTAAGGCTCAGGCGAGAATCATTTCATGCCGGATCGTGTGGACGCGATTGCGTCCTCCGCGCTTGGCACGATAGAGAGCCTCGTCGGCGACTTTGACCAGATCCTGCTGATTCGCCTGATAGGCGGGCAGGGAAAAGGTCGCGCCGAAACTGCCGGTGACGACTAACTCGAGATCGCCGACGCGCATCGGACTCTGGCATAGACTCAGACGCAGGCGCTCGGCCTGTTTCTCGATGTCTCCGCCGCCGCAGCCGGGCATGACGATGAGGAATTCTTCGCCGCCATACCGGCCGATCGAGTCGTACTGCCGCACAGCAGCCCGCAGGCGGCGGGCGGTTTCACGCAGCACTTCGTCCCCGGCGAGATGTCCGTGGGTGTCGTTGATCGACTTGAAGTGGTCAAGGTCCAACATGATCAGCCCCAGCGAAGTATCGTGGCGCTGAATCCGCGCGAGCTCACGGTCGAGGACCTCTAAAATATGCCGCCGGTTCCACAGCTTCGTGAGCGGATCTCGCGTCGCCTGATCGCGCAAAGCTTCCCGCGCGGCAACGAGCTCCGCCTGCAGCTCCAGGATTCGGATCCCCGCGCGCAGGCGCACCTGCAACTCATGTTGATCGAAGGGCTTGGTGACGTAGTCGTCCGCGCCGGACTCCATCCCCTCGATCAGATCCTCTTTGAGGCTCTTCGACGTCAGCAGGATCAGATAGGTGTATTTCTCACGTTCCTGCTGGCGTACAAGCCGGCAGACCTCCGGGCCGGTGAGGCCTGGCATCACCCAATCGAGGATCGCAAGGTCAGGAGGATCATCGGTTTGAAACTCGTTCCACGCCGCCGTGCCATCCGCCACTGTGCGGACGTTATACCCCCATTTCTTGAGGGTGGAATCCAACAGGTGACGCGAAACCAAGCTGTCGTCGGCAATCAATAGCCGGAACGGCTTGTCTTGACTGATCTGATTGGCCTTAGGCACGTTTAATAACTCGAATGCGTCGGCGCTGTAGCCGAGGTTCTGGCTCTCTTATCGGTATGGAAAAAAGAGAACGTTAATTCAGATGACGCCTCAGGACTTTCTTTCGTTCCCGCCTTTGATTACGATTGTAAGGCAACGAATGCGCAATGTACATCACAAGTGCTTGATTCCGCTCTTGGTTCTGGCCTGCTCCGCCGTCGGCCAGACGCCACGAACCTTCTTGCATCCTCATCCCTCGATCGAAAGAAATATGCCGGAGGGGCCAACTCTCGATCTGGAGTTGCCTGGGACGACGGCCGCGACGCTCACGCGCGACGGATCCGTATGGCTCGGAACCGGGCATGGACTCTGGCGCGTGAACTGGATATCCCATCGCGCTCATTGGCAGTACTTCGCAGGCAGAAGGTACTTGCCCTCGGACGCCGTCAAAGACCTCCTTCCCGATAAGAGTGATCCTCATTCAGTTTGGGTTTCGACCGCCGGCGGCACAGTTAGGCTGGGGTTCGACCCCATGACGCTCGAAGCGAAAGCAAGTTTGTTCGAGCAGCGCGTCGAACTGCGCCACAACCGGCACGGCATGGTCGCCGATTCGCACTTGGCGCGGGCCGGGGATCCGAGTTCGAACGTGACGGAGTCCTCTGATAATGATGGACTCTGGACCGCCATGTACGGCGCTTCGCAATGCTTCCGCTACTCGGTGACGCACGATGAGGAGGCGCACCGGCGCGCCGTCCGATCCGTCGAAGCGCTGTTGACCCTCGAGAGGATCACCGGGATCCCAGGATTCCCCGCACGGTCCTTCGTGAAACCGAACGAAGTCCAGCCGTCGGATGGAGTCTGGTACGACAATCCCTCAGAAGGACTGCGATGGAAAGCCGACACCAGTTCCGACGAAATCGTCGGTCATTTCTTCTTATTCTCAATCGCATTCGATACTCTTCCTGACGTCGAATTGAAACATCGAATCGCCGCCACTGCTCGGCGCATCATGGATCACATCCTGTCGCACGGTTACTACCTGATCGACACACACACAGGCAAGCCGACGAGCTGGGGCAAATGGTCGCCGGCGTACTTCGCCACTAAGGGAGGCCGAGCCGATTCGCCTTTGAATGCTGTCGAACTGTTGTCGTTTCTTAGAGCGACCCGCCACATCACCGGCGACGCTAAGTACGACGCCGAGTACCGCAAAGTAGCGCATGACATGGGTTATGCCGAGATCACCGCGCGCTACCGCGAATATTCGGACGAGATCAATTATTCCGATGAGGAACTGGCGATGCTGTCGTTCTACACGCTGTTTCGTTACGAGAAGGATCCTGCGCTCCTCCCTATCTATCGCAAGGCGCTCGATGGCTGGTGGTACAACATCCGCAGGGAGCGCAATCCTTTGTGGAATCTGATTTACCTGCACGCGCAACCGGGGACGTCCGCGGCGGCCTTAACAGCTGAGAGCCTCGCCACACTCGCGGAGATCCCGCTCGACCTGGTTACCTGGACGGTCGACAATTCGCGCCGCCGCGACATCGAGTGGGATCGGGCGACTGACCGGTTTCAAGTCCGCCAAACGACGACATGGCTTTCACCCGGCGAGCGCCCCGTCATGAAGTGGAACGGCAACCCCTTCGTCGTCAACGGAGGCGACGGCGGGAACGGCGAGGACGATGGGTCCTTTTATCTGCTCCCCTATTGGCTCGGGCGCTACTGGCGAGCCTGGTGACTCGACTATTGCAACTGAGCACGGATGTATCCTGGTTTCATGCCTGTCCTTGAACCCCTGGTCACACCTGCTACTGTTTGCCATTGGATCGGAGGAAAGCTCGTGCCTTCCGAGTCTGGAAGGTCGGCGCCGGTTTGGAATCCGGCGACTGGTGAGGCGCGTGCCACCGTTCAATTTGCGAGCATCGCCGACGTAGATCATGCGGTGGCGGTCGCGCAGGCGGCCTTCGCGAGTTGGCGGTCGACGCCGATTTCACGGCGTGCGGAGATGATGTTCAAACTCCGCGAGCTGGTCGACGCCAATCGCCGCGAGATCGCCGAGCTGATCACGCTCGAACATGGCAAGACTTCGCCTGATGCGATGGGCGAAGTGGCGCGCGGACTTGAGAACATCGAATTCGCCTGTGGGATTCCGCACATGTTGAAAGGTGGATTTTCCGAGCAGGCGAGCCGCGGAATTGATGTCTAC
>DASXZC010000026.1:0-3449 GCA_036502165.1 Bryobacteraceae bacterium
GTATATCACGCATGCCGGCGACACGTTTCTGCGCGTGAGCGGGTTCTTTCTGATGTTCGCTCCAGCGGGGGCGGCCTATTCGATGGATCGCCTGATCGGTCTCTGGCGAGGCAGGGGCGACTCGGCCGTTCGTCTGCGGAGCCCCTGGGCACAGCGGATGATTCAAATCGAGCTCGCGATCATGTATTTCGCGGCGTTCTGTTTCAAAGCGCAGGGCCGCCCATGGGTCGACGGGACCGCATTGTTTTACGTTTTTCATCTGGATGAGCTTCGCCGCTTTCCTTTGCCGGCGTGGTTCTACGACCCTCTCGTGCTGAAGCTGGGGACGTGGTCGGTTCTGGCGCTTGAGTTTTCTTTGGGAATTCTGGTCTGGATCAGGGATCTCCGCTACTATGTTCTGGCCTGCGGATTGGCGTTTCACCTCACCATCGAGTACTCAATGAACATCCCGTTGTTTGAGTGGGATATTCTCGCGGCTTACATCCTCTTCATCGACGCCGCCGATATCGCCCGCGCGCGAAAGCGGGTTTCTGCATTGCTGCCGGGGAGACTCTTTCAGCCAAAACCCGTGCCCGCGAACCGCGCGATTGGAGCATCGCGCGATTGAAGTATATTGAATCAGGTTCGCGCCATGAAGAACATTTCTGCAGTCGCCTCGTTGCTGCTGGTCACCGCCGCCATCGCGTCAGCAGCCGACAAAGAGGTCCCGCGCCTCGCCGACGGACATCCCGATTTTTCCGGCCTTTACAACATCCCGTATAACCCCAACATGGCGCCCGGTGAGAAAGAGAAAGACGTTCCCTACACCGAACGCGGACGCCAGGCGTTCCTCAATCACGATTCGAAAGATGATCCGACTTCGAACTGCTGGTTTCCCGGCGTGCCCCGCATCATGCAGTCGCCCTATCCGGCGCGGATCGTCGAGACGCACGAGTTCCTGGTGATCCTCTTCGAATACATGACCATGCACCGGATCATTCCGCTCGATGGACGCCCCCATCCGGCCAACATGGAGCCTTCCTTCATGGGCGATTCCGTCGGTCACTGGGAAGGCGACACGCTGATCGTCGACACCACCAATCTCAAAGATGCCCCGTGGACGTGGCTCGATACCGCGGGCCACCAGCACAGCGACGCCCTGCACGTAATCGAGCGCTTCCGGCGCACACCCGGCAGCCCGAACGTGGATTACGAATTTACGGTCGACGATCCGAAGATGTATTCGAAGCCGTGGACCAACGCGCGTCCGCTGACCCCGCTCAAGACGACCGCCGGACTGCCGGATCTTCTCGAATACAACTGCGAAGAGAACAACCGCGACGTGGGGCATCTGATGAGCAACAAGCCCGCGCAGCCCTGACATGGCGCGGGCAATCCAGCCGTTAAACTGAAACGTTGCCCGCTCTCACCGACCTCCTCCATTCCATCCGCCACTGCCGGACGATCGATCTCGCCCAGCCCTACTTCATCGGCATCCCGCACTATCCGCTGCACGCTCCCTATCTCTACAGCCTGAGCAAGAAGCACGGCGAGGTCGTCAACCCCGGCGGATCGAGCTCCGCCGCCGAAGCCATTGCTCTCAGCACTCACGTCGGCACGCACATCGACGCGCTCTGCCACTTCTCTTTCAACGGCAAACTGCACGGCGGTGAGGATCCCACTGGCCACCAGTCGTACGAAGGCGGCGTCGAGCGCTTCTCGGTCGACACCATCCAGCCGATTTTCCGGCGCGGCGTTCTTCTCGACATTGCGGAACTCGCGGGCGTCGACGTCCTTCCCGTCGATTTCGTCATCACGCCGGACCATCTCGAGCGTGCATCGGAAGGCGTCGACATTCAGGCGGGTGATGTTGTCCTGCTGCGCACGGGCTGGTCGCGCTACTGGAACGATCCGGCGCGCTTTATTGCGCAGGTGCACAGTCCCGGACCGGCGATCGAAGGCGCTTGCTGGCTGAGCGCCCGCCAGATCTTCGCCGCCGGATCGGAAACCGCGCCTTTCGAATTCGTGCCTAATCCGCCGATGCCGGTGCACGTGCATCTGCTTGTCGATCACGGAATTCACATTATCGAGTGTTTGAACCTTGAAGAGCTCGCGGCCTCCGGAGCGCGTGAGTTCCTGTTCGTTGCCATTCCGCTGAAAATCCGCGGCGGCACCGCGTCGCCCATCCGTCCGGTGGCACTGATATGACGCGTTATGACGCCCTCCTGCTCGTCTCATTCGGCGGACCGGAAAAGCGCGACGACGTGATTCCGTTTCTCGAAAACGTGCTGCGCGGACGCAACGTGCCGCACGAACGCCTGCTCGCTGTCGCCGAGCATTACTATCACTTCGACGGACGCAGCCCGATCAACGAACAATGCCGCGCTCTCATCGCGGCCCTCGACTCCCAGGGCGTCGAACTGCCGATTTATTGGGGCAATCGCAACTGGCATCCGATGCTGCGCGACACCCTCGGTCAAATGCGTGCGGATGGCGTCAGGCGCGCGCTGGCGATCGCGACGTCCGCTTTCGGTTCTTACTCCGGATGCCGCCAGTATCGCGAAGACATCGAATCCGCCCGCGCCTCGGTCGAAGGCGCGCCCTCGATCGACAAGCTGCCGCCCTTCTGGAATAATGCGGGATTTCTGGCCGCCACGGTGGAGAGAGTCCGCGACGCCCTGACTTCCCTGCCCGATGCGGAGATCGTCTATACCGCACACAGCATTCCGGTGTCGATGGCGCAGTCGAGTCCCTACGAACAGCAGTTGCGCGAAGCAGCCCGCCATGTGAACACCGAGCTCGGCCTGGGCGAGCCGGTTCTTGTCTTTCAAAGCCGCAGCGGACCGCCGTCGCAGCCATGGCTTGGGCCCGACATCGGCGAGTACATCCAATCGACCGCCGCGAAGCGTCTGATAGCCGTGCCCATCGGATTCATCTCCGACCACATGGAAGTGATCTACGATCTCGATTATGAAGCGGCGAAGCTCGCCGAATCGCGCGGCATCGAATTCGCGCGCGCGGGCACAGTGGGAACGCATCCGCTGTTTGTCGCGGGGCTGATCGAACTGGTGCGGGAAGCTCAGGCGAACGGAATCATAGCGTGCTCGCCGGACTGCTGCCCGCCGCCCGCGACACGCGGGCCAATTCAGGCGCGTTGATCGTCAATGCTTTTTTCGATCACGCCTTCGAACTCAGCTTCGAAAGCTCGCAGGGCTTCGACAACCATCGCCGATCGCTCCTGCATCTCAGGGGAACGTAAGACGCCGCGGAGTCTGGGAGAGGGCTTATATATTGCCGAATGCTCAACCTCCCAGAAGAGCCCCGTCAATACGGGAACAATTTGATACTCAGCCTGTACTCGATCCTCGGTTCGACAATAACCTGAATACTTCAGGGCCAGTTCGCGATCGTTTTCAACAACCGGATCAGAGCGCCAATCCGGAAATCGGCGACGCAACACGAGATCAACC
>DASXZC010000027.1:0-5272 GCA_036502165.1 Bryobacteraceae bacterium
GACGAAGCGGCAGCCATTGCCAAGAAGTTCACCGACGCCGGCGCGACCGTCGAAGTCAAGTAGTTGTCAACGCGGGTTTTATCGCCCGCAATGGATGGGGAGCTTGGGGTTGCCGTAAGGCCGCCCCAAATTGGTATTTGACTTGCCTGCCAGGTTCCATGTACACTAAAGTTCTTGGCACTGGTTTCAACCGGCTTCAAAACCGGATTGGCGACTGTGAAATTTGATTCCTGGCATTTAACGTGCAGTGCTCCTCCTACTGCTAGCGGGGAAGCTCTGCGTTTAAAAGCAGCCGCCAGAAGTGTACCTCCGCTCCCTACTTCTCTCGTACGCATTTATTCTCGCTGTGGAACTGTTGCGCGCTTCGGTCCGTCTTCTGTAGTGCGCGCACAACCCCGTTCCGTACACTTCCAGTCGCTCGACCGCGAACAGGCTGCGGTTTGCAGTAAAAGAGCCCTGTTCTCCTCCCGCCGGACTCGACCAACGGCCAGGAGACCAATAGCTGGAGTGGTCCTTCGTGCATTCAGGCAAATGATGGTGGGCATGCGAAAAGCGCAACGCCCGCCAGTTTTTTTGTTCTCGTAACGCCGGAACCCCGGGTAGATCCCGGTATCCGGCTGTTCGCGTTGACTTCAGGAGTTTTTTGACAGATGACTAATCTCGCACATGCGGCTGGCGCTCCGGAGAGAGTTGACTTCTCCAAAATTAAGACTTCGATTCCGATCCCGAACCTGATCGAAGTTCAGAAGAAATCCTACGAACGATTTCTCCAAATGGATCTGTTGCCCAACGAACGCGATGACGTGGGTCTGCAGACCGTCTTTAATTCAGTTTTTCCCATTTCTGACTTCCGGGGAGTCAGCCAACTCGAATTTGTTGACTATTCGATCGGTAACTGGGAGTGCAAGTGCGGCAACCTGAAAGGACTGCACCACCTCCGTTCCACCTGCCGCAACCCCGCCTGCGGCGCAACCATCAAAACCGACCCGTTTCATACCGGCGACGTACTCTGCCACCACTGCGGCACCTTCAACAAAAACGTCGTCACCTTCTGCAACAAGTGCGGCGACCCTGTCGGCCTGCAACTGAAATATGACATGGTGGAGTGCCAGGAACGCGGCATGACTTATGCCGCTCCGCTCAAAGTCACCATCCGCCTCACCGTTTACGCCAAAGATCCCGAAACCGGCGCCAAGAGCGTCCGTGACATAAAAGAGCAAGAGGTCTTCTTCGGCGAAATCCCGCTGATGACCGATAACGGTACTTTCATCATCAACGGTACCGAGCGCGTCATTGTCTCCCAGCTCCACCGCTCCCCCGGCGTCTTCTTCGAACGCGTCCCTGCCCAGGGCTACTTCCTCGGCAAGATCATCCCCTACCGCGGCAGCTGGGTCGAATTCGAATACGACACCAAGAACCTGCTTTACGTCCGTATCGATCGCAAACGCAAATTCTACGGCTCGGTCTTCTTGAGAGCCCTCGGCCTGAAAACCGACGAACAGATTCTCCGCACCTTCTACCGCATTACCAAGATGGCCGTTCGCGACAAGAAGCTGTTCTGGCAGGTCGACGACAGCCTGGGCGGCCTGAAGTTGTCCCACGCCATCACCACTAAAACCGGTGAAACGGTTGTCCCGCAAGGCAAGAAGATCACTCCTTCTTTCATGAAGGAAATCCAGAAAGCCAAGCTGACCGAAGTCGAAGTCGCCGCCAACGACCTCGAAGGCGCCTACATCGCCGGCGACGTCGTCGATATGAATACCGGTGAAGTCGTCGTCGACGCCAACCACGAACTGACCCCGGCCCTGGTCGGTAAGATCCTGGAAACCGGTATCGAGAGCTTCGATATCTTCTTTCCCGAGCGCGACGACGTCGGCACCGTCATCGCCGCCACCCTGCGCAAAGATCCCGTGAAGTCCGAAAAGGACTCGCTGATCGAAATCTACCGTAAGCTGCGCCCCGGCGACCCGCCGACCTTCGACACCGCCACCCAGTTGTTCCACGGCATGTTCTTCGACCACCGCAAGTACGATTTCTCGCGCGTCGGTCGCATGAAGTTCAACATCAAGCTGTTCGACAAGGCCGACGCCACTCCGCTCGACAAGCGGACGCTCGACCCGGACGACTTCTACGCTACCATCCGCTACCTGCTGAAACTGCGCCGAGGTATAGGCGCCGTCGACGACATCGACCACCTTGGCAACCGCCGCGTTCGCGCGGTCGGCGAACTCCTCGAAAACCAGTTCCGCATCGGTCTGGTCCGCATGGAGCGCGCTATCAAGGAAAAGATGTCGGTCTACCAGGAAATGTCCACGGCCATGCCGCACGACCTGGTCAATGCCAAGCCCGTGATGGCCGCCATCCGCGAGTTCTTCGGCTCCAGCCAGCTCTCGCTGGTCATGGATCAGACCAACCCGCTCTCCGAGATCACGCACAAGCGCCGTCTGTCGGCCCTCGGACCAGGAGGTCTCTCCCGTGAGCGCGCCGGCTTCGAAGTCCGCGACGTCCACCCCACGCACTATGGACGTATCTGCCCGATTGAAACGCCGGAAGGCCCCAACATCGGTCTGATCTCGTCGCTCTCCTGCTTTGCCCGCATCAATGAGTACGGCTTCATCGAGAGCCCGTATCGCAAGGTGGTGAAGGGCGTGGTTACCGACGAAGTCAGGGTGTTGAACCCTGGCGACACTCCCTACAAGGTCGGCGATATCGTGCGCCGCGCCGATATGGAGAAGGCCAACGCCGATCTGGCGGCTAAGAAGCAGCCCGCTGAATACGAAGCTCACTGCGAGTACCTCTCGGCGTGGGAAGAAGACAAGTACACCATCGCCCAAGCCAACGTCGAGATCGACGAAAAGGGCTACATCGTCAACGACCTGTGCAACGCCCGCCAGGCCGGCAACTTCGTTCTGAAACACCGCGATGAGATCGAGTTCATCGACGTCAGCCCGAAGCAGCTGGTCTCGGTCGCGGCCAGCCTGATTCCGTTCCTCGAGAACGACGACGCCAACCGCGCGTTGATGGGATCCAACATGCAACGCCAGGCGGTTCCGCTGCTGCGCGCCGACGCTCCGTATGTCGGAACCGGCATGGAATACGTAACGGCCCGCGATTCCGGCGCCGTGGTGCTGTGCAAACGCTCCGGCGTGGTGGATTCGGTCGACTCCGAACGGATCATCGTCCGCGTCGAAGGTACCGCGCACGAAGGGCAGATGTCGCGTGAAGTCGGCGCTGACATTTATCAGCTCACCAAATTCAAGCGCTCCAACCAGAACACCTGCATCAACCAGAAGCCGATTGTCAGACAGGGACAGCGGGTTTCGAAGACCCAGGTGCTGGCCGACGGTCCCTGTACCGATTTCGGTGAACTGGCTCTCGGACGCAACGTGCTGGTGGCCTTCATGCCCTGGCGCGGCTGCAACTTCGAAGACGCCATCCTGGTCAGCGAAAAGCTGGTCAAGGAAGACTACTACACTTCGATCCACATTGAAGAGTTCGAGATCGAAGCCCGCGACACCAAGCTGGGACCCGAGGAAATCACTCGCGACATCCCCAACATCGCCGATTCTTTCCTCCGCAACCTGGACGAAAGCGGCGTCATCCGCATCGGCGCTACCGTGAAGCCCGGCGACATCCTCGTCGGCAAGGTCACTCCCAAGGGCGAAACGCAGCTCACTCCCGAAGAGAAACTGCTGCGCGCGATCTTCGGTGAGAAGGCCGGCGACGTGAAGGACGCCTCGCTCTACTGCCCGCCCGGCATCGAAGGCACCGTGGTCGATTGCAAAATCTTCTCCCGCAAAGGCCAGGAGAAGGACGAGCGCGCCCGCGCCATCGAAGACGCCGAGATCCAGCAGTTGCAGCGCAACCTGCAGGACGAAATCCGCATTCTGACCGACGAGCGCGCCAAGCGTTTAGGCAACCTGCTCGAAGGCAAGGAACTGCTGGCCGACCTGCACGACGAAAAGACCAACAAGAAGCTCCTGTCCAAAGGCACCAACATCTCCCGCGACCTGATCGAAAAAATCAAATCGCGCGACCTGAAGCGCATGCGCCTCAAGGACAAGGACAATCGCACCAACGACCAGATCGACGACATCGAAGAGATGACCGGTCGTCAGATCGCGGTACTCGAAAAGATCACCGACGAAAAAATCGCCAAGCTGCGCAAGGGCGACGAACTGCCTCCGGGCGTCATCAAGCTCGTCAAGGTCTACATCGCCATGAAGCGCAAGCTGTCGGTCGGCGACAAGATGGCCGGACGCCACGGTAACAAGGGTGTCATCGCGCGCATCCTGCCCGAAGAGGACATGCCGTACCTCCCGGATGGAACGCCCGTTGAAATCGTGCTCAATCCCCTCGGCGTGCCTTCCCGTATGAACGTCGGACAGATTCTCGAAACCCACCTCGGCTGGGCTGCCAAAGCCTTGAACGTCCACTTCGCAACGCCGGTATTCGACGGCGCGACGGAAAAGGAGATCAAGAAGCAGCTCACCGGCGGTTTGCTCCCGACTTCGGGCAAGACCAAGCTGTTTGACGGCATGACGGGAACCGAATTCGAACAACCGGTTACCGTCGGCTACATCTACATGCTGAAGCTCTCGCACCTGGTCGACGACAAGATTCACGCGCGCTCCATCGGACCCTACTCGCTCATCACCCAGCAACCCCTGGGCGGCAAGGCGCAGTTCGGTGGACAACGCTTCGGCGAAATGGAAGTCTGGGCGCTCGAAGCCTACGGAGCCGCCTACATTCTGCAGGAACTGCTCACCGCCAAGTCAGACGACGTCTATGGCCGAGCCAAGATCTACGAGGCCATCGTCAAAGGAGAAGCCGCCATCGAGCCCGGAGTACCGGAATCGTTCAACGTGCTAATCCGAGAGCTCCAAAGTCTCTGTCTGGACGTCGAGCTGATGAAGAAGCCCCGCGAGATCCCGGACACCGCGCTGGCGGCTGACTAAAAGAAGAAAAAGAAGCCACGAATGAACACGAATAAACACGAATCAAATCAAAAGCAAACCTTAAAAAGGTCTTGCCTTTATTCGTGTGCATTCGTGTTCATTCGTGGCTAGATTCCAGGTTTTAGGTCTTGAAGGTTTTACAGGAGACTTTATAAATGCGTTCTTCTCCGTACGATAGAGCTAATTTAATCGCAGATTTCGATTCCATCCGCATTTCCCTGGCCTCGCCGGAGAAGATCCGGAGCTGGTCCCACGGCGAAGTGACCAAGCCCGAGACCATCAACTACCGGACCTTCAAGCCCGAGCGCGATGGC
>DASXZC010000028.1:0-20058 GCA_036502165.1 Bryobacteraceae bacterium
CCGAATAATCTCCGACGTTAGAGTCGCCCTTCCCGTGTTGCGATTCTCCGTACCGCCGATATAGCTCGATCTTCTCCTTGTCGGCTGATGGCCGCGCGATCGTGATTTCAAACTTTCCGTCGCACCGCTTCCACACCCGCCGTTGCGAGTCCGACATTTTAAACGTCGCGACTTCCACCCGATAAGGCTGGCACTTCCGGCATCCGGGGCAGAGCGGACGGTACAGCAGACGTCCTGAACGTCGCATCCCGAGTTGAATCGCGGCCTCGAATTCCGGCGGTTCTAGCGGAAATTCGGGATACACGAAGGCGGTGCGGCTGGGCCGCGCGTCCGTGAAATACGGGCACGTATCATCCAAAATCAGGAATGGCGAAGGAACGGGCACGCGCTAGAACGGCCACCAGCCCTTCTTCTTCGGAGGCTCCGGCGCGGGCTGCGGCTGCTGCTGTTGCCTCATGCGGCTCGCACTCGCTTGCGGCTGTTGTTGCTGACCCTGGCCAGGGCCGGCCTGCGGAGGCTCCTGCCCGGGAGGACGGTTCATGATCACGGCAATGAATTCCGGATCCGACTCGAGCATCACCTTGCGCGGGACATAACAATAGCCGTTGTCGCCCCAGTCGGTTCCCCACGAATTCTTAATGATGTAGAAATTGCCGGTGAAGCCCACGCAGAGCATGGCGTGGCGCCCATGCTGACCGCTAGGGGCTTCCGAAGAATTGACGATTCCATCGCGTCCGATGTCGGCGAACGCGGGGCCGGTATTCATCGAAACGTGCACGGGCATGCCCGCGCTGAGCACCTTGCGGACGTCGTCGGCGGAGATCGGCAGCGGCGTTCCTTTCAGCAGACGCGTCCCTGCGTCCGTTCTCATCTGCGCCTCGTCGACCGTGGGCTCCTGCTGATTATCGGGCCACAATTCCTGACGACATGTGCCCTGCTTCACGAGCACGTGACCGGGATCAGGACCGTTGATGGTGCCTTCGCCTCCGTTGTATGCGTACTTGAAATCCTTGGCGTCGCCTTGCATTTGCTGGAACGAATACATGGTGCAGTTGGGCGAGAGGCGCCCGGTTTCATTGCCGAGAACCTTATTCGCCAGCTCTTCGGCGTGCGTCCACGCGAAGGCGGAACAGCGCGAAGTCTGCTCCTGATCGCCGACAGGCGAGGCGTACTTGCGCAGGTCGACCGCATCCTTTTCCTGCACCGATGCGAGTTCGGGAGGCAGCGGCTGCACAGGAGCTTTCTCGCTCGGCGGCGTCGGCGATCCGACATCGACGTGATTGAAATCGATGAAGGGAAACCGCTGCCGCAGCAGTCCGAGCATGATCATCGGCACTACGCCAAACGCCGTCAACTGCCCATTGCGCTGGAACAGATGGAGCCCGTCGCTGAGGCCGGGTGTGATGGAGTCGAAGCCCTGCTGGAAGCGGTTGTCCTGATAGACCTGATAGCCCTGGTCGGCCATGCGGGTTTGGAGCGTGTCGCCGAAGTACTCATGGTCGCCGAACAGATTTTTCGCGGAGACATCGTAATCTTCGTCGGTCCAGTTGCCTTCGTCGGTATAGAAGTCGGCCTCGCCGGCGTTCGGATAGTCTTCCGCGGAACCGAAGACGTCGTCGTCGACAATCGGGTCGGAGTCATAGGGAGACTGATCGCCGTCATCGTCGCCGTCGTTCGCGGCATCATCATCGTGATCGTCGCTGCCGTCGTCCTGGCTGTCATCGCCGTCCTGATCCTGTTGATCGGGATCGTCGTCGTCCTGTTGGTCGTCGTCGGCGTCATCGGATCCGTCGTCATATCCGCCGTCGCCGCCGTCGCCGCCATCACCACCGTCGCCGTCTCCGCCGTCGTCGCCGTCCATCCAATATTTCCAGGGATAGTCACTCATAAAGGTTGATCTCGCCTATCTGTCGACACTGCTTCCAACCAATTCTACGCGATGCGAATGGTGGAGGTTCCAGTGGGTTGGTTGGCTTCGATTTGCTTCGTTGTCCCGCGGTGCTATCTTGCGTGCGCGGCTTGGGTTCTTCGGCTCGATTCGTCATCGATCTGTTTGAGTTGTCAAAGATCCACGGGTTCTTCGGGCGTTTTCCGCCCGTTTCGCATGTCCCCGCAAATGCCGGATGGCTTCGTTTCGTTTCCCGTCTGTTCTCACACGCGGTCGTGGCGGTTGATTACCGGCGGAGCGATGAAGGATTCGATGTTCCGGCGAACGATATCGAGGCTGGCGCGCTCTTTGAGGACCTTTGCATGGTTGCGCTTGATGGTTACTTTCGCGGAGTCGACGAGGATCGACTCGTCATCGGGGTTCTGATCGTTGCTCTGGCGCCAGAGGCACTCGGTCTGCAAGTGGCGCAGTTCGCTCGACGCGCGGCGGTGGGACGATTCATGCATCGTCTTGTAGCGATAGATCCGGTCGAGCTTGCGCACGAGTTCGTCGTCGAGGAGGGCGTCGGCGAGTCCTTTGGAAATGGCTTCGTTTTGAATTTGCGCTTCCAGTTCGAAACAGCGGCGGATGTTCCACTGAGCGTGGAGGATCAACTCGAAATGGTGGAGCTGGGTTTCACCGACGGGCTGCAATTCGCCGAGGAGGGTGTCGTTCAATTCGTCGAACGCCTCCTGCTCGTCGGGGCGAACGAAGATTTTGGAGGAGGTGAGTCCGGTAGTGGTGGCGTTGCGGGATGAGGCGGATTTGCCTTGTTCGGTGCGAGGTCCGGTTGAATGCCGGGCGTTGGCGCGATTGGCTTCGATTTGTACGGCGGAGGTTGCCATGGTATTGAGAGGTCCTTTCTGGGACGGCGCATTTGAGCGGCGTCCTGTCGCCCTATTAGGCACCCTCGATGGGCTGGAGATGTTCTGCTTTATGCGGCAAAGAGCGAGAAGGTTCTGATTTATCAGGCGTTATTGTATTTCGCGGCTGTAGGAATATGCGTTTTCATCAAGCCGAGGCGATGAAGAGTGGCAAGGAGTCGTGATACGGACGCGGTTCTGTCACAGGCCGATTCGCAACACGGCCCAGAAGCCGAGCAACACTTCAAATGCGTCCCGGTATCCAACGTTGATACGGCACTCTTCGGCGAGAGCCTGAAAGGGCCGCGCCCAATCCACTGGTGGCGGGACGAGTTCAACTGGAATTGCGTGCGTGTTACGCCGCTCAAACGTTCGCCGCAATGCTTCGGCACAAACGGAAGCGTTGAGCGATCCTGATGCAATGAGGAGATACAGATCAACCAGATCGCGAACACGACTGTTGGGACTGGAGCGCGGGAGCGTGTACGCGTGAATCTTCTCTGCGAACTGCTGCTCGCGGGCAATCATGATTACCGAGGGCGCCGGGACTTGCGCGAACGCAAGCCAATCCCGAGTCGTCAGAGCCTCGAACGGCTCGAGAATTACGTCGCCAATGCCGACGTCCACATGGAATTTCACGAACGTCCGTCCATCGAGACGAGTCTCCACCGGGTAGCGCGCACCACCGTAGGGTGCGGCGCCGAGGTCGATTATAGCCTCGCCGACGCGAAACGAAAAGAAGTCGCCAATGTCTGTTGCGCCGGCACGTTGCAGGTGATCGAGAGCTGACTCTGTATCGCCTGTTCGAAGGGTAAAGTCGAGATCACGCGTCGATCTTGCCGTGACGAATCGAAGTTCCATGGCGTAGCCGCCCTTGAGAATCCAATCTCCAGCCGGTTCATTGAGCAGTCGAGCCAGGAAGCGGTCGAACGCAACCTGAAGGCAGAGCCGCTGAAAGTCCGTCCCCTCCTGTCGAGAGATTGCCTTCAGCCGCTCTTCAAGCGCTTGGCGGAAAGCGCCAGGTGAAGAGTACGGCCGGCTGCCAGGCATCAGCGGTTACTCCGTTTTCCTTGGAGGACCCGCAGGACATCTCGCTTAGCGGTGTCCATCTTAGCTGCCGCGATCTCCGCGCGTGTGATTTTTCCGGACCGGGCAGCTTCGGCAAATGCGATCTGCAGATCCGGCAGAGGAACCTCGCTGGAAGCCGCCACGTCGACCAGACTGCGCAGCGCCTTGGTCACGGGCATACTGTCGATTTGTTCGATGTCGGAAGGCGGCAGATCGGCCATGTGGAGGACCACAGCCTTGGGCGTGGCTGCGCTGCGACGGAACGTTCTTGGCACTGTCATGTGGAGCCTCGACGGCATAGCGTCGGTTAGCTCGTGCAGAGAAAGTGCCGTTTGGTGACTGTAAACACCTTGAGGCTGTTCCTGGCGATTCCGCGACCAAAGCCACCACAGAATCAGGTCAGGACGTACTGGGAGGGGTTGCGTAGAAAGCCGAAAGATCCCGCGCCGCTCACGCACCCAATTGCCGACGCGAACGTGATAATTCCTCTTGGGCGCTGTATACCCGATCACGGCGGCTTGCTTGGACGTGAAATATCCGCCCTGGGATGCAGCCAATGTGGTCAGTGCACGTTCGTCCGCGACGTAGGACTTGGAGTTCATAATAGTTCAACTCTTTAGAACTATTATGCGCAGTTCGAGCGGTGGAGTAGATCGGTTGGTCACCATAAAAACCACCGCAACCATCCCGCGCGTCAATGCGTCCCGCATGCAGGAGAGCGATGTGCCGACTGAGAGCCTTGACGACGAGAACGGAAATCGTAAGCAGTGCGGCCATCCCTTCGATCCGCACATCATCACGGCTTACGACGCAAGCGACTTTTCCAAGGCTGGGGAGATGCGGTGTCCCGTCGAGAACTGTTCGTGCTTTTCTACGATCAGTTTCAATATGAAAGAGGAATAGAGCCGATCGGCCGAGAGGTTCCGAGAAGTCTTCGTGCTTTTCGGACGTTGCGGCCTGTCATCGAATCGGGAAGTTTTGCGTCGTCGCCGGAGAGTCCCGATTTTTTCTGATCGCTGAGGCAATCTGTAAGAGCAGCCATTGCTACAACGAGGGCGCGCCGGCATTCAAGATCTCGTGCATAGTTGAGCTCGAGAACTATCTGGCACGGAACCTCGGGGATTCAATTACCCCTGATCGGTGAGCCTGCCGCAGATTAGCTTTCGCCGGAGCCACGCCTGTGCCAGCCTTAAATCATGCCGTACTCTGTGAACCGACTGGCCTGTCACCTCTGCTGACTCCTCCGCCGTCATCCCGCCGAAATAGCGCATCTCGATCAGCCCCGCCAGCGCTTGATCTTCGCTTGCCAGTTCGTCTAGGGCACGGTCCAAATCGAGCAGCTCCGCCTTGTCCGCGCCCATCTGGCCTTCCACATCCAGGCTGGTCGTCCACTCGACGGGTAGGCGTTTCTTCGTTTCGCGGGCGCGCGCATAGTCGACCAGCACCTGGCGCATGACGCGCGCGGCGACGGAAAGAAAATGCCCACGATCCGCTAAATGACGCAGGTTTTCGCCCACCAATTTCAGATAAACCTCGTGGACCAGAGCGGTCGTTTGCAGCGTATGCGCGGGCCTCTCTGCCCGGAGTTTGCTCGCGGCGATCCGATGCAATTCCTCGTAAAGAGTCTGCACCAAATCGCCCAGCGCGGTCTGGTCACCCGAACGAAGCCGATCGAGCATGTCTGGAACGGAGACTGTCATCGTCCCTTCAGACTACTTCTTTTGATAGGATAAAAGCCACCGAAAAACGGTCATGAACGACGAGGTTCGCGAGCTCTTTCACGAATTGGCCGATCTTTCGCTGTCCGCGCGAGAGCGAGTGTTCAAGGACCGCGGCACCGGGCCGGAGGCTCGATCGGAGGTTGAGTCGCTGCTTCGTTTCGACTCCGCCGAAGACTTGAGTTTGACGGAGCCCGTTAGCGAAGCCGCTGAACATTTGCTGGCATCCGTTGACACGGTTCAAGGCTCCCACTGCGGGCCTTACAAGCTCATTCGTCTGATCGGCTCCGGCGGCATGGGGACCGTTTATTTGGCCGAACGTTCCGATGGCGAGATCCGGCGGACGGTCGCGATAAAGCTCCTGCGCCCGGATGGTCCGCGGCGCCCGAACCACGAGCGTTTCCTGAAAGAGCGGCAGTTTCTGGCGTCGCTGAAGCATCCTTCGATCGTACAGTTGATCGACGCCGGCCGTATGGAAAGCGGACGGCCGTACTTGGTCATGGAATACGTCGAGGGAGTTCCGATTGACGTCTACGCGGATGGAATCACCATACGCCAGCGCCTGGAACTTTTCGTTGCGGTCTGCGACGGCGTCTCGCACGCCCATGGGCACCTCATCATTCATCGCGACCTGAAGCCATCGAACGTGCTGGTCGACGCAAGTGGACGTCCGAAGTTGCTCGACTTCGGAATCGCGAAACTACTGGACGAAACGGAGGAGGGCGCCACACAGACAATCGAGCGGCTGCTGACGCCCGGTTACGCGAGCCCCGAGCAATTTCGCGGTGAACTGCAAACCACCGCGACCGACGTCTACTCGCTGGGCGCATTGCTCTACAAGCTCGTAACCGGCCGGTCTCCCCACGAGGCGGGGGCAAGCCCGGTCGAGGTGATGCTCGGGCGCGCGGCTGTACCGCTCGCCAGCCGCTCGAACAAAAGCTTGCCTCGCGACATCGACGCCATCGTAGCCAAGGCTCTGCGTCAGGAACCGGAGGCGCGCTACGTGTCGGTCGAAGCCTTCGCCGGTGACGTCAGGGCGTTCCTCGATTCGAAGCCTGTCGAGGCGCGATCCGGCAACGGCTGGTATCGAACGCGCAAATTCCTACGGCGCTACCGCCCATCAGTGGCCGCCGCGGCGCTGGTATTCGCGAGCCTTTCGGCGGGCCTCTATGTCGCGAACAGGCAGCGAGTGGTCGCCGAACGGCGTTTCGCGCAACTCCGCCACCTTTCGACACAGGTGCTCGATATCGACCCGGAGTTGGCGAACCTGCCCGGCGCTACGGCGGCGCGCATTAAACTGGTCGCCACTACGAAGGAGTATTTGGAAGGACTCGGAGACGATGCTATCGGGGATCAAGCACTGGCGTCTGAGGTTGTCGCCGCCTACTTCCGCGTGGCGCGCATTCAGGGAGTTCCGCTCGGCTATCATCTCGGTCAATACGGCGAGGCCGAGAAAAGCCTGCAAAAGGCGGATTCGCTCGTCCTACAGATTCTTTCGAAAGACCCGGTCAATCGCAAGGCACTGCGGCAGGCCGGAACTATTGCGCACGACCGGGCCCTCATCGCCGACGCGGAAGGCCGCCCGGCGGACGAAATCAAACGCAGCATCGAGTCGGCGCAACGCTGGGGCCGTCTGACGGCGCTGGGGAATCTCACGAAGGCCGAGATCAATAACGCCGCCTATGTTTTCGCCAATCTCGCGGAGATCCATCTCGGCCTGAACCGCTTCGACGACGCGCTCGGCTATGCCAGGCGGGGCGTCGAGGTGGCGCGGCTCTCGGACGCGATTCCCGGTCCGCGCGCCCAGGCTCATAGTCTGCTTGCGAGTTCGCTGCTCTATACCGGCGACTTGGACGGCGCGATGGAGAACGCTCGAGAGGCGCGGAATCTGGTCAATCGCGGGAGCTTCGACAATCAACGCTATCGGACGCAGATCTCCATCCTCGTATACGTCCATCAAGGGCAGATTTTTGGGGAAGAGGGCGGCATCAATCTGAATCGTCCCGTGGAAGCGGCGGCGGCGTTCCGACAGGCGTTCGACCTCGCCGAAGAGTTGGCGAAGAAGGAGGCGAAGGACACCTATATACGAACCTGGGTGATGACCGCCGGCAGGACGTTGGGCGACATCCTGCGTCATACCGAACCGCGGCAGGCGCCCGGGGAACCTTTACCCTTGCGGCGGACTCCGGCTCCTCCGTTCCCGAACCGGCCACGTTTATGCTGCTCGTGATCGGGCTTGGGCTCATCAGGTGGCTGCCGCGGAGTGCCGCCTTCATCGCCAAAAGGTAGCGCCTAGTGCTGCTTCGCTTGATTCTGCTCGTCCCGCTTGATGAGAAACTCCACCAGCGCGGGACGTTCCTCGGGATCGAGCTTCCCGTTGTGATTGCGGTCGAAGGCGGTCAACAGCATCTTGAGGCGTCCGGCGCGTTGCGGACCGAGCGCCTCTTCGTCGACGCCGTTCTCGAGCATCGTCGCAATGAATTCCGCGCGGGTTCCGCTCCGGAACTTTGGCACGTCAGCGGGACTCGGGAGTGTCAATGAGACGAAGGCGAATCCCATCTCGTTCGTCGTCTGCTCGCCGAATTTGACTTCACGCGGAGGATTGCTGGGATTGTGGGGATTATTGGCCGAGTTGTCGTAGGTGTATTGCATCTCGAGCCGCGTACCCTTCGGGAGCTTCACAGGACTTGCGTAGCGATACGATCCCTGCCAGTTGAAATCCCAATCCTTGATCCAGATCAAAGGCTCGACAGAGCCGTCAGGAAGATGGGCATCCACCTTCATGTCCTTGCACAGATAGTGCGCGTGAGGGAAAATTGCAACCGCCTCGGCGTCCATCGGCAGCACGCCGGAGGCTTTGATCTGGTACGTGCCATCGCCCGCCGGAATGTCGATTTTCTCGTTCCCGAGCACCATCAACGTCAGGCCCTTCGTGGGCGGTTCCTTCGAGAAGGTCAATCCGACGGTCGACTGGTCGGTCTCCGGCTTGCCGTCGAGATGATAGTGGATCTGCAGCACCAGGTCGGAACCTTTCTTGATGGTGTGCGCGACTCCCTCGCGGGACATCGCCGGCTGCGCACCAGGAGCCCAGCCGCCGAGCGATCCGGTAATGTCCAAACCCGGACCGCCGACGCAAGAGTAGCCTTGGCCGGGAACCGTTTCGTGCCTGCGAGCTTCACCGGTGGTGTCGAGAAACAGAATCGCGTGGTGAACGATCTTTGGATTGCCCGCGCGGAACTCCACCATCTTCACGTATTCATCTTCCTTGGCGTCGAGCGGAACGACAAAGCAGCGGAACTGATCGGGACCTTCGGCGGGAACCGAGACGACTTGCGTCATCTTTACGATCTGATCCGGCTGACCTCCCAACCATCCCGTTGAAAACTTCGGCGGCGCCGGCTTCTCGCCCGGGTTGCCCTCGGGCGCGCCGTGCAGTGCCCATTCGTGAATCAGGGCGATTTGGTTGTCGGTGAGCTTCCGCTCGTCGAGGAAATGGCCATAACCTGGAGTGGCTTTCCAAGGCGGCATCACGCGCGCCCCGGTGATCGCGGCGATCTGTTGGGCGCGCTTCGCCGCGTCCTGATACGTCAGGAGCGCGAACGGCGCCACTTCGCCGGGGCGATGGCAATTGGAGCAGTTTGCATACAGAATCGGCGCGATGTCGTGGTTAAAGGTGGGGACTCCGGCATTCTTGTCCGTGGCAGCGGCGCCGGCGGCGCAGAGAAGCTCCGCGCAGGCCAAGAATGAGATAGCAATCGTAAAGCGCATTCAGTCGACTCCTGGAATGGCGCAGCCCAATGCCTTGGTGACTGGATGCGCAACGGGTTTGCCTGCGAGAATCGCGTCGAGCGCCTCGCGCAGGTCGTTTTCAGTAGGTTGATATCGCGTCGAGCCGAACTCGACGAAGCGGTTGTCGACGCGGCCGCGATACAGTTGCTTGCCATCAGAACCGAGAATCACGGCTTCCGGAGTGGATCGCGCACCGGTTTCTCGCGCGAGCGCCTGAGACGGATCAAGGAGTGCCGCGAAGGGTACCTGAAAATCCGCATCGTGTTTCTGTACGGAGGCGGCGGTTTCCGACGGATCGGAATACACGTTAAAAAACGCGATGCCGCGGGGAGAATATTCCCGGAAGAGCCGTGCCATCACGGGCGCATAGGTATTGGAATTCGGGCAATCCGTGGCGACGAAGAGGAAGACGCTCGCTTTGAATTGGTGTAGATCGGAAGACGTGTGGAGGAGGCCGGCGGCGTCCTTCAAAAAGAAGTCGGGGGGCATGGCAAACACAAGTCCCACGGAGGCGAAGACACACCCGCTGATCCATGCGCGGGCGAGAAGACGAGACCGGAGGAGCGAAGTCACACGTTCCCACTCGTCATTGTACTCCGGTCTAACGTATCATTGCGCTGTCGTACGTTAGACGAGTTGGGCCGGATTGCGGTTCGGGTCCGCCCTCCGTAGGGTCGAGGCGGATGAGAAAGGCGCAGCGGCGATCGCTGAACACGAAGTCGAGCGAACCCTATGATGCGGAGGCGATGAATGGCCGATCTGCAAGGTATGTTCGAGATTTTCATGCTCGCCTTTCTCCTATTTGCGGTGATCGCTATGTTCGCAATGATCACGGTTCCACAAAGCAGATACGCGAAAATCCTGGTGGCTGGTCTCGGGGTTGCCATGATTGCGACTGCGGTGTGCCGGCCGTACTGGCCCACTGGCTTCCGAAGCGGGCCAATTGTTAGCACACGCATCGAAAGTCCGAACTACGCGGTGATGGATTCCGGGCTGAGAGTGGTCGTTCACGAATCGGGAACACGATATGGGTCTGGTCCGGCAAACCAAAGCCGATAGAGTTCCAGATTGGAGTGGAGGTTGCTTGTGCACCATCTGCTCCTGGTTGGCTAATTCATCCTTCACCTAACGGGTGCCAGCGACGTATGGTGTTTTGAAGCGTTGAGCGCCGCGAAGAATCGGCCAAAGCCCGGAGCATACGCAGCGCCTGCACGATCTTCTCGAAGCCGATGTTGTAGTTGCACTACTAAACGGCTAACATATTATCTATAACATCAATTTCGAGCCACATATGGATAACAGGATATCTATAGCGCTGCAAACCCCGACGGACGTCCAGACGGGCCTTGCTACGCGCTTCAAAGTCCGGCGGCTCCATTTGAACCTGACGCAGGAAGGGCTGGCGCAGCGCTCCGGGGTGAGCTGGGGCTCGTTGAAGCGCTTCGAGCGAACCGGGCTGATTTCGCTTGATGCGCTGCTCAAGCTCGCCTTGGTTCTCGATTGCCTGAGTGACTTCGATTCGGTTTGTATGACCGACAGGGGACCCCTCGCCGCCACGACGCTTGATGAGATTTTGCAAACGCCGAAACAGCGGCGCAAGGGACGGATCAAGTGACCTACAGCCCGACCAGTCTCCTGACGGTTACCTCGAGGACAGGAGCGCCTCAAGGTGGGGCGTCTCGCGCTGCGTGAGCGCAGGATCCTGTTCGAATACGATTCCGCGTTCATTGCCTCGGGAATCGAGATTTCACCGCTCAAACTTCCACTTCGGCCTGGGGTATTCATCGCGCCCGATATGATGTTCGACGGTCTCTTTGGCGTATTCAATGACAGCCTGCCGGACGGTTGGGGACGGCTGTTGCTCGATCGCACGGTCGAGAAACACGGCGTCCGACGGGGACAGTTGAATCCGCTTGACCGGTTGGCCTTTGTCGGCCGGCACGGCATGGGGGCCCTCAGTTACGAACCTGATCTAAGCCAAAATCCGGATAGCGACACTCCCCTTGCATTCGACCGGCTGGCGGAAGAGTCGGCAATCATGTTGGCAGGCGAGAGCGAAGAGGTTTTCGAGGAGCTGCTCAAGCTGAATGGCTCCTCGGCTGGCGCGCGTCCGAAGATCGTGGCGCAAGTGAGTGCCGGCAAATCCAAAATCATTCACGGCGGCCAAGCCCAACTCAAACCGGGCTACGAGCACTGGATGATCAAGTTCGCCTCGTCGCAGGATCCGCGGGATGTCGGGGCGATTGAATACGCCTACAGCCTGATGGCCAGAGATGCCGGCGTGGACGTACCCGAGACGCATCTGTTCCGCACCCGGAAGCAACGCTACTTCGGGGTGAAGCGTTTCGACCGCCAAGGCGACAGGCGACTGCACATGCACAGCCTTTCGGGGCTGATCCATGCCGATCATCGCATTCCTGCGCTTGATTACAACCTGATCCTGCGCGTGGTTCTGGTCCTCACCAAAAACATCGTCGAGGTCGAGAAAGCCTACGCTCTCGCCTGCTTCAATGTGCTCGCTCACAACCGCGACGATCATTCGAAGAATTTCTCATTCCTTCTCGACAACAAACGTCAGTGGAACTTCGCTCCGGCCTACGACCTGACTTTCTCGGACGGTCCCGCTGGCGAGCAAAGCACGATGGTGATGGGTGAAGGCAAGAACCCGGGCGTCGAACATCTGATGGCGTTGGGCAAAGAACACAAGCTCAAACACGCCAAGCGAATTCTCACTAGAGTACAAGAGGCGGTCGGGCGATGGAAAGATCACGCCGCCGATGCTGGTGTTGGTGCGAAATCCACGAAGGAAATCGCACAAAGCATGGGTGCAGCTTGATTGAAATAATCGCAATCGAAAGGCTGGCCCCCGTGGAGGCCCGGGATCGAGGGCCATCATCGTTGTTCTAATGAAAACCCTTTGGTGCTGGCGCTGCAAGATGGAGATTCCGATGCTCGACTTTGAGGAGTACAGCCGGGTAGTGAAATCGCAAGCCCGCGATGCTGGCAACAATCTCGAGCGGCGGTTCGCTCCCCTCCTGCGAGAATACGAGCGAATCACACGGGGTTCCACGAAACGAATCCGAACGCGGTCTTCCATCACTGCATTTCGCTCTACGGGCCGCCGTGCTCTCAGTGCGGAAAGCCATTGAGGACGGCACGCGCGATTGAGACGAATGAGTCATGATCAACTATTAACTTCCGGTAGCTGTCAGATGAGGAAGTCAAAGCGACCACCGACGGCTCCTCAGTTTGTTCTGTTGCGCGAAGTCTTGCCGAAATTCGCAGGGATCCTTCGAGTCAGCTTCGGCGGATGGGTCAACCGGAGCTTGGAGAGCAAGTAGGCGGCGCGGCACCTTCTGCTGCGTGTCACTCGACGAGCGAGAGCAACTTGCCGGACTCGCCAACGGCATGTACCAACCGGTCACAATAGCCAAGGGCAGAATCATACAGGTGGATACATTTGGCCCCGGGGTCGATGCGGTCCTGCGGAGCATCTTTCCGGAATCAACCGAGGAAATGGAGGAAGATAATTTCCGATCCCGTATAGAGAGCCTATGCTAATTGTGCATGTGGCCTCGGATTAACAATCACGGCGCAATTGCGCAATTAGCGCGTTCAGTCAACAGCTCGCAGTTTTCGTTTCCAGTCGGAACATTGCGTTCGATTTAAGCGCGAAGATAGAAGCTACAACCCTTATGATTCGACGGTCCTGCGTACTCATCCTGATTGCGGCGGCTCTGTTGCTCTGGGCAGCCGATCAAAGCGATCCTTTTCGAGACGAGCTAGCCAGCCGTGGGAAGGCGGGACTGTCGCTGGCAACGGTAAGCCGCGGCGATACGGCCGCTCTGCACATACGGCGGTTTGATGGCAGCACGAAGGATATCGCCCTGGACTGCTGCGCTCGTACCATCTTCGCGGACTGGTCCTCAGGCTATGCTGTATTGCTTAACGTGAGCTTCTTGCAGATGGCGTCGGGCTCGATCCATTCGATGATGGAGGGAGGCGAGGTGGTGGTAGCCGACGTAGCGGGTAGGGAAGTTACTCGATCGAAGCTCAAAATTCAGTCGTTGGCCGTTGCCGTGGACGCCGAGGCAAAGCGGTTCGCCTTTCTGGGAAGGCCGGGCCATTCAAGTGGACTTCCTGAACGGGCTGGGCTATATATCGCTGGGTTTCGCGATACGGCAGCCAGACTTCTAATAGATGACGTCGGAGAGCCGATGCATCCTGACCTCAACCGCCCGTCTGCGGCGATCGACTGGTCTCCGGATGGGCATTCGTTAGCATATTCGCCGCAAGAGGGTAAGATCCGCGTGGTGTCCCTGCCAAGTGGCTCGGCCTCGATAATCGGAGACGGTTCGGGCGCGCATTGGTCGCCTTCCGGCGCAACAATCGCCTTCATCTCGCCGGCGCACAGATTGGTTTTGCATGACGTAGCGACGGGCTCGAACCGTGTGCTTCTTCCGGAGCGCGAAATGCTTGGCGCGCCGCCGCTTTGGTCGCCTGACGGCAGGTATCTGCTTTTGTCCGAAAGGAAGATCTCGGTATGGCCTCGGCCTACTTACGGCCACCTCGATGTGTACCGGATCGCGGACGGCGCAATCCTCTCCGATTCTTTTCCCTTCTTTGGAATTCACACTCCATGGCCATCTTGGGTGATGATTCCACAACAGAAGTAGGTCGGAGACAATTGGGTGTTTAATATCAGGATTGGAAAAATCGATGAGCTGGTATATTCAAGGGAGATTTCATCACGAGAATGGGTTATGTTCGAATCAGTCCTTAATCGTTCTTGTTGAAGGAAAAGCCCTAATAGGATATGCAACGATGACGACAGGACTTTCGTTCTTAGCTATTACAGCATTCATTGTGGGAGCGGCGGGGGCTGAGACCCGCGGCATGGAGGCACGGGTTCAGGTCGAGCGCGCTTCATTGGCAGAGAGCGCGAGAACAGCGCCGAAGGTCTACATCGAGTTCAGACTCTGGCTCGCCAACCGTGGAGGAGATGCGATTCCTTTCGAGGGCGGCGGTTGGTCTGTGTCTACCGTCGAGGCCCGTGGTGCTGACGGGAAGTGGATCATTCTGATGCAGGGGAACGACTCGCTGCTCGGAGAACACAAGTTTCCGCAGTGTGGCTCGCTGCCGCCGGGGCACAGTGCTGAGGTCGGCGGAAATCCCACTTTGTTCTTCTTCCATAAGGAACGCAGAACTCAGCTAGGGAACAAGCTGACCCTCCGCATGCAGGTCCTGGCCTACTGCGTCGGAGCGGATGGGACGACGAAGCTTCTTCATGCCTGGACGGAACCATTCGGCTTAACAGTCCCTGAAAGCGAACGCCCGATAGGGGAGCAGTGATGCAGTTTGCGACTTATAAGAGAGCCTCGCTAAAGGGATCATCGGCAGCGGCGCTTCTTGTGGCCGTGACCCTCTTCGCAGGGCCGCCGGCTCAGAACATTTCGGTGACTGGCTGGAAGGTTTCTTTACCTGCGGGGAGATTGTCGGGGGCGACCTTTTATCCGGAAGCCGACAGGCTGCTTCTTCAAGAGGAAGTTTTCATCGGATGGGGAGATGATCGCACAAGACTATCCTTTCGGCGGATTACCGCCTGGAGCCTGAAGGACCACTCAGACGTAGCGCGAAGGGATTTTCACCGCGATGAAGCAGGATGCGGCCACTTGGAGGTGGTCCGCTCGCCCGACGCGATCTATATTTGCAGCCCAAAGGGTGACGGGCTGGAAATTCTGGATCCCAAGAGTTTGAACTCCGTGGGACGCTTCACAGTGCGTCCCGAGGGACGCATCTTGAGCTTCGCAGTCGACAAGCAGCGGAACCGTGTAGCCATGTTTTCTTACCTCCGGGACGCATCCGTTTCGATCGCGGTCTATTCTTTGGATGCCGGCGCATTGATTGGACGGGCCACTGTGGCAAAAAACGCGATTTATGAGGGAGACATCTACATCGATTACGACGCTGACACCGGTCGTGCCGCCGTTTCACAGTGGCACGTTGCTGGGAGATGGACGGACGCTGCCTCGATCACGGTGTGCGAACTGTCTCCTGAATTGAATTGCAAAGATTTGGGAGTGTCCAGAGCCCAACTCGGGCAGCCGGCCCTTTCAGGCCAGCAGATGCTGATCGTGGGATACAACGCAGACATTTTTTTCACTAAGAGGGACTGCGTCGAAGCGATCAACATTGAAACGCTGACGAAGAACCGTAAAGCGTACTGCTCTCCAACCGGTGTGCATTACACGGTTGGCGTTGTCGCGAAAGATTATGTCGTTGGGTTCACAGGGAGAGAGAGGCGGCACCCCGTTCAAGAGTACACCAGCTCGATCCAGACCTCCTTTTCCGTATGGAGGCGCGAGAATCCGAAGGTTGCAGCGGTTGTCCGCGATCCAACCGACTATGGTGACCGCCAGTATATGCTTCAGATCATTGCGAGCAGGACGGCTCCGATGTTCCTTACCTATTCGTCGGACGTGGATAATAACGCGGTATGGGTTTATTTGATTGAAGATCCGGAACGTGCGGGGCGCAGGTAGCCATCGCCAGTCTGTTGAGGTGGTGATTTTCGTTGCGTATGTCACAGGATAATACTGGATTTCACTGCAAAGTCCTGCTGGGGCCACCAGCATTCGCGAACCGGAACTCAGCGGATCGCTGCCCGCGCCTCGCGGATCGCTGGCAATTCCATATCCGCATCCCTCCACACTTCGAGAAAACGACGATATTCGGTCTTCGCCTCTTCCTCTCGGCCCTGATGCTCGAGCGCCTGCGCCAAATGGAAGCGCGCGAGTCCCATCCCAGGGAAAACACCGAGCGCCCGCCGGTACTCGGCAATCGCTTCCTCCCAACGACCTAACTCGCGGTATCCATCGGCGAGCGCATCTTCCAGCAATTCTCCGGAGCCCCATGCCGGGGCGAAGCGAACCGTCTGGCGCAGATTCTCCAGCATCTCGTCCGGCTGGTGGTTCGCCCGCGAGCGCGCCGCGAGGTAGAAAAATTCAGACCGTAATCCGAATCGGGCTCCGCGGCCTTGAATGGGTGCCGCATCCGGAGGATGGGGCAGCAGAACGAGAGCTGGATTTCTCGTGACGTAGCCTCGCGGTTGGAGGCTCAGGACTTTGGTCACGGCCGAGCGCGCGGCAACCCGCTGATCGAGGCGCCAATACTGCATAGCCGCCTGTTCCCAGTAGCGCGTGCGATAGAACAGCGAAACCCCGGCCGATGCGCGCTCGAGTTCCTCGCGAAGCGCGTCCCGTTGGCGTCCCATTTGCCAGTACAGCGTCGCGCGGTGAACGTGCGCGAGTGCAAATCCGGCATTCCGAGCCAGCGCCTGGTTCATTGCCGCAAGCGCATCACGATATTGGCCCGCGAATTGGTAAGCAAGCCCCAAGCTGTCGTAAGCATTCGGATCGTTGGGCGCCAACGCCACGAATTGCCGCGCCGCCTCAATGGCCTCGCGATGGTGCCCGAGTTCGGAATGATACGTCGCGAGACCGTTGTACAGTTTCGGATCTTCCGGATCAAGAGCAATCGCCTGGCGGATGACGCTGATGGCCTCTGCATGGCGCGATTCCCCCCTCAACAGGTTTCCCAGGCGATAGTAAGCCTCGATCTCATTCGGATACGCGGCGACGAGCTCCTGATAGCATCGGATCGCCGCCTGGTAGTCGCCCTTGGCTAACGCGTACCAGGCCAGCACGTGTTGGCGATTTTTAGGAGAGAGCCGGTCTCCCATCTCGAACGCCTTCCGCAGGTAAGGCAGACCAGCCTCGCGGTCCGTGCCGTCGACCGCGTGGGCATAGCCGATCCGAGCGTATGCCATGCCGAAGTTCGGGTCGAGCGCGATGGCCTTTTCCAACAAACGAATACCTTCGTCGGTCTGGACCGACTCGATCAGCCGCAGGCCATTCTCATAATCTCTCCATGCCTCGAGGCTGTTGGTCATGGCCGAAGCCAGATCCCCCGGCGCCACGCTGGCCCGCAAGGCATTCGAAAGCCGGGCGCCGAGATACTCCACCTGATGGAGCACTTGATCCGCACCGGCGGTCACTCCATCGGCCGCCAACAGCTTGCCGGTGCGGCCATCATAGATCTGCGCATCGACTCGAATCTCCGAGCCGAGGCGGGCGAACGAGCCGGTGACTGCGATCCCGGCATGGCTGTGCCTCGCCACCTCGATGGCCGCGGGCAACCCGGATTTTCCGAGGCGACCGATCCACAACGCCGCCTGCTCCCGGCTCAGGACATCGATCGAGGGCGAGCGCGTCAGAGTTGCGGTCAGCATATCCGCCAAGCCGTCCCGGAGCCAGTCGAGATCGCTTTGTCCAGACTGGTTCTCAAACGGCAGGACGACCAATTGCCGCTTGCCCGGGACAGGTGCAGGCGCCGGCGGATTTGGCCGGGCGATCGCGAACCACCCGGCGGCGGCTCCGATCAAGGCGGCCGTTGCCACGGCTGCGACCCACACCGAGCTGCGAGGCCTGACCGATTTCTGGGGAAGCAGCGCCGGCAGCGGCTCGCCCTCGTCTACATAGGTCTGCTGGATTTCGACCGTCGTCACTTCCTGGCGGACGACAGCCAGAGCCGGACGCACTTCTTCCACATCGGCGATAAACCGGTACCCGCGCTTCGGTACGGTCTTCAGGTAACGCGGATTGCGGGCGTCATCGCGCAGCGTCCGGCGCAGTTCCCCCACGCACTGGGTCAGGACATCGTCGGTCACGACGGCGTCCTTCCAGAGCAGACTCATCAGCTCCTCTTTCGGGACCAGGCGGTCACGCGCGCCAATCAAGTGGAGCAGAAGCTGAAAGGCCCTGGGCTTGAGGTGCAGTTCGCTGCCGTCACGGATGAGGACGCCGCGGGCAACGTCAACTTCCATGCCCTCAATGCGATAGACCAGCGGCACCGCTGCTGATGACATCTCGACCCCGTTAGAGCAACAAGCCGAATTCGGAAAAAAATCGGCTTTTGTTCAGGATTTCGCCCACAGTTCCCCAGGAGAATCACTTGAGGCGCTTGACATGAAGCTTACCACAACAGTGCGAATCACGCGGATCGTCCGAGAGGTTTTCGTCGAGCCCGAACGGTGTCCACGCTGCGGGCATGAACTGACGCCGGCGCCGCAGTTGCCGGCGCCCGCACCGGCTGGGGCGAAGCTACCTGAGAGCCAGGTCCGCGAGGTCCCCGCATGAGAACCCGATTGGCTGTTGCCTGCGTCCTTTTCACCCAGCCCGCCGCGTTGCTGCTTGGCCAGTCATCGCCGATAGGACCGGCTACTCTCAAGATCGACCACGTGAATGTCTCGAGGGGCGTGAACGCCGGCGCTACCACCGCAACTCTGACCGCCAACGGATTCACCGCCACTATGGCGAACGGCAACTCGACGGTGACCCTGGTTGTGAACCTGCCGGTCGCCACGTTTCCCATCGCATCCCTCAACACCAACAGTGGACTCACCGGCCTGCTGACGGTCACGCCGGCGGCATCTTTCACCGCCACTCTCAGCAACAGTGACCCAACAGACTTTGGTCCTTATGCCTACCTGAGTCCCGATCCGAACCTTAGCTACGGTCTTTGTTTCTATGGTTTGCGGTCGCCGGGGGCGCCTTGCACCACGGCGTCGTTCGAGGTCGTTAAAAACCCGGACGGATCACAATATGCGGTGATGGAGGCTCAAATCGTCACGGCCTCGGCGACGGCCGTATTCACGGCGAACTATACCTTCGTTGCCGCCACCACCGACAGTCTGACGCTGACTAACTGGTCGCCCGATCCGGCGGGCGGCTTTTCCAAGGGCCTGATCACCTTCAGCGGCCACGTCAAATACAGTTTCTCGAGCTTCACCGCCGCGTGGGTCGCGCTACGGCTGTACGACGCTCCCAGCGGTGGGAACCTGTTGGGGAGTTCGAACCTCATAGCCGCCACTCGTCCGTCGGGCGAAAACGACTTGGATTTCACGGTGCAAATCGGCGACGATACTCCGGACACGGTGTACCTCCGAGCCGTGTTGATCAATCGCGTAACCGAGACGGTGGCGGTGAACTCCGACGTGGTGGTGGCTTACAACAGGGCTCCGGACGTTAGCATCGATCACGTAGAGTTTGTTCAGGTGAATCAGGACGTGGCCCAGAAGGCCATTATTCAGTCTGGTAAACCGACTGTGATGCGCATCTTCGTCAAACAGGTAGGGTCGACCGACGACCCGTTTCAACATGTGAACGCCAAGCTAAGCAAAATATGCCTGAGTAAAGATGGGGCGACGGTCCTCAGCGGCGTGCCCCAACTGTTGAATTCCGTGAATGGCATCATGGCGCGCGAGGCGCCCGACCGGACTTTGGAGAGCCAGTCTCTCAACTTCCTGCTTCCGAACCGTTGGACTCTGCCCGAGCCCGAGGGCTGGACGTGCCATATACATGTGGAACTGCAACTTCCCGACGCCCGCGCGGAGGGGCCCAAGGACAACAACGAGGGGGACTTCTACATGTTGCTGGCTGACCCGGTTTTCAAAACGGACGATCTGTTCATCCAGGTGTATCAAGTTTGTGTGAACGGTGAATGCCCGGACTCGAGCGTCGGTATCAACCTCGACCTTGGGGCGCTGGCGATGGAACAGCTTTACCCCGTTGATTTCGGCGCGATTCACCTCTCCAACCGCGGCACCATCGCTTGGCCTCCGCCGGCGGGCGAC